>PEVN01000287.1 GCA_002779825.1 Armatimonadetes bacterium CG06_land_8_20_14_3_00_66_21 | reverse complement strand
GGTGTTCTTGAAGGCGGTCCGGTCTTCGCCCCGCTCAATGGCATCGATCTTCACCCCGATGACCTGCACGCCGTACTTGTCGAGGATGCCTGCCTTGTGCAACTCCGAAGACAGGTTCAGCCCCGACTGGCCGCCAAGGTTGGGCAGCAGCGCCTCGGGGCGCTCTTTGGCGATGATCCGTTCCATGGACTCCACGGTCAACGGCTCAATGTATGTCGCGTCCGCCATCCCGGGGTCGGTCATGATGGTCGCGGGGTTTGAGTTGACTAACACGATCTTGTAGCCCAGCGCGCGCAATGCCTTGCACGCCTGGGTGCCCGAATAGTCGAACTCGCACGCCTGCCCGATGACAATCGGGCCCGAGCCAATGATCATCACTTTGTCGATGCTGTCGATTTTGGGCATCCATTTCCTCCAAAGCTCACTCCGCATCGGCGAGGGCCTCGCTCCGTCCGGGTGGTTCTGACGGGTCTCTCGGGGTATCCTTCTGCGGTGCAAACCGGTTGCCGGCTTTGGCCAGCGCCGCCTCGCAGTCCCATTGTTCGCCGGGGACCGCGTGCTCTCCCTCTTACGGCGGACGTTCGGAAGACCACAACGGAGGCTCGACAATGATCCTGACCCCACGGCAGGAAGAGGAGCTCGAACACATTCCAGTCGCGATGGTCAGGGAAACGCTGACGGACTTGCCCTCCTTCGCCCTCCCGACCGGGTACCGACTACGCCGCTACCGGCGCGGTGAGGAGCGCCTCTGGGCCGAGATCGAGACAGCCGTGGCCGAGTTCCCGACGGTCGAGCGGGCGCTGGCACACTTTGAGAAGGAGTTCGGGGCCTACCGGGGAAAGATGGAGAGCCGGTGCCTGTTCCTGGAGGACGCGGCTGGCCGCGCGATTGGCACAACCACCGCCTGGTACAGCGGCGACTTCCACGGCGAGGAGTACGGTAGGATCCACTGGGTCGGCATCGTTCTTGAGTACCAGGGCAGGAAGCTGGCGAAGCCACTCATGGCCGCCGCCATGGAGCGCCTCGCGCAATCTCACGACCGGGCCTACCTCGCCACGCAGACAACCAGCGCCCGAGCGATCCAGATGTACCTGGACTTTGGCTTCGCGCCGTTCCTAACGTCCGACCGGTGTCGAGAAGCGTGGCGGCTGCTCGCCTCGGTGTTGGGGCACCCAGCACTGCAAGCCTACCAGGCACGGTGACGAGCAGCCCGACTGCGGGCTGAAGCCGCCAACAGGAACGGACAGCGCACCGCAAGACCAATGTCCTGACACTGGCGCACTTGCTGATTCTGCGCTATGATCGAGCGCTCGTGCGTGGCCGCTGAATCGGTCTGCTTCCCGACAGCGCAGTCCCAAAAGGAACCTCATTCCCATGAAGATCGGCGTTCGTCCTGGTCCCTTGCATCTGAACCGTGACTTCAACGCGTTGGCGCAGTGGTTGGGCGAGAACGACTTTGACTCGCTGGACCTGACTGCCCCGGACGCAAACCAGAAGAAGGCGTTGGACGAAGCCGGGCTGGTGCCCGGTAGCTTCGACTGCCCCTCCCTCGGCGGGTTATTGACGGAAGACGAAGGCGCGCGGACGGAGGCGGCAGCCTCCCTCAAAGAGGAGCTATCTCAAGCGGCAGCGCTTGGGCTGAAGACGTTCTTCGCCTGCTTCGTCCCGGTCGACAGGACCGCTCCGCGCGCGAAGACCTTCGAGATCTGGAAGACCGTCGCCCCCGAGATCGTGGAGCACTGCGAGTCGCTGGGCATCAACCTGGCAATGGAGCCGTGGCCCGGCCCGGCGCCGGAGTACCCCACGCTGGGCACCACGCCCGAACAGTGGCGGGCGATGTTCGCAGTCGTCCCCGCCAACGCACTCGGCCTCTGCTATGACCCGTCACACATGGCGCGGCTGGGCATCGACTACCTCCGCGTGCTCCGCGAGTTCGGCGACCGCGTCCACCACGTCCACGCAAAGGACACCGCGTTCGACGACGAAGTGCTCTACCTAACCGGACAGATGCCGCTGTCCTTCAGCGCCCCCGCGTTCAAGTGCAGTGAAGGTTGGTGGCGGTACTGCATCCCGGGCTACGGCGTGGTCGACTGGCGCTCCATCGTCACCGACCTGCTCGCCTTGGGCAGAGACCCGGTCTTCAGCATCGAGCTGGAAGATGGCGTCTACATGGACGATGAAGACGGCAACCGCTGCGGGCTGCTGGCGTCGCTCGACTACCTGAGAAGCGTCAGCCGCTGAACGGTACTGGGACGCAGGTCAGCGGGGAGAAGCACAGCTCCTCGGGGCCAAGGAGCTGTGTGATCTACGTTGATCTGCGTCCCTCTCACCACGCCGTCCAGCCGCCGTCGATCACGAGGTTGTGGCCGGTGACGTAGGAGCTTGCCTCGGAGGCGAGGTACACTGCCGCGCCTTTTACCTCTTCGGGTGTGCCCATCCGACCGGTCGGGCATTTGGTCTTGAGGCGCTCGACGAAGTCCGGCTCTGCCGCCGACACCCGGTCGGGCGGGAACGGACCTGGGCTGACGGCGTTGACGCGGATTCTGTCCTTCGCCCAGTAGACCGCCAAGTGCCGGGTCAGGTGGATCACGCCGCCTTTGAGGGCGTGGTACGTCGGCGGGCTGTTGATGTCAAAGCCGACGTAGGCGTCAGGATAGCTCGCCACCATGCCGTACATGCTGGCAATGTTGAGGATCGAGCCACCGCCGACCTGGAGCATGTGCGTGCGCGCCTGCTGCGCGGCAACGAAGTAGCTGGTCAGCCCGCCCATGAACGACACCTGGAAGTCGGCTGCCGTCGCCTCGTCGATCCCGGGCGCCCTGCCGTTGTAGGCGTTGTTGACCAGAATGTCGAAGCGGCCTGCTGTCTCCGCTACTTCGTCCACCACCGAACGGATGGACCCCTCGCTCTGCACGTCCAGCGCCAGCGCCAAGTGCCCACCTCCCGGCAGACGCTCTGCCAACGCGCGGCACTTCGCCACATTGCGGGAGGCAACAGCCACCCGGGCGCCGCTCTCCGCCAATGCCTCACACATCGCCGTGCCGAGCCAGCCGGCACCACCGGTGACCAGGGCGACTCTCCCGGAGAGGTCGAACAACTCGCGAACCGTTTGCATCATCTCGTTGCCTCCTGTCGGAACAGGAAGCCGAGCCGCGAAGGCGACAGAGCGGTCAGCACGGGGTGACCGCTCTGTCACCTTCGCGGCTCGGACTTCGGGAGCGCTACAGCTCGCCCGCAATGATCGCGTCGAGTTCCTGGCTGTACTCGCGAATGCTCTGCTCGGGGTCGTCCGGCCGGGCGCCGATCTCAACGATCAGATAGTCGTCGTAGCCGAGAGCCTGCCACGCCTCGCGGCACGCCGCCCACGGCACGTCACTCTTGAGCGTCTGCGGGAAGCCGACGTTCGGGTAGCCGCTGAATCCCTTCACGTGCATCTTGGCCAGCCGACCGCCGAGGGTGCGGATCCACTGCTGCGGGTAGCCATACAGGCAGATGTTGCCGCAGTCGAAGTACGCCTTCACGAAGGGGCTGCCGACTTCGTCAATGTACTGCTTGAACTCCAGCGGCGAGAGCAGGAACTTGTTCCAGACGTTCTCGATGGCGAGCGCGACCCGGTGCTCCTCAGCCACCTTCGCCAGTTCGCGAATCTCCGCCTGCGAGCGCTCGTAGGCCTCCTCGTAAGTGACGTCCGGCGAGACGACAGCCGGGACGCAGAGCACGGTGTCGGCGCCGACCATCGCGGCGTGGCGAAGACTCGTGGCGAACCCGTCGAAGCACTTCTTCCGTACCTCCGGGTCCGGGCTGGACAGGGGAAACTGCCAGTGAAGATGCCCCATGATGGACGGGATCTCCACGCCGGCCTTGTCGGCAAGATCCTTCTGTCGCTTGACGGTATCGTCATCGTCCGCGCCGTGCAGCTCGACGCCGTCAAAGCCGGCGTCCTTGGCGAGCTTGAACCGGTTCTCTTCGGTCAGGTTCCCGGGCAGACAGCCCAGGCAGATGCCTTTCTTCATGTGAAGCTCCTTGTCGGTGGTTCCGGGCTTCCCAGAGTTTCACCGAAAACCCGGCGTTTGTCACGCGACAACATGCCGCAGCCTCGGCCGCGCACCTCCGGGCCAGACAGAAAAAAAGCCTTCGCCAGCGGCGCGAATGGGCTGG
>PEVN01000346.1 GCA_002779825.1 Armatimonadetes bacterium CG06_land_8_20_14_3_00_66_21 | reverse complement strand
GAATAGGGCCTTTCACTTTCCTGGGGCATTTGCTTGCTTGGATACCGCGCTTGCTTGAGGGCTAGTCGCCTCTCGTTCTCCTCACCGGTCGCTCGGCAGAAAGACGGGCTGCCAACGCCTTCGGGCCGCGAAGTGGGCAGGAGTGTACTCCATCCGAGAGGGGATAGGCATGCCTCGCAGATCCCTGTGCCCACCCATCACGGTCGCCTGTCCTCGCTCAGCGGTCCGGCTTCACCGCGAACACCCTGACCTCCAACGGACGAAGCGTGAGACGCTGTAAGCCGTCGGTCTCCCGAGCACCGGTAAGCTCCTCGACCTTCGCCTGCGCAGGCCAAGGCGGCGGCGCGGCTTGCGGTTCGGTTGTGTTGTTCACCACTGCCACCAGCGTCCCCTCCGCGGTGGCGGTTTGTCGCACCTCCAGCAGGCAGTACGGTACCGCGTACTGGAAGTGGCCGCGCTCCTGGCTCCACCACTTGTAGGCGACTGTGCCGACGCTGCGGTACTCGTCGGGGAGGTTGGGCGCTGGCGTGAGTGTGCTGGCGAGCTGCGCGAGGGGCATGACACGCAGGCGGGCTTTGAGGGCGCGTTGGGTGGCGGCGGGCAGGGGCCGGGCGTACTCGTCGCTGGTCGGCAGGGCGCCGACGGCGAGTATCTGTACCGCGGCCGGCAGCTCAGTCAGCGTGGTCGCCACTGCAGGGGTGAGTTGGTCCGACCAGACGACCAGTGTGCCGCCGGTCATCGTGTCGAGGTCGTTTTCCAGCAGGTACCGCCAGGGCCGTCCCAAGGCGCTCAGGTGGGCGTAGAGCAACGCCAGCGGGTGCCGCTGTTCGTCGTCGATTCCGGGGCGGTAGTAGTTGCTCTCGCTGACGAGCGCGGCGAGGTCGGCCCGCTGGTACGCCTGCGCGAGGCGGCAGAGCGGCTGCTGGAGGCGACGGAGGTCGGTCAGGATGCCGGGGGTCGCGGCGTGCACTTGCTGGATCTCGGGCTTCTGCCACTGACCCCAGGCGAAGCTGGCGGTGAGGTACTCGCCCAACAGGGCGCTGGTGAAGTACCGATACCGCGACTGTTCCGGCGACGGGAAGAACTGATACGTGTCGTGATAGAGGTGCAGTTCGGCATTGAACAGCGGCTTGCCGATGGTGTCGGCGGCGCACTTGATGCGCCACAACGGGTGCTGGGCCAGCGCGTCGTCCCAGCAGGTCACGGACATGGCGCGACAAACGCGATGCAGGAACGGGTCGAGGCTGGTCTTGCTGCCGTACAGCAGGTCGCCCAACGCAGTCCGCAAGCCCTTGTCGAGGAGTGTCCCGTAGAACCGGGCGAAGCATTGGCGCGCGTAGCGGCGGCAATCTACCTGGCCGGGGCTGCCGTGCTCCTGCGCCAACCACTGCCGGAACTGCGTCCAGAGCGCGGGGGCCTGCTCAGGGCTGCCGAGGCTCGGCCCCACTTCGTTGCCCAGGATCACCCCCGCCACCGACCGGTGCCCGCGCAGCACTCGCACCCAGTCTTCGAGCAGCGGCAGGCTCTTCTCGGGGCTGAGCACTTGGTCGTCCAGACCGCCGCCTTCGCCCGGGCTCCCGTACTGGATGTTGTGCAGCAGGTAGAACGCCATGTCGTTCCGGTCGCACCAGTCCAGCACCGCCTGTGCGTTCCGCTCCAGGTCGGAACCGGGCTTCGGCAGTGTCCACACCCATGAGGCGAACTTGAGGAGATCGAAACCGTCGCGCTTGATCGTTTCCAGTTGCCGAATCGCCTCGTCGGGCTGCTCGGGGCAGAAGAACACCACGCCGTGGTGCATGGGCGGGAGCGCTGTCTCCGCTGCGACGGAGGCGATCGCTGTGAGCGCCCACACCGCCGCGAGGAGGGTGATGGCCGCCCAGGCCCCGGGCGCAGTACGGTTCCGGCTATCGCTGCAGCAGCGTGTCATACTCTTCGTGCACCTTTCCCGGCCAGTCGCGGCGGGTGTACTGGCCGAAGCGATCAAGCAACGGCTCGTCGCGGCGGGGCAGGAAGCGGAAGTTGTCGAGGTAGATGGTGGTCGGCTCCTTCGGCCCTTCCATGAAGAGCACGAAGCGGGTGACATTGCTGAGGTCGATATCCTGATCCCACGTCTGCACCATGCCCAAGTTGGTGCCGGTCAGCAGCAGGCCGTTGGTCTTCAGCTTCAGACCCACCGGTGTAGTCCTCAGCCGCGCCTCGCCCTGATGCCGGATTGGGCACGTGACTGTCCGCCGCGCGCCGGTGCCGTCAAACACTTCGAGGTACAGCCCAACGCCGTCCTGTTGCGGGTTGTACAAGTCGAACGCCAGTGCCTCATACTGCGTCCAGTCGGCGTTGTCGAACGCGCAGCCAAGCTTGAAGCCGACGGTCGGGTAGGGACCGACCTCGTCGGTCACCTTCAGCGAGCGGCTTCCCGCCGTGGCGTGCTCGGTCGACAGCTCGACCCGGGCGCGAGACGCCTCGACCTTGGGCAGGTCAGCTTGATCCTCGAAGGAGAGGAACACCGCGCCGTTGTCTTCAGCCCCGAAAGCGACTGCGACGATCAGCACTGCTGCGGGGCAGGTCAAGCAGAGTGCTCTGCGTTTCAAGGACATGGTCGATCACCTCACCCGGGAGTCAAAACATAACCCTACTCGAAGACGACATACGCCGTCGCCACCTCCCACCTTTTCCCCCAGTTCCGTGCCAACTCCAACGGTACCTCGCCAATCGGCACGCCGACCAGGGCGTGGCCGTCGCGCTGTTGCGCGGGCAGCTCGCGGCGCTTGCCGGCTGCGGTGATCAACGTGACCTGACGGGGCGTGCGGGGGAGGCGGAGGTCGAGCCGGACGGTGGGGTGCTGCTGCCTGGTTGCCGCGTCGAGCAGCAGCGCGATGACGGTGCGCCTGTCGCCGACGTGGAAGCCAAGGACCGTGGGCACTTCCTCTTGCAGCGCCGGCGGCAACGCCGGTTCGGCGGCGAAATCCGAAAACGCGGCCAGGGCGCCGCCGCCCAACACCTGGTTCAGGACCAGCAGCCGCTTGCCGTGTTCGCTGGGCACTCGCTGGCCGTCGGGGCCGTTGCTGGTCAGGCACTTGGGCGCGTCGGGGCCGGCGCCCCAGAACGCGTACCAGAACAGCTTGTACTGGTCGCGGAAGTTCCACCCGGTGCGTAGCCCGAAGTGCAGGGCGCGGAGGTAGCAGTTGGGCAGGTAGCCGGGGAACGGGTGGTAGCCGATCTCGGTCTGCCAGATCCCGCGGCACTTGCCCGGCTTCACGTAGCGGTCGTAAAGCGCCTGCCAGGCGGAGAGCTCGAAGTAGTGGACGTCGAGGATGTCGGTCCAACGCCAGGCTTCATGCTTGTCGAGCAGCTCGCAGAAGTGCTCAATCGAGTCGCTGCACGGCCACCCGCCGAAGACCACCTGGCAGTCGTTGCGCTTAAGGATCTTCGCCGCGGGCAGGTAGACCTTCTCAAAGAACTCGTCGTCCGACTCGCCGTGCCAGAAGCCCGTCTTCACCGTCGGCTCGTTCCACACCTGGAAGTAGCGGAGGCTGAACGGCGGCTGCGAGTAGCGTGCTACCACGTGCTCGACGAAGTCCTCCCAGTCGGTGACGTTCTTTGGCGGTGAGACTCCGTCGCCCTCCTTGCTGGCCGCCCAGGGCGCGGTGTAGTCCAGAATCGGCAGAATCTGGACTCCGTGCCGGTGCGCGTCTTCGATCAGCCGGTCGTACTTCTCCCACTCGAAGCGGTCGTTCTCCGGCTCGAGGGCGCCCCACGAGAAGTCATGCCGGCACCAGCCCAAGCCGTACCGGCGCCAGTCGGGCCCGCCAACGTTGACGGCGCCGAGGAAGTCGCTGAGCTCGGGGAATGGCTGACGGGGAGGGAAGCGCTTTCCTTGCACGGCGTCGCGCGGGTTACTCAGCTCGCGGCCCAACGGGACAGACTCCTTCTCCCGCGGAGCCGCCACCACAGCCGTGCGGGCAAGATACGGAACCAGCATCAGGATGGTCAGCGTCGTCGATCGTGTCACGGCACATTTCGCCACGTCTGCCCTCACCTCGTAGAACGCCCGCTTCAGGGGATCGTCGAGGCGAGTCAGCTCCATCAGGTGGGTCCAAGTCAGCGCCTGGAACAGGCGGGCGAAGTACGCCTCGTCCTGCCAGTCGAGGGGCTTGGGTTGCACACTCGGCGGCGAAGGGAGCACGACGCCAGATTGTGCAATCACTGATTGCACGATTGGGTACTGGAGGTAGAAGCCCCGGAACAGGAAGAGGTTGCGACGGCCGAAGCCGCGCCCGAGACACTTGCGCAAGTCCCTCGCCAACATGTCCAGCAACCGCTCCCCATACTCGGCCCGATCGCTCCCGTGTTGTTCGTACTCCACGAGGTGGTACCCGATCAGCCAGTTCCGCAGAGTCAGGCTGACATTGACCGCCTGGGCGGCCCGGCGTTGGGACTGGGTATGGACGGCGGAGATCGCCCCAACCAGCGATCCGTAGTCGGCGACGCGGCCTGGCACCTCGTGTTCCCGCAGAGGCGTTTGCCGAGCAGTCGTGCGGTTTGCCATGAGGAGATCCCTTCGCGGCAGCAGGGCCGATCACTATTCGACGTTCGGGCGGGCCATCATCGTTTGCGGGACGCCAACCTCGAAGAACACCGCCCGCCGCAACACCCGCCATTCCCCTGCGTCGCCGCGGGGCCGGTACGCACACTTCGCGTCCCCCGAGACGAGCTGCCTCTTGGCGTCAGCGGGGGCGGTGAGGATGAGGTTGGCGATGTCGCTCCCGTGCGGTGGGAGCGTCAACGCTGCGCACTGCGCCTGTCCACCCCAGGGGGCCGAACAGGAGAGGCGGACCTCCACGGGCACGTCGAATTCGCTCTGCACGCGGCACTCCCACGAACGCGTGGCGCCGGGCGCGAAAGAGACTGTGCTCGGATGGAGCTCCATCTGCACCTGCGGCTCGACGGGCGGGCTGAGTCGACGCTGCGAAACGAGCCGAAGAGGAGCTGCAGAGCGCAGGTAGAGGGCGCTCTCTGTGGCGACGAACCTCTGCCGACCAGCGTTGGTCCCCGGGAGCGACACCGGCTTGCCGAACAGGTCGAACGTTGCGGTGGCGCCGCCCTTCGCACTGACGAGGACTTCGCTCTCGCCGCCGCTGTCCCACAGCGCGGTGAGGAAGCTGTTTCCGTCTCGGAAGCGGACGGCGTAGACGGGCGGCTTTGCGTCCGGCTGGAGTCCCTCACACTTGGTTCGGCCCAGCAGCGCGACCATCGCCTTGTACGCGTGGTATGCCGGCTTGGGCTTGCCGTGCCAGTCCACAAGCCCGAAGTTGTGCTCCGGGTTCCTGCGGTCGGTGCCCTCGTCTTGGAACGCGTAGAACCAGATCCGCCGGACGCCGGCGCCGATCAGGAGCAGGTGCGTGCGGACGATCCGCTGGGCTTGCTGCGCGTAGGTGACGGGCGGCATGAACCACTCGCCCTCAGAAGTCGGGTGGCCGCACTCACTGACCGTGATGGGCAGCTCCGCCTCACCGTTCCGGGCGAGCACCTCGCGGGCGCGTTCCAGGCTGTGGAGCACACCTTCGGGGCCGCCCGGGTGACCGCCCGGCGGCGTGGGCGTAGCGTACTTGACATAGGGATGCAGGTCCAGCGCTTGTAGCAGCCCTCTCATGCCGGCGCGGTAGCAGGCCTCAAGGTAGTCTGAACCGGGTCCCTCAAGCTCACCGCCGAAGGTGGGACCGACCAGGGCGATCTTCGGTGAGGCCGCGTCTGCTGCCGCGCGCATTTTGCGCAGCCCAGCCACATAGTCTTCAGCAAACACGCCGCCATAGTCCGGCCCGGTGGCCCGCGCATCCACGAGCACCTCATACGTCGCGTCCGGCTCCAACCCGAGCACCAGCCCCGGCGACTGCGTGAAGCAGGCAGACCGCCACGCGGTCTCTCCTTGTTTGCGCAACTGCACGCGCGTGTAGATCACGTCAGGCGCTGTCTTCGCCCACTCGACGCGCAACGACGAATACGAGCGGCCAGGTTGATTGCCCAAGTCGAGCAAGCCCACCGGCGCCCAACAGCCCGCGCTTGTCCCCCACCTGCGGACGAGGTAGACTGTGCTAACTTATGTTGCCACCTGTCCACATAAGTTGACAGGTGTGACACCCCTGCTATGGCGCAGACCAGCGGCTTCTTCCGCCGTCCACTCGATGAGATCTTCGCGGCGCCAAGCCATGTGGCTATCCTGCGCGCGCTGCTCGACTCGGCCCAAGGCATGAGCGGCCGGGAGGTGGGCCGGACGGCCGGGGTCAGTCATGTGGCGGCAGGCCGCGCGCTCAGTCGACTCGAAGACTGCGGAGTCATTGAGCGGCTGGGCAGCGGCAAGACACAGCTTCTCCGGCTCAACACAAGCAACATGCTCGTGACGGAGTTGATCCGGCCGCTACTGCTCCGCGAGCGTGAGGTCTACGCGCAGCTACTGGAGGTTGTCCGAACGGCGTTCACCGGCACCGACGCGACCGTGGTTCTGTTCGGCAGTGCCGCTCGGCACGAGGAATCGCCCGACAGCGACCTCGACCTGTTTGTGATCGTGCCCGCAGGGAAGCGGCGCACCGCCATGCAGGAAGCCGCCGCGGACCTGGCTGCTGACATTGGTCGCCGCTTTGGGGTCCGGGCAACCCCCCTCGTCGAGACCCGGTACGAGGTCCGTCAGCGGGCACGGCGCGAGGACCCGCTACTCAGTGCGCTTCTCCGGGAAGGGGTAACCCTCGTGGGGGGCGACCTCGGGGAGGTGATCCGTGGCTCGCGGCGCAAGTAGACAAACGGTTGACAAGACCAAGTGGCTGGACTTCGCGCGGGTCGGGCGCAGCTTTGCGGAAGCGGCCGAACTGGCCCGCGAGTTCGAGTACTGGAACGCTGCCGGCGTCCTGCTGGTGCATGCCGCCATCGCTCTGACCGACGCCCTCACGGTACGACTGGCGGGCACCAAGAGCGCTGGCGAAGACCACGGGCAGGCGACGGCACTTCTGCAGGCCATAGTTCTCAGCGACGAAGACTCGAAGCGCGCCCTCTGCCAGTTGCGCAGTCTGCTTCTCGAGAAGAGCCGTGTCTCGTACAGCGGAGAGATCTACACCCGCCGTGACGTGGAACGGATGCGGAAGCACTTCGAGCGGTTTTCGGGTTGGGCGGAGAAGCTGCTGATGGCGTAGCGGGTGCGCGCGCAGACGCGAAGCGTTTGGGAAGACCTGCGCACCACGCCGCCTACCGGCCCGACTCCGCCCTCAACCGCACCCGCGTCGGGAAGGCGCTGTCCACCTTCACGTTCCGGATGAGGAGTTCGTCGCCTTCCCAGTGGTACTCGTAGCCCACCGGGATCACCTTGGTCTTCGGCGGGAATCGCACGTCTGTCGTGAAGGTCGGCGCCTGCTGAATGGGCCGATTGAGCTGCTGTTCGAGCAGCCAGTCGTAGGTGGGGCGGGGGGTCAGGCCGTCGCTGCGGACGAGGCCGAAGCCGTAGTCGTCGAGGGTCATTCCCAGGGGGAGTTGGGCGCGCTCTCTGAGGTGCTTGTCGTCGTCGCGCTCGTTTCCGGCCTGGAACTGGTAGGGCAGGGCTTTGGCGTAGCGGCCGAGTTCCTGGTTCTTCTCGAGGCAGGACTGCCACTGGCGACCCTGCTCGGCGTCGAAGAACTCGTGGTCCTTTTGCGGCGGGGTCCAGGCGTGCGGGTAGCCCCACGCGCCGACGAAGTTGCCGGCGTCGATGCCGAACTCGGTGTTCCACAGCGGCTTTCCGCCGTCGCCGGACTCGTCCATGATCCGCCGAACGCGCTGCCCGCGGGCGGAGAACGACCACATGACAGGCACGCCGTAGGTATGGATGCTCATTACGTCGAAGTAGTCGCGCCCGCCGCCTTCGTAGAGCCCGCGCGGGAACTCGTCGGTGTCGGTCATGCCGCCGACGAGCACGTAGGCATCGGAGTTGGCTGCCTTGAGGGCGGGATAGGCGAGCTTGAGCATGTCGGCATACATCCGGCCACGCTCGCGCAGCGGCACCCCGTTCTGCGCGCCGAACAGGTCAGTGAAGGCCACGTCCATCTCGTTCCACAGTTCCCAGTAGCGGACTTGCGGGTAGCGCTTCGCCATGTCCGCCATGAAGGCCGCGAAGCGCCGGTAGCCTTGTTGCCGGTTCGCGAAGCTCACTCCCGGCGGGTTGCCATGGACCACCACCACCAGGATCACGCCCTGTTTCTCGCAGCGCTGGACGAGGTCGTCCCACTGCGCCAGTTGCCCGGCGTCGTACTTCCCTGCTTCGGCCGTGGTCTCGACCTGGTTCCAGTACAGCGTGTGCCGCACGAAGCGGACGCCTAACTTGCGCACCAGCTCGATTTGGTTGTCCGGCATCTGGTGCATGCCGAGGCCCAGCTCCGGCCGGGCGTCCCACACCAGCAGCTCTGTCGGCGACTGCTGGTAGACGCTCACCTGCTTCGGTCGCAGCGGCTGTTCGGTCTCCAGGATCAACTCGCGCAACTGGCAGTCCTGACCGTGGATCTTCACGAAGAGGGCTGTCTTGGCACCCTCGTCGGGCGAGGGAACGTAGGTCGCCAGGTCCACGGTCCGCCAGTCGGGCCAGCTCTTGCCGGAGGCCGCCTCCTGCCACGCCTTGTCGTCCTTCGACAGGCTGACGTGCCACTCCTGCGCCATGTGGGCGCCGACGAGGAGACGAAGCTGAGCCCACTTCGCGTCGCGGAGGTCGAAGCGGTACACCCACTCGCTGCCGAACCGGACCGACTCGGCGCAGCCCGACTTCCCGCCTTCGCGGAGGTACTGCCTCTCGGTGAAGCTGTTGCCCAGGAACTCGATGGCGCGCCCGCGGGTCAACCGCACGGGCAAGTCGACGGGGTCCAGCTCGTGACCGGCCGTGCCGCGGATAACCAACGTCGCCAACTCACCGGCGCTCTCCGGCAGTGCGGGCAGGACAACCTGCCAGACAACGGTCTTGACCGCTCCCTTGTCTACGTCGAACGGCAGCTTTCCTTCGGCAACGCGCCTGTCGCCGAGTCGCAGGTCGAGCGCAATCTCGCCCTGGGCGCGCCCGTCGCTGTCGTTGTGAACGCGAACCGGGAACGCGTTGGACGCGTCGAGCACGAGGTACGGGCGGAGGGTGGTGTCGGGCGGCACCACGGAGAGCCACACGTGCTTCGGCGATCCCGGCTGGGCGACGGGGGGCTCCGTCTGCGCCTTCTCAACCGGCACCACTTCGAGGTCGCCCGGCGCGAAGCCCGTCACGAACACGGGGGCGTGCGCCGCCTCCAACGTCACCTTCACGCCGGTGACCGCGAGGTCTCGCTGTTCGTTGGTCACGGCGCGCACGAGGAGCCTCTCCGCCTTCGTCGGCAGCTCCACTGCCACCAGTCCCTCCGGCGCCGGGTTCCAGAGGGCGAGCACCGGGTTGCCGCCGCGGTCGAACACGTGGGCACGCACGTCGCCGCCGGTCTGCCACGCTCCCAGGTAGCGCGCACCCTCGAGCGCGGTCGTCAACGCAGTGTACGCCACGAACGCCGGCTTCGGCTTCCCGGACACGTCGAGCAGTCCGTGCCCCGGCCCGCCCCAGTCCTTGATGCAGAACCAGAAGGTCTTCTCTACCTTCAGCCGCTCGCGCACCGTCAGCGCCGTCACCATCGCCTGGACCAGCAGGTTCGCCTGCTGCTCCGCGGTCACGCCCTCGGACAAGCTCCAGCCAAGCTCGGTCAACCAGATCTCCTTGCCGGCGTCGCCGAACTCGTCCATCAGCCGTCGGCAGTTCTGCAGCTTGTCGAGCATCCAGCCGTCGTTGAACCGCGCGCCCCACTGGTACGGGTGGACCGACATCACGTCGTAGAACGGCCCGCAGCCGAACTCGTACAGCCGCCGCAGGAAGTCCAAGTCCACCCCGGCGCAGCCCATGGCGATCCGGCACGTCGGGTCGGCCTTCTTCGCCGCGATGGCAGCGGCTTTGACCATCTCGGCATACTCGGCGAGGCTGCCATGCAGGAACTCGATGTTCGGCTCGTTCCACACCTCCCAGACCTTCACCCGGTGCTTGTACCGCCTCACGATCTCGAAGACGAACCGGGAGAACGTGCGGACATCGCGCGGCGGGTAGGCGTGGGCGTCGTCGGCATCCGGGTCCTTCGACGCCCACTTCGGCGTGTAGCCGAAGATGGGAAGCAGGCTCAGCCCTTCGGGATCGTTGAAGCCCTTCAGGTCGTTGTCGCACGGCGACCAGTCGAACTTGCCCGGCTCCGTCTCGACCCGCGGCCAGTTGGCGAAGCCCGTCGCCCCGGCGCCGACGCGACACCACTTGATTCCTGCCTTGCTGACACCCGGCCACGGGCAGACGACGCCGAAGGGGCTGTCCGAGGCTGGCTCGATTGCCGAGGGTCCCGCCTCAGCGGCCGTTACTGCGCTGGGCACCAACGTCAGGGAAGCGAGCGCAATGACCGTGCCTGTACTCCGGCGATCAGGTGTGCGTCTCATCCGATTCAGCCGCCGTTTCTGGGACAATAGCCTGCCCGGTACTGGTTCGACGGGGGGCTGTCGGATCTTTCCCGGCGGGCATTCTGGGCACCGCGGAAGGCACCCGCTTGCTTCTCGTGAAGAGCGGCCACAGTAGCGGCTCCTACCACCTGCCTTCCTTGGCCGCTTCACGCGAGTCACAATGGGAGAAGTACCAGCCCTCGATACAGCCTGCAGCAGAGCCGGTTCGCCGGCCGCGGCACATGAGAGGCTGAGCGGAGTCCACGAACAACAGCAGCCCTCCCCGGGGTGCGGAACGCGTGAGGCGCTTCCGTCAGATGACCGGGCTCCGCAGCGACCCCGGGAGTGCCAGAGCGTGGCGCTCTGCGACGTGCCGACTCCTGTCGGCGGCGATCGTCAGCCGCCGCTGGCGCTTGACGGGGCGGGCCAGTTAGGCTAACATCCACCCTTCAGCACCAAGTGCCCCACAAATGTGACTTGAGCTTCCCCCTTTCAGCGAAGCTTAACCAGCGGCAAGGAGCTGAAGACGAGAGACGATCGCCGAGGCGACGTGCGGAGCCCTCCTGCGAACCGCACGTGGAGGCCACAAGGGGCGA
>PEVN01000508.1 GCA_002779825.1 Armatimonadetes bacterium CG06_land_8_20_14_3_00_66_21 | reverse complement strand
GACGAGGATGATGTCGCCCGCCTCCACGCCGAGGTTCTGCTCCGTCTTGCCTTCGTCCAGGAGTGCCTGCAGGTCGCAGGTCAGCTTCTTCTCACCCCTGGTGATCGTGATGGCGCGAACGTCCGCGCTTTCCCGAGGGCCGCCCGCCAACGTGAGCGCCTCGAGGAGGCGAATGCCTTCGCGAATTGGGTACACGCCCGGCTTCTCCACCTGGCCGACCACAGCCACTTCCGGTTCGCGGGCGTCCTTGCCGTTGACGACCACCACGTCTCCCGGCTTCAACTCCAGATTCTGGTCGGTCGCCCCGTCCTCAAGCAAGCGCCGCAAGTCGCAGGCGAGGCTCTTCCCCTCGCGCAGAATCAGCGTATGCTCAGCGTTCGCACCCTCCACAACCCCGCCGGCCTGCGAGAGCGCTTCAAGCACGCGAACTCCAGGGCTCCAGTTGAACACGCCGGGTGACTTCACCCGACCGACTACCATGATCTCCTGCACTTCAGTCGCCGGGACCACGACAACGTCGTCTTCCTGGAGCGCCACGTTCTGGGAGAGGTCACCCTCCACCAAGAGCTTGTTCAGATCAGCCTCCGTCACGGCCTTGCCGGCGCGCAACACCCGAGCAACCGAAGGCCGCGCCGCCTCCGGAATGCCTCCCGCTTGCGACAGAGCGTCGAGCAGCTTCATGTCGCGACGCACGGGGTAGGCGCCCGGAGAGGCGACCCGGCCAAACACGTAGATACTCCCCGCCTGCGGACCCTCCCCTACAGTCGTGAGCGTAACCGCAATCCGGGGACGCCTGAGCTGCTCGCCCAGCTTCTGTACGAGGAGAGCGTCCAACTCCTCGAGGGTAAGCCCGGAGACTTTGAGTCGGCCGACGAACGGGTAATAGACGTACCCATCCGGGGCGACCAGCAGCTCATGCGACAGTTCCTCGTCCCCGGCAACCTGCACTGAGAACCCGTCCCCCGGCCCAAGCCGGTAGTTGGCGTCCTTCGGCTGGATCGCCCTTGGCGGAGCCTGCTCCGGGTGCGCCTCGGACCAAGCAGCAGTGCAGACGCCGGTCATCAACAACACATACAGGGCTGCGGTGCGTGTCATCGGCTATGTCCTCCGGTGTGGTGCCATAGGTGCGCGGACTCTGGTTGTGCGGGAGCCGATCTCCCGCTTGCGAGCGCGCTACGCACTCCTCCGCTCGCTGCGGAGAGAGAACGCACCAGCCGCTCAGACCGCGCCGGGCTGTGATGTTTGCTGTGTTGACGGTCCTGGGTGTTGGACAACGTCGCCACGGTGATGATACGCCAACCTACAATGAGGCGCAACCAGGCCGGCGAACTCCTTCGCCAGCGCGATGAGTGCCGCGTCCGAAGCTCCAGGCTTGCTGGCGATGAGGCGCACCCCGACTTTCGGGTCCGGCGCGCGCAGAAGCAGCACCCGACCAATGGCCACCAGCTTGCGCTTCACATGGTTGGCGAACGGTCGATTCCCCAACTGGTACCAGTAGACCAAACCGGCCTTCGCTCCCTCGTTCTCCATGACGGTCGCTGTCACCGGCAACGGCTCGCGCCAACCGGGCACGCGCACCGCCGCGTCTTCGCTGGAAGTCCACAGCCAACCTCGCCCACGCACGCAGTGGTCCGGGGTGTGCTCCAGCGCGTTCCCGGGCCGATTGTACTCGACCAACAATTGCACGGAAGCACTCCCTCGGCGGTACTCCCTGAGCGAGCGCCAGTCAATACCGATCTCCGCCTGCTTCGGCTCGTCTTCGAGGTGGACGTCGCGTCCCTCCCATGCCCCCAACTTCAGCGGGATGCGGAGCGGTTCGCCTGGCACACCGACCTCCGGGACCGCCCTCACCTGGGTCTTGGCGAGGCACGCCGCCCCGAGCACGGCAATCAGCAGAAGAGCCCGGGCGGGAGACTTCATGGCACCGCAGGCTCCCTCGAGCCGGACCGGTCTCCTTGCACGAGCAAGCGCCCGACTGTCAGTAGCCCCGCCAGCGCCACCCCAAACACGACCAACCCCGAAGCTGTGTGAAAGAAACCGTCGGCCGCCTCCGGCCCAAACCAAGAAGCCAGCACCAAAGTAAGGACGATCCGGACGCTGTTGGCCGCCAGCGCAATGGGTGCCGCGGCAAGCACAAGCGCGCCCCGCACCCACCAAGTGGCCGGCTGCAGAAAGGCGAGCAGCACCGCCAAGGGCACCAGCGAGAACAGTGAGTTGACGCCCGAACAAGTGGGGGCGACCTCGAACTGGTAGTTCGGCAGGTGCAGGACAAGGCCTTCACGCCCCACCGGCATGCCGAGCGTTCCGCCAACCATCGCCGCCACCGACGCCGCCCGCATCTGGAGCGGCGTCGTCAACGCATTCGCGACAAACGGTACTGGGATCATGAAGACCAGGAACGCGACCGGAAAAGCCAGGTCCCTCGCCCACTGTCTGCCCCACAGCAACCAGATCGCGCCGAAGCACAGGACGACAAATGAGACGCCGGAAGCCAGTCGCACGTCCAGCCGGATGCTCAGCAACTGCAGGATGCAGGCCGCGACCACGATCAGGAGACCGGGGAGCCAATCGCGGTTCCCGCTCCTGTCCGCCTCCTCCGCCTGACGTGGTCCCTCGGTCACCCGGCTCCAAACGAGATACGCGGAAACCAGCGGAATCAGCGGCCCGTGCGTGCAGTAGTAGCCTTCCTGAGACCAAGCTTCCCGCCACCACAAGAAGAGGTCCCAGTAAAGCACCGCCACCAGGCCCACTCCCACCGCCACAGAGACCGCGAGGGGGAACCGGGACCCGAGCGTTGGCGGTTCAGCGTTGGCCGTCATCCCTCAGCCTTCGACGTTGGACGTTGGGCGTTCGGTGTTCAATGTTCGGTGCTCGATGTTCAATGTTGGATGTTCAATGTTCAATGTTCGGTGCTCGATGTTCAATGTTGGATGTTCAATGTTCAATGTTCGGTGCTCGATGTTCAATGTTGGATGTTCAATGTTCAATGTTCGGTGTTATGTCTTCGACGTTCACGGTAGCGCCTCTACCGTCTTCCTCAGCCCGTCCTCAAACGACACGTGGGGCTCGTAGCCCAGGATGCCGCGGGCCTTGGAGATGTCCGCCTGCGAGTGCTTCACGTCGCCCAACCGCGACCCATCATACACGGGCGCGAGGTCCGTGCCAAGCACGCGGTTCAGCGTGGCGACCAACTCGTTGAGTGTGAAGCTCTCTCCGCAGGCGGTGTTGAACACCTCGCCAGCACTGCCGGCAGGCGCTGCCAGGGCCAGCACATTGGCGTCGACCACGTTGGAGACGTAGGTGAAGTCGCGCGACTGCTCGCCATCGCCAAAGATGGTCGGTCGCTTCCCCGCACGCATGGCGCGGATGAACTTGGGGATCACCGCCGCGTACGCCGAGTTTGGGTCTTGCCGCACCCCGAACACGTTGAAGTAGCGCAGAACCACCGTCTCCATGCCGTACAGCTCGTGATACACCTGGAAGTACCGCTCACAGGTGAGCTTGGAGATCGCGTACGGAGACAGCGGCCGGGGTGCCATGTCCTCTCGCTTGGGCAGCTCCTTGTTGGCGCCGTACACGGACGACGAGGAGGCAAGCACGATCCGCCGCACGCCGAAGTCCCTGGCCGCCTCCAACACGTTCACCGTTCCGGTGATGTTCACATTGTTGGTCGTGAGGGGCTCCTCGATCGAGCGCGGCACAGAAGGCAGCGCCCCAAGATGCACGATGGCGTCACACCCGCGAACCGCCCGCGCCACAGTGTGGAAGTCCCGCAAGTCGCCTTCGACCAACTCAACCTCGTCCAGGAACTCCGCCACGTTCTCGCGCCGGCCGGTGGAGAAGTTGTCCAGGAGGCGCACTCTGTCGCCTCGCGCCAGCAACGCATCGGCAACGTTCGAGCCGATGAAGCCTGCGCCGCCAGTTACCAATACTCGCTCAGCCATGTGTCTGCATCCCTTCTTTGCTTCGTTGGCGGTCCTGACCTGCTTGCTTAGCGCCGAGCACCTCGTCGTAGACCTGGCCAATGCGCGCCACCATGGTCCGGTCGGAGAATCGCTCGTCCACAAACGCCCTTCCAGCCTCACCCATCGTCCGACGTAGCTCCGAATCCATGAGTAACCGCACCACGTGCGCTGCCATCGCGTCAGTCTCGCCGGGGTTCACCAGGAACCCCGTCTCACCATGCTGCACGACATCGGTCACGCCTTCCACCCGGTTGGCGACGACCGGCACGCCGGCCGCTTGAGCCTCAAGGAACACCCGCCCCATCCCCTCCCACAGCGTCGGCAGCAGGAAGACGTCGAAGTGTCGCAGCAAGTGAGGGACATCTTGCCGCAGCCCGAGGAAACGGACCCGGCCCTCCAGCCCGATTCGCTGGCTCTGCCTTTCCAGTTCCGCCTGAAGCGGGCCCGCTCCTACGAAGACGAATTGCGCCTCGGGAACCTGTTCGAGGATCGTCGGCGCCATCTCCAGGATCTGGCTGTGTCCCTTGCCGTCCACGAGGCGCGCGACCGTGCCCACGATGAGCCCGTCTGGCGGGAATCCGACCGGCTCGGACAGGTCGAACACGTCGGGCTGTCGAAACGGCCCCAAGTCGATACCGCTGGGCACCACCGCATACTGCTCGGGTCGCCCCACTCCGCGTTCCTGTGCGAGCCGACGCAGTGGTTCAGAAATGAAGATCAGCCGGTCCGCGCACCGCGCAGTCAGTCGCTCCAGCGTCAGGTACAGGTCTCGTCCGCCCGCGTAATCGTGGAACGAAAACCCATGAACCGTGTGCACCACATGCGGGACCCGGGCGATCTTAGCGGCCCACCGGCCGACGATCCCCGCCTTCGAGCTATGCGTGTGAACCAAGTCGGGGCGAAGCTGTCGCAGCAGCTGGACCAGGTCAACGACAATCCGCGCGTCCTTCGCGGGTGACAGTTCGCGCCAAAGCGATGACACGACCCGCAGATCAACCCCTTCGGCTCGCGCTCGATCCCTCAACTGCCC
>PEVN01000465.1 GCA_002779825.1 Armatimonadetes bacterium CG06_land_8_20_14_3_00_66_21 | reverse complement strand
TCCCCGGCGACGACCTGTTCACGCCATACGAGCGCCGGCGAGGCATCCCCATTGGCAACCTGACCAGTCAGTTTTTCGCCAATGTCTACCTGAATGGCCTCGACCACTTCATAAAGGAGGTGCTGCGAATCCCAGGCTACGTCCGCTACTGCGACGACTTCGCGCTGTTTGCCGATGACAAGGAAGAGCTGTGGGCGGCGAAGGCGGCCGCCGAGGAGTATCTGGCGGGCCTGCGGTTGAAGCTGCATCCCGGCAAGTGCTACTTGCAGCCAGTGACGGTTGGCACAACCTTCGTTGGCTACCGGATCTTCCCCAGCCATCGGCTCCTGGCACCGGGCGGAGGCAGAAGGTTCCAACGACGACTCAAGAAGCTGCAACGACGCTATCAGCGCGGCGAAATCGGTCTCCCTCATGTGCGCCAGTCCGTCCACGGCTGGCTCGGACACGCGAAGCAAGCCGACACGTTCGGGCTGAGGCGGGCGCTGATTGAACCTCTCTCCTTCCGCCGCTTTGCCGTAGCGTAAAGCTCCAGCTTTGCGGCCCGTGCCCTTGATCTGTGTGTTGCGCGCCGCGCTCAGCAGAGCCCCGGTGCCAAGGTCAAGTTCAAGGGCAAGTTCACGGTCAACGGCCGCAAAGCTGGAGCTTTACGCTACGGGCGTCGGTTCGCGCTGTCGCGGCGGCTCGTTCAACAACAACAACTCGAACAACCTCCGCGTCGACAACCGCAACGACAACAACAACCCCAGCAACAACAATGTTGGTTTCCGCGCGGCGAATACTCCCCGAAGCGGCGAGTCCCACGGCCTGAGTGCCCCCGTTACCGACCGTGACGCGGGCAGTGTGCCAGGGGAGTCCATGTGAACCGGCGTCCGGGTTCCGGCAGAACCGGGACCGAAGACACAACCGCTGGGCGAGGGCTGGTAGGCTTGATGCCGACGGTCCTCGCCCGGCCCCTGCTTCCGGCAGGATTTCCGCTTCTGACTGTCAAACAGTCTTTGTCCCACAGACTGGACAGAGAGGACCTTCAGATGCTTCGACTTCACCTGTGCGCATGCCTTTCACTGTCAACACTCGTGGCGCTGACGCCAAGTGTCGCTGCCGCCCCCGAGCCTCCTCTGACGAAATGGGTCACCGCCGAGGGCATGGGCGTGTCGGCGGACAAAGGCAAAGCCCGCGATGAGGCGATCACCGATGCCCTGCGCCGCGCCGTTGAGCAAGGCGTCGGCCTGTACCTGAAGGCGGATACCTTGGTGGAAGACTCGCGCTTGGTCGAGAGCCATATCTACACCAACACCGAGGGCTTCGTTGCGGAACACCAGGTTACCGACGAGAAGTTTGAAGCCGATGATGTTTGCCGGGTCACGGTGCGCGCCCGCCTGTTCCTCGGCAAGCTGAAGGACGCCCTGGGCGGGCTGTGCGGCGACTTGAAGCTGACCGGCAACCCCCGGGTGATCCTGGCCGTCGAGCCGCCCGCCGAAGGCGACGCCACCACCCGCGCCGCCGTGACGGGGGCGCTCCGGCAGCATCTGGTGGAGCAGGGCTTGCGCGTGTTCGACCAGGACCAGCTTGCCGACGCCACCCGCAAGCTCCTCGCCCGCCTGCGTCGCGACGGTAACAAAGCCAGCGCCGAAGCTCTGGAGTTGGCCGAGCAGGCGGATCTCGTCATCAAGGGGACGGTTACCACGCGCGCCCTCGGCAAGATGGTGGACGGTCTGGATGCTCTCTCCGGCGAGGGCACCGTCGACCTGTGGGCGGCGTGGACCGACAACGGCCAGGTGGTCGCCGCGCGACGCTGCCAACAGAAGAAAGCCGCCTTCCGGCAGGAGCAGGCGGTGGAGCGGGCGCTTGTTGCTGCCGCGGAGCAGTGGGTGAGTGAAGCCATGTGTCAGGTGAAGCTGGTCTGCGCCGATCCGGCCCGCACCTACCAGTTGACGGTGACCGGGTTACACTCTGTAGACGCCCTCGACGTCCTGACTGCCCAGCTCCGGGAACTGCGCTTCGTCCGGGCGGTTCATGAACGTGGCTTCGACAAAGGCAGTGCCCAGCTCGAGGTCGAGTTCCTCGGCCCGCTGCGCAGCCTGCGCCGGGACGTGCAGACGCTCGAGGCGATTAAGCTCGAGGTGGTGAGCGCGACGGCGAGGACGCTGGCGGTGCGGTGCCGTGGATAGCAGCCGTTGCCCTTCGTAGGACAGGTCACCTGACCTGTCCAGCGCCACGGAATTCCCGGAAGAGGACTGATGCACATGAATACTCTGGCATTCCTGATACTCTCCCTGCCGGTGCTGTCAGCCCACGCCTTCGGCGCCGAGGCGCCAAAGGGCATCGCGGTCGAGGATCTGGAGCGCGCGTTGGGCGGGCCGGTGTACGGTCAGTCGTGGGCGCTGGTCATTGGCATCAACGAATACCCGGCTGGCAGCCCGTTCCGGCCGCTCAACTTCGCCGTGGCCGACGCCGAGGCGATGCAGGACCTGTTGGTGCGGTACTACGGCTTCCCGGCTGAGAACGTCACCCTGCTGCTCGACGGGCAGGCGACCAGAGCTGGCATCCTGAGTGCCCTCATCGACCTCGGCGAGTGCAGCAAGGAGAACGACCGGGTGCTGGTCTACTTCTCCGGTCATGGCCACACGGTGGAGCTGCCCCGGGAAGGGAAGCGCGGCTACCTGGTGCCTTATGGGGTGAAGCTGCGGGAGCAGGATCTCAGCGGCGCGGCAAAGGTCGAACGGGAGTGCGTGCCGATGACGGAAGTCCGGCAGAAAGCTCGCCTCATGGCGGCGCGGCACATCCTGTTCCTGATCGATGCCTGCTACAGCGGACTGTCCGTCAGCGGCAAGAGCCCGCAGGCGGTGCCCTACCACCTGACGACCATTGCTTCCCGCCCGATGATCGGTATTCTGACCGCCGGCCGCGCGGGGGAGGTGGCCTACGAGGACCCCGATTTGGGTCACAGCGCCTTCACCAAGAAGGTGCTGGACGCTCTGACGCCGGTAGCCGGGACCGTCCTTGCCGACACGGCGCCGCAGGACCAACCGGATGGCGTGATCACGCTGAAGGAGCTCGCCGCCTACCTCACTACCGCCGTCCCGCAGGTGACCCAAGGCAAGCAGAACCCCCAGGAAGCCCAGGAAGACGACGGCCAGTTCCTGTTCATCCCCACCGAGCCGACCCGCCCCACGCCGCCAGTTGTGCAGCCAACGCGACCGACCGTGCGGCCGGAGCCGGGGCGTGGCGGTCAGACGAAGATCAACTCGGTCGACGGCGCGGAGCTGGTCTGGATTCCCGGCGGCAGCTTCCTGATGGGCAGCGACCCGAAGGAGATCGACGCGCTGTGGGCGAAGACGGGCTGGGACGCGGACTGGAAGAAGTTCGCGACCCACGAGTCTCCCGAGCATCGCGTCTCCGTCGAAGGCTTCTGGGCGTACAAGCATGAGGTGACCAACGAGCAGTATGGGAAGTTCATGAAGGCGACCGGTCAGCCCAAGCCGGAGTACTGGGAAGACGCCAACCTGAACGACCCGAAGCAGCCGGTGGTGGGCGTGTCGTGGGACGACGCCCAAGCGTACTGCAAGTGGGCGGGAGCGCGGTTGCCGACGGAA
>PEVN01000524.1 GCA_002779825.1 Armatimonadetes bacterium CG06_land_8_20_14_3_00_66_21 | reverse complement strand
TGCGTGCACAGCAGTGTGTTGGGTGCTCACCACACGCCCACGGGTGAAGTTCTGCGAACTTCCACTTCGGTGTATTCCTAACCTTCGCGACTATAGCTGTGGGTCCAGTTAGCGCCCACCGGAACCGAGTAGCTGTCCTTGGAGTTGTGAGCGAGGCTGAAGCTGACAGAAACCCCGCCCCGGCTGGGGAAGGACGCCACCGGAACGACGGTCAGGTGGTTGCCGTTGGCGGTGTTCGCCGCAGAATAAGGCCCCGCCTCGGCATCGGCCTGCCAGGAGAACGCCGACCCCGTCTGACCCACTGCACCCTTGATCGAGCGCATTTCCTGCGGGCTGAGCTTCCGCACCGGAAGCGCCCCTGATTGCCCACCCCGCCCATCGGGGGCTTCTGCTGGTCTGCAAATCCGTTGGGCGGGGGCAGAATCAGACCGAGTAACGAACAGATGGTGGCAGACGCCACCTTGCGCGCCCACTTGCGCTTGCGTAACTGCCTCCCGTGAATCACCTCGAACCGTTCGAATTCGCGGCGACTACCTCCGGTGTCGGCCAAACCTCCAACCACGAGAACCCACACACTTTGGGACCGGGCTCGCCTCAGCGCGCGTCCATCGTCAGTTGCTGATTGCGGTCCGCTTGGCTGCTTCGACAGTGCCGTGCATCAGCATCGCGATAGTCATCGGCCCGACGCCGCCGGGAACGGGTGTGATCGCGCCCGCCACCTCCTTGACCTCCTCGAACGCCACGTCCCCGACCAAGCGGCAGCCCTTTGGCCGGGTGGCGTCTTCCACGCGGTTGATCCCCACGTCGATCACGTAGGCGCCGGGCTTGACCCAGTCTCCGCGCACCATCTCGGGTCTGCCAACGGCCGCCACCAGGATGTCCGCCTGGCGGATGACCGCGGGGAGATCGCTCGTGCGGGAGTGGCAGATGGTCACCGTGGCGTCGTTGCGCACGAGCAGCAGCGCCATGGGCATGCCGACGATGTTGGACCGGCCGAGCACCACGGCGTTGGCCCCGCGCAGCGTGGCGCCGGACCGCTCCAACAGGACCAGTGCTCCGTGCGGAGTACAAGGGATGAACAACGGGTCGCGGCCCTTCTGCGCCAGGCGCCCGATGTTGAGCGGGTGGAAACCATCCACGTCCTTCTCGAGAGAGATCGAGTTCAGCACCCGCTCTTCATCCAGACCGGCCGGCAGTGGAAGCTGCACGAGAATGCCGTGGACTCGTTGGTCTGCATTGAGGCTGCAGACCAAGTCCTCGACTTCAGCCTGAGAGGCCGTGGTCGGCAGATGGTGCCCGAAGGACTCGATGCCCAGCTCCTCGCAGGCCCTCTGCTTGGATCCAACGTACACCCGGGAAGCCGGGTCTTCGCCAACCAGGACGGTGGCCAGACCCGGACGCGGGCCGCCGGCCGCCACCAAGGTCCGGACGGCCTCCGCCGCTTCCTGCCTGATGTCGGCGGCGATGGCCTTGCCGTCGATGATCCGTGCACTCATTGCGTGTTCTCCTGCTGGTGTTCTAAGGCAGCCTCGTGAGGGGGCGACTCGGGGTCTTCGACAGCCGCCGCGGCGATAGCCGGAGCCTCTTCCGGCTCCAGCACTTCGGCCGCCTCGGCCGGCGCAGGGGCAGCCTCCGGGTCGGGAACCGCCGCTTGGTCGAGCTGCAGCCGTTCCGCCTCCCCCTGCCTCACGAAGTTGCCCAGGATGCCGTTAATGAAGCGGCCAGACTCGGCGGTGCTGTAGAGCTTCGCCAAGTCTACTGCTTCGTTGATCGAGACGCTGGTGGGGATGTCTTCCAGGAACAGGAGTTCGTAGAGCGCCAGGCGCAGCAGGTTGCGGTCCACATTGGCCATGCGCTCCAGGGCCCAACCCGAGGCGTAGCGACTGATGATCTCGTCCACCCGCGCCTGTTCCGCCACGGTTCCCTGGACGAGTGCCTCCGCAAACGCGCGGACCTCGGGGTCGTCTTCGTCGAGGTTGCACGAGTTGGCGAGGGCCTCCTCCAAGGGGAGCTTGCCCACGTCGATCTGAAAGAGGATTTTCAATGCCAGTTCTCTGGCTGAACGTCGCTTACCCACAGGAGACTCGGTGCGGCTGGAAGCGGCAACGCGAGGAGAAGTGTCGGTTGCGGCCGGTAGCCCTGGCATCCGGGGCGGAGGCCCGCACCCTCCCCCTCAGACACCGGTGGTACCGCGGGCGAAGGCGACAGGGCGCGCTGGCAATCTCAGGACGTTGGGCGAGAAAGGGGGCGTCACCGAAAGGCAACCGAGTTGTGCTCGCCGCCTTCAGCCTGCTACGTCCATGCGTCGCTGGATGAAGTTGGTGAAGACCTCGCCTCGACGGTAGAACTGGTTCGCGAGGATGCGCTCGTGGAACGGTCGGGTCGTGCGCACGCCTTCCAGCACGCACTCCGACAGTGCCCGTTCCATTCGGCGGATCGCTTCGTCTCGGTCGGCGCCGTGGACGACGATCTTGGCAAGCAGGGAATCGTAGAAGGGCGGGACCTCGTAGCCGGGGTAGAGGTGACTGTCCATTCGCACGCCCGGGCCGCCGGGCGGCAGGTAGTTGGTGACTTTGCCGGCCGAGGGAGCGAAGCTTCGCCCCGGATCTTCCGCGGTGATCCGGCACTCGATGGCGTGGCCAGTCCAGTGGATGTTGCGCTGGCGGAACGAGAGCTTCTCGCCAGCCGCCACCCGGATCTGCTCCTTGACCAAGTCGATGCCGGTAATCATCTCGGTAACCGGATGCTCGACCTGAATGCGGGTGTTCATCTCCATAAAGTAAAAGTTGTTCCGGTGGTCCACCAAGAACTCCATGGTGCCGGCATTGGTGTACCCCACCGCGCGCGCGCCCTTGACAGCCGCCTCACCCAGTTTTGACCGAGTGTTGGTCGGGAGCCGCGAGGGACCTTCTTCCAGCATCTTCTGGTGGCGCGCCGTCTGGATGGAGCAGTCGCGGTCCCACAAGTGCACCGTGTTGCCGTGGGCGTCGGCCAGGAGTTGGACTTCCACGTGCCGCGGCTCAGCAATGTACTTCTCCAGGTACAGATCGCCACTGCCAAAGGCGGCCTCCGCCTCCGCGCGTGCGGCGGCCATCCCTTTGAGAAGTTCGCTCTCGTTCTGGCAGGCGCGCATCCCTTTGCCGCCGCCGCCGGCCGAGGCCTTGATGATGACCGGATAGCCCAGCTCCCTTGCTTCCGAGGCGGCTTGCTCGTTGCTCTTGACCAGCTCGCGCGAGCCTGGCACGATGGGCACGCCAGCGCCAGCCATCAGGTTGCGCGCGGAGGCCTTGTCGCCCATCTGCTCGATGGCGGAAGCCGGGGGGCCGATCCACTTGAGTTTGCAGCGCTCGACGACCTCCGCGAAGTTGGCGTTCTCAGCCAGAAAGCCGTACCCCGGGTGGATGGCATCCGCCCCGGTAATCACTGCAGCCTCAATGAGGTTGGGCACATTCAGGTAGCTGTCTCGTGCGGGCGGCGGCCCAATGCACAGGGCCTTGTCCGCCAATCGCACGTGCAGCGAGTCGGCGTCGGCTGCAGAATACACAGCGATGGTGCGGACTCCCAGTTCGCGGCAGGCACGGATGATCCGGACAGCGATCTCGCCTCGATTGGCGATCAGAACACGATCAAACACGGGATTCGGCAACTCCCTCGGACGGTCTCAGTTGGGCTGTTGACTCGCGACGGCGGCTTCAGGGCGAAGGGCACCCGCGCGACGCTGGGGCTGCGGGTGGGTGCCTCTCGCCGCGTCAGGCGCGCGGCCGGCCCAAGCGCGCTCAGTACCGTTCGTGCCCCGGACAGACGCAGCGGACCTGCCCCGTACTGGGGTCGTACTGGTACGGCTGCCCTCCCACCGGGCAACTGAACATGGACTCCGGGATGCCGCTGATCTCCCTCAGCGACTTCGGCTTGGCCTCGTCGGTCTGCGTCATCATCATGATGGCTTGGCGGAGCTGGTTGAGGTTGTTCTTGCATTCGACGCCCTGCGCACGTTCCTTGACCTGCGTGGGCATCGACTTGCCCTTGTTGCGGCCATCGCCACCAGGCTTCAGGAACACCACCGCCATGATGGAGATGATGACGATCACGGCAAGCAGACCGATGAGCGTCTGTCCTTCACTTGCAGGTCGGACGCAATCGCGACGTCCCACAGCTCAATCCCTCCCGGAGCCGCCCTCTGCCTCAATCAGCATCAGGTCGCTGCCGTACTCGACGGGCTGGCCGTCTTCTGCCAGAATCTGGACAACCGTCCCTGCGGCAGACGTGTGCACTTCGTGGACGAGCTTCATGGACTCGATGGTACAGACCACCTGCCCGGTCTCTACCTGCTGCCCCACGCGCACCAGCGGCTCGCCGCCCGGCTTCTCGCCCAGGGAGAACGTGCCGACCATGTTCGCTTTCACGGTCACATAGCGGGTAGTCTCCAGCTCGGCGGCCGCTGTCTCGGCAGCCGGTTCTTCCGCCTCCCGACGAGCCGGGAGTGTGTCTGCCGGGGCAGGAGGAGCTGCAGGAGCGCTGGCGGCGGTCCCGCTCTGCGGCGAGCAAACGAGAGACTTCTTGAGGGTGATGCAATCGTCCCCGTCTCGGATGGTCAACTCACTGATCCGCGCCCCTTTGAAGAGGTTGACGAGTTCGGCGAGACGGTCCAGATCGATGTTCACAGGGCAAACTCCCACGTGCGGGCGACCGGAGGGCTAAGCAGGCGAAGTATAGCACAGGCGGTGAAGGGGTGCAACCGGTGAGCCCGCGGCCGGACCAGGACGAGAGGCGGCGGAGCGACTGCCGGCCGTCATGGAGTTGCCCTACCTCCGGGAGCTTCAGCGCGCTCGCCGCGAGGGGCGCAGCCCGCGAAGCCGGTGGAGGTCCTGGCGTCAGGCGTTCCCGCCGAAGGACGATCACTGCATGCCGAGCAGCTTGGAGACGACCGGTCCGAAGGCGACCGTTACCCCAGCGAACACCACCGCCACCATGCTCATCAGCTTGATGAGGATGTTCAGCGAGGGACCGGAGGTGTCTTTGAACGGATCTCCCACCGTGTCGCCGACCACGCTGGCTTTGTGGGCCTCCGAGCCCTTGCCGCCATGGGCGCCGCGCTCGATGTACTTCTTGGCGTTGTCCCACGCGCCGCCGGAGTTCGCCATCATGATCGCGAAGGCGAAGCCGGTGGAGGTGCCGGCGACCAGCAGCCCGATGACGCCGGGGACCCCGAGGATCACACCCGTCAGTAGCGGGACCGCGATGGCCAGCAGTGCAGGCGCGATCATCTCGTGTTGCGCGCCTTGCGTGGCGATCTGAACGCACTGGGCGTAGTCAGGCTTGGCCTTGCCTTCCATGATGCCGGCGATCTCGCGGAACTGGCGGCGAACTTCGTCTACCATGGCCCCGGCGGCGCGACCAACGGCCTGCATGGTGAGCGCGCAGAAGAAGAACACCATCATACTGCCGAGGAGCATCCCGACGAGCACCTTCGGGTTCATCAGGTGCACGCTGTAGAACTCCATGAAATTCGTGAGCGTGGCGTCTTTGACGGCCACGGTATCGTTCCACCCCTCGCCCAGTTTCATGAAGGCCTGACCGCCCCGCGCGATCAGGTCGTGCCCGCCGCCGAGCACTTGGGCCGTGCCTTCGCCCACTTTGAGGGCGACGCGCTCCATCCCGATGCGGAGTTCCTCGATGTAGGCCGCCAACAGCGCCAGCGCCGTCAGTGCTGCCGAGCCGATGGCGAAGCCTTTGCCAGTGGCGGCGGTGGTGTTGCCCAGTGAGTCGAGGGCGTCGGTCCGCTCCCGAACTTGTGGCTTCTGATGGGTCATCTCGGCGTTGCCGCCGGCATTGTCGGCGATGGGGCCGTAGGCGTCTGTCGCCAGGGTGATGCCGAGCGTTGACAGCATCCCGACAGCGGCGATGCCGATCCCGTAGAGCCCCCACGCCATCGACTGCGAGTCGCCGCCGAACCCACCGGCCAAGCCGTAGGCGAGCAAAGTACCGACACAGACGATGAGCACGGGCGCGGCCGTGGACTGCATCCCGGTGGCCATTCCGCTGATGATGACGGTTGCCGGCCCGGTCAGCGCCTGGTCGGCGATGCGTTGGGTGGGCTTGTACTCATCGGAGGTGTAGTACTCGGTCGCCTTGCCGATGAGGATGCCGGCTGCCAGTCCGGCGACGATGGAGCCGAAGATGCCAAAGTGGCCCGGAAGCAGGAAGTAGACTACGCCGGCGGAGGCAATCAGGATCCCCAGCGAACTGAGGTTTACGCCGCGGCCCAATGCGCCCAGCAGTTCGCGCTGGGTCGCCTTCTCTCCGGAGCGGACAGCGTAGATGCCGAGAACCGACAGCGCGCAGCCGATGCCCGCGATGACCATGGGTGTCGCCAACAGCCGAATCTGCAAGTCCTGTTGCCCCGTGGCCGCGGCCACTCCCAGGGCCGCCGTGGCGAGAATCGAGCCGCAGTAGGATTCGTAGAGGTCCGCCCCCATTCCGGCTACGTCGCCGACGTTGTCGCCCACGTTGTCGGCGATGGTCGCCGGGTTCCGCGGGTCGTCTTCGGGGATGCCCGCTTCGACCTTCCCGACCAGATCAGCCCCCACGTCAGCCGACTTCGTGAAGATGCCGCCGCCGACGCGGGCGAACAACGCCTGGGTGCTGGCGCCCATGCCGAAGCAGAGCATCGTCACCGTGATCTCTTCCAGAGACAGCGCGGTCCCGCCGAGGACGGGGACCAGCTTGTAGAGGACCAGGAACCAGAGGCAGATGTCGAGTAACCCGAACCCGACAACTACCAGACCCATGACGGCTCCGGCGCGAAGCGCGACTTGAAGGCCGGCGTTGAGGCTCTCTTTGGCGGCCTGCGCTGTCCGGGCGCTGGCGTTGGTGGCTGTCTTCATCCCGAGCCAGCCACAGAGCCCACTGAAGAACCCGCCCGTCAGGAATGCGAACGGCACCCAACGCGACTGATACTTGAGCGCGAACGCAACGAACAGCAACAGCACGAACAGCCCGCAGAACACATACAGGACGATCTTGTACTGCTGGCGAAGATACGCGTACGCGCCCGACCGCACGGCCTCAGCGATTTCCTTCATGGAGTCGTCGCCTTCGCTGCGACCCATGATGTTCTTGTAGAGCACCGCGGCAAACACCAACGCGATGAGCGACCCCAGCGGGGCGAGCCACCAGATGGGTGGAATGGTGTTTGCGGCACTCCCGGAATCCTGGGCGAAGGCCCCGGAGCTTGCGGCGAGGATACTGCCCAACATCCACAGACCGACCCCACGCAGGGGGATACGAACTGAACGGTTTCGCATGGCGGTACGACTCCTTCTGTCGACTTCCGTCGTGCCTTCCTCGTGCCCGTTGACCCCGGCCCGCAGAGGGTCTCACGGAGAAGGCAAACAGCACGCTGAGCCGAGGGGCGGAACTTCAAGGGAGTTGCCACTAACTGCTTGCCCACGGTGTAGTTCTCGGCCCGGCAGGGAGACGGGAACTACTCCTCTCTCCGGCCAGAAGAGGAGGAGATGGCGGAAGTGCATGGGAATCGAACCCACCTAGGACCTTTGTGAGACCCCACACTGGATTTGAAGTCCAGGCGAGTCACCAGACTCATCGCACTTCCGTCGGACCGACAAGGGAGAATGGCGGACGCGTCCCAATATTCGGCAGGTGTTGGGCCGTCCCCGAAGGGGCGGCTTGACCTAAGAGTAGACGGGCTCGCGTCCGCCGGCTCCGGTTATTCGCGCCCTGGCTGGGGGAGTCCTTCTGCGGCGAAAAATCAGCGCGCACCGCGGACGGCGATTTCCTCAGTCACTGCGCTGGCGAGCGCGGTCGCAAGGGCCGCCTCCTCGCCCGGCTGAATAGTCCTGAGATCGAACAGCAGTTGGTCCTGCTCGAGGCGGGGGAAGACGGCGAGTTTGCCCGTTCGCAGTCGCCGAGCGGCCTCGTCCAACGACAGACCCGTGGGGCGGATCGCCACTGCGGAGGAGGGCATCTCCTCCGCGGGCACCGACCCTCCACCAACGAAGGAGGCCGTGCGGACGACTTGGCAGTCCAGTCCGGGGAGCATTCGCAGCAGCCGTCGCCGCAGCGCCTTGGCGCGTCGCTGGAGTTGGGCCTCCGTCTGTGACAGCATCTGGTAGAGTGGAATCCGGGTCAGGGCAAGCTGTCGATCACGGTGGAGTCGCAGCGTGGCTTCGAGTGCAGCAAGCGCCAGCTTGTCGACGCGCACCACGCGCATGAGCGGGTCCCGCTCGATGAGTTCCACGCAGTCGGCCGTGCCCACGATGATCCCCGCCTGCGGCCCGCCCAGAAGCTTGTCGCCACTGAAGAGGACGACATCCGCCCCGGCCGCAACGCTCTCGCGGGCAAGGGGCTCGTGCCCCCCGGTTAGACCGGGTATGTCGAACAGCGCGCCGCTGCCGATGTCGTCCACCACGCGGACGCCGGCTCGGCGCGCCAACTCGACGAGTTCGACCAACGGGGTGCTCTTGACGAAGCCGACGACCCGGTAGTTGCTGGAATGCACGCGCAGGAGCAGTGCTGTGCGTTCCGACAATGCCTGTTCATAGTCGGACCGGTGGGTTCGGTTGGTCGTGCCGATCTCCCGCAAGAGGGCTCCGCTCGTCTCCATGATGTCGGGCAGTCGGAACGAGCCGCCGATCTCGATGAGCTGGCCGCGCGAGACGAGGACTTCGCGGCCGGCGGCTAACGCGCGCAGTGTGAGCACCGTCGCCGCAGCGTTGTTGTTGACCACCGTCGCCGCCTCCGCACCGGTCAACTCGCAGAGAAGCTCCCGCACGCTGTCCCCTCGGTGGGAGCGCTTGCCCGACTCCAGGTCAGTCTCGAGGTTGCAGTAGCCGCCGTTCTCCTGAACCGCCTGAAGCGCCTCCGCCGCCAGCGGCGCGCGTCCCAGTCCGGTGTGCAGCACGATGCCGGTGGCGTTGAGCACGCGGCGGAGATTGGGTCGCTCCTCGCGGGCAAACCAGGCGCGCACTTGCTGTGCGAGTTCGGGCGCGGTCGGCACGGTAGCCGCCGGATCGGCCCGGAGTGCCCCGCGCGTCTCCTCCAGTTCGCGCCGGACGGAGGTCGCCACCGGGTCGCGGCCGAACCGCTCGATCAGGCCGACGACGTCGGACTCGCCCAGTATCTCGTTCACTGCGGGCAGTTGGCTAAGCGTGGCTTGCACGGCCGTCTCATCCATGGTCTCGCCCTTCCGGTGACGCCAGCCGGCGGGTGTCGCCGACTCGTCGGGTGAACCGAACGCGATCGAAGTACTCGCACAGCGGCACCGCATATCGGCGCGAGGTCTGCAGCACGTCACGGATCTGCGCGATGGACAGGGGTCCAACCTGCGCTATCTCGGCGGCGAGCCGCTCTTTGGCCTGGGTCAGCGCTGCGGTCTCAAGCCACAGGTCGGGAGCCACCTTGACGAGGTGCCCCTCGAGTTGCAGCAGTTCCAGGAGGGCGCGGCAGTCCTCCGGCTTCGTGCCCGGTGGGGTCGAGAGGTCACCCATTGCCGGCGGACCGAACCAGCCCTCGCGAATCTGCCGCAGAAGCGAGTCCTTCAGTCGCTGCTTCTCCGCGGTCAGCTCGACGTGGAACTCAGGCAGCGTCAGTCGGTCGCTGACGCGCTTCAGCTTGCCGACCTGCAGAAGTCGGTCTCGCAGCGCCGACCAGAGCGACTCGGGGACCCGGCGCGAAACTTGGCTACGCAGTTGCGCCTCCGGGATGCCCGGCTCCAGCGGCCGCGCCCGGTGGAACTCGCGGGCGGCTTGGAGGCACAACGTCTCCAACTCACCCAATACGGCCGCCGGCAGCAGGGCTTCCTGGCCGCCCACGCCCAGACTGACCACCTCGCCGGCTGCCGCCAGCTCCGCAAGCAGTTCCGTCAGCCGCTGAGGAGAGACGCCGGCGTCGCGACAGACGGTCAAGGGCGGCTGCGGCTGGGTGCCCGCCAACCGGAGCGTCTCCAACACGCGCGCCCGCTCGTCCCCTTCGGCGAGAACACGCAGCGCCTGATTGCGTGCCGAGTCGTTGCGTCGCCGCTTCCGTGACACCGGCCGCAGGACGCGCCCGCCACCGACCACGCGGCCGGAGGCGGCGCTGCGCAGGATGAACCGCTGGCCGTGGTCGGCCACTACCGGCTCATCTGTATGGAGCTGGGCGAGACCCGACTGCCCTGGCTTCAGCTCGTCGGTCTCCAGTGGGACAAGTCGGGCCAGCGTGTCCCCGGTGCCGAGGCAGAGGTGGGCCGACGACTGCAGTCTGAACGCCTGTGGCGCGCTGGGGAGACAGCGGATCCACGCGTCGAACGTCCTGGCGGGCTCCAAGTAGCCGGGGGTTGAGAGTTCGTGCGAGCGTTCCACCTCGTGGTAATCGATGCCGGCGAGGTTCAGCGCAGCTCGTTGGCCGGCATGGGCTTCCGTCGCCGGCGCGTCGTGCCGCTCGATGCCTCGCACGCGAACCCGCCGCTGCAACGGAGCAACCTCCACCGTGTCCCCGAGGCGGACCAAGCCGGCCGTGACCGAGCCGGTGACCACCGTACCGGCGCCGCTGATGGTGAACACCCGATCCACCGGCAGGCGGAACACGGCGCCCACAGCTTTGCGGCGCGCGGCCTCCACCAGCGGCGTCAGGGCTTGCTTGAGCGCCTCCAGTCCCTCACCGGTCACCGAGGAGACGGGAACGATGGCGGCTTCGGCGAAGGCGGTGTCGGCCATCCACTCCCGGATCTCCTCTGTTACTTCCTCCCGTCTCGCCTCCGACACCAAGTCCACCTTGGTGAGGGCGATGGCGCCCTCCGTGACGCCCAGCAGTTCGAGGGTCTCCAGGTGCTCCAGCGTCTGCGGCATGACCGAATCGTCGGCGGCAATGACCAGCAGTGCCAAGTCCACCCCCGTCGCCCCGGCCACCATGTTCCGGATGAACCGTTCATGTCCGGGCACATCGACGACCCCGATCCGGGTCGCTCCCAGGTCCAGGTGGGCGAACCCGAGGTCGATGGTCATCCCGGTCCGCTGCTCGTCGGGGAGCCGGTCGGTGTTGATGCCGGTCAGGGTCTCAACCAGGGCTGTCTTGCCGTGGTCTATGTGACCGGCGGTGCCGAGGATGACGTCTCGAGGGGGCTGTTCGCTCATGTCCACAGGGTGACGACGAATGCCTGCCGAGTGTAGCACACGGCAGCCGACTTGGACAGCAGCTTCGGCCAAGGGCACGGCCGAGCAAGGGCGACGGCCGCCGCGCGGGCCCAGCAAAGGCGCGGGCGGGGTTGCGTTCCGGCGCCGATTCTGGCATGTTATACTCGCGAAGGTTAAGAACACACCGAAGTCCCGGTGCGACTTCGGCTCCGTCTGGGAGAATACCCTCTGTCCTACGTCTGCTGCACGCCTGCCGGTGAAGTTCTGCGAACTTCCACTTCGGTGTATTCCTAACCTTCGCGAGTATATGAAGGTCACCCCTGACGCTGGAGCAAGTGAGATGACCGCACCTCAATCGGGCCTCACCGAGGAACAGGTATTCACTCTCATCGACGTCACTCGTCGATTGACCCGCGAGCGCGACTTGGACTCGCTGCTGAACCTGATCGTCCGTGACGCCACGGACGTGGTGGGGGCTGAACGCTCCACGCTCTTCTTGTTTGATGAGGAAACCGACGAACTGTGGAGTTTCGTCGCTGAGGAAGCGGAGGTCAAGGAGATCCGGCTGCCGCTGGGACGGGGGATCGCCGGAGAGGTAGCGCGGAGTCGACAGCCGCTGAACATCCCGGCCGCGTACGAATCGCCACTGTTCAACCCGGAGGTGGACAAGAAGACCGGGTTCCACACTCACAATGTGCTGGCTGTGCCGCTGACCAATCCGGACGGCGACTTGGTGGGCGTGCTCCAATCGCTGAACCACGCAGCCGGCCTATTCGCTGACAGAGAGGTGCGGCTGCTTGAGGCGTTGGCCTCCATCGCCGCCATTGCCATCGAGAACGCCCGACTCAACGTCGAGCGGGAGACGCTCCAACGAGATCTGGTGCAGACACTGGCGGCGGCCATTGACGCCAAGGACCCTGTCACCGCCGGGCACTCGGAGCGGGTTACCTTCTACGCGCTCAAACTGGGCGAGATCGCCGGATTGGGCCGGGAGGACCTGCAGAAGCTCGAGTTTGCCGCCGGGCTGCACGATGTCGGCAAGATCGGCATTCGGGACGAGATCCTGGGCAAGCCGGGGCGGTTCTCGGATGACGAGTACGCACTCATGAAGTTGCACGCCGCCTACACTCGTGAGATCCTGGAGGAGATCCATTATCCGCGCGCGATGCGGGACATCCCCCTGGTTGCCGGCTCACATCACGAGCGTATCGACGGCAACGGGTATCCCTCGGGCTACCGCGGCGAAGAGCTGCCTGTGCTCGCCAAGATCCTCGCCATCGTCGACGTGTTCGACGCGCTGGTGGCGTACGACCGCCCCTACAAGAAGCCGATGCCCGTTCCCGACGCCATCAAGCTCCTGACCGATAACGCCGGCGCTCAGTTCGACGCCGGCTTGGTCAAGCTCTTCGTCGAGCACGAATGCTACAAGCTGGAGCGCCGCCGCTACGTGCGGATCGCCGGCGACCTGTCGATAGAATACGAAGTCCTCAACCCTGACAGCGTGATCCGCCGGGAGCCCGATTGGAGCAAACTGGCTGATCTCAGTGCGGGCGGCATGCTGTTCACCTCCCGGGACAATCTCGCCACGGGCAGCCATTTGTTGGTGCATGTCGAGATGCCGGACCTGGAGGTGGATGTCGTCGGGCAGTTGGTTCGCTCGCAGCCCACCGGGTCACTGGGCAAGTTCAGGAACGGCATCGCCTTCATCAACCTGTCCAAAGGCGTGCGGGACAAGCTGGGGCGGTACTTGGTGAATCTCGCGGAGACGCGACCGGACCTCGAGATCCTGCCAGACTGAGTTCTCTGGAGCACGCTGGCAGGAGGATTCGAGAAGGCGGGGCAAGGGAGACAAGGAAACAACCAGCCCGGCTCTGGTTCCCCGATTCCTCCCTTCGCGCTCCCTTCATCCCCCCGACCATCGACTCGGAGGTATCCAATGAGCATCACTGAACTGCCACTGCGCTACGGCTGCAACCCGCACCAGAAGCCCGCTCGCGTTTTCATGCGCTCGGGGGAGCTTCCCCTCAAGGTGCTGAATGGCGCCCCGGGCTACATCAACCTCATGGATGCGCTTAACGCTTGGCAGTTGGTGCGCGAGCTGAAGCAGACCCTTGGGATGCCGGCGGCGACCTCCTTCAAGCACGTAAGCCCGGCGGGCGCGGCGGTTGCCACGCCGCTGACCGACGCGGAGGCGCAGGCGTGCTTTGTCGACGACCTCGAGCTGTCGCCGCTGGCCACGGCCTACGCCCGGGCGCGCGGCGCCGACCGGATGGCGTCGTTTGGCGACTGGGTCGCGCTGAGCGATCCCGTCGACGTACAGACCGCTACGTTACTGCGGCGCGAAGTCTCCGACGGGCTCATCTGCCCCGGCGTTGAGGAGGGCGCGCTGGCGCTCCTGCAGGAGAAGCGGGGAGGCAAGTACTGCGTCTTGGAGATCGATCCAAGCTACCAGCCGCCGGAAGTCGAGCAGAAGGAGATCTTCGGCGTGACGCTCGAACAGAAGCGGAACGACTTCGTGGTCACCGACGAGTTCTTCAGCAACGTCGTCACTGAGTGCAGGGACCTGCCGGAGTCCGCCAAACGCGACCTGACCGTCGCCACCCTCGCGCTCAAGTACACGCAATCGAACTCAGTCGCCTATTCCGCCAACGGCCAGGTCCTCGGCGTGGGGGCCGGGCAGCAGGCGCGCGTCCACTGCACGCGCTTGGCCGGGTCGAAGGCAGACATCTGGTCGCTCCGGCAACACCCGCAGGTGCTCGGTCTGCCGTTCAAGGGCGCGGTCGGCCGCCCCGAACGGATGAACGCCATCGAGCAGTACCTGCTCGGCGCGGTGGAGGGTGCGGAGAAAGCGGCGTGGGAGGCCAGCTTTGACCAAGTGCCGGCACCGCTCACCGAAGCCGACAAGCGCGCCTGGCTCGACCAGGTCACTGACGTGGCGCTCAGCTCCGACGCCTTCTTCCCCTTCCGCGACAACCTCGACCGGGCGGCCCGCAGCGGGGTGAAGTACGTCGCCGAGGCCGGCGGCTCCATTCGCGACGAAGAGGTGATCGCCGCCGCCAACGAGTACGGGATGACGATGGTGTTCACCGGCGTGCGGCTGTTCCATCATTGAGACGCCCCGAAAGGGCGGAAGAGCGGAAGGCTGGAAGCACGGCGAGCTCCCGGCCCTTCCAGCCTCCCAACTCCCCCCCTCCTCACCCGCCGACCTGCCGCCGGAACGTCGGGAAGTAGTCGTACCCCTCCAGCGATACCGATTCCCCGGACTGCGCCCACTCGACGCCCAGTTCGGAGAAGAGCGCCGCCTCCTCGAATGCCTCCACAACGGCCTCGGTCATTCCGCGGACGGCGGTGAAGCCTTTGGCGTCCACCGTTCGCAGCCCCTCCGGCAGCTCGTGGATGGCCGATGACTCAAACGTTCCGCAGATGCAGAGCGTCTGCGCACGGGCGACTTCCAGCGGGCAGTACAGCGACTTCTTCCGCCCCAACAGCACCTGGGCAACGTCCTCCGCCACGCGGCGCACGTTGCCGGGACCCTCGGAGTGCTCTGTCGCGCCGTCGTGCCAGCAGATGGTAGTGTCGCCGGCGTAAGTCCACTCGATTCGGGCCTGGTCCGTCTCGAAGACCGTTGTCGGGTTGAGCAACCGGTCCGTGCAATGGCTGACGGCGAAGAAGACCTCCACGCCCTCCCGCGTGTCCGCCCGGAACACAGTGGTATCGGCCGACTCGATGGGGTTCGCCCGGTACAGCTCCGCCAGCACTGCGGTCGGCACGAGTGACTCACCGGGCCGACTGCACGCCACATAGCACATGGCGTTGACGGCGTGCGCCAGGGCGTTGTTGTGCGGGCTGTCCAGCACCCACGTGTCCTGCAGGGCGAGGCGTGCCGCCCAGCCGTTGCGCTGGTAATAGTCGGCGTTCCGCGGCCAGCACCCGAAGCTCTTCACCCGCTTGATTGCGCCGAACCTGCCCTCGCACACCCATTGCTTGAGCTGCTGCGTGTCGGGTCGGTAGATGTGCTGGTACCCGACGGCGCACAGTTTCCCGGCGGCGTCCCGCGCCCGGATCATGGCGCCCACATCTTGGATCGAGCCCGCCGCGGGCTTCTCCACCAACACGTTCGTCCCCGCCTCCAACGCCGCGACAGCCATCGGCCGGTGCAAGGGCGTGCCGGTGGGAATACACGTCACGTCGATCCGCTCGCGCGCCTCGGCGAGCATCTCGCGGAGCGACAAGAAGATCTCGACGCCTTGCGCCCTCAGCGCTGCCACCTCCTCCGCGAACAGCTCCCGGTCCGCCGGAATTGCCACCTGAGCGACGTGCCGCCCCAGTCCGGCCTCCACCGCGTCCTGCACGTAGCGCAGGTGCATCTTCGCGAAGCCGCCCAGGCCGACGACGGCAAACCGAGGAATGTCCATTGAGGCTCACCTCCGAGGATCCGGAAGGGCAGGCGCAAGCCGGTTGCGCGTCGCAGCACACTCTACGAGCAAGACGCCTGCGCCTGCAACGAGTCCGGCGCGATCTGCATCAACTCGATCTGGTTGCCGTCCGGATCGCGTGTCCACGCTTGAGTGTTGCCGTCCTTGCCCTGGTTGATCTCGCTGGTGAACTTCACCCCGCGGGCCTTCATCTCAGCGACGGTTGCCTCCATGTCGTCCACGAGCAAGCACAGATGCCTGTAACTGACGTTGGCGTCGCTGGGCTCAAAGCCCGAGGTGGGGAACAGCTCGATGAAGGTGCCCTTACCCGCCTTCAGGTACACGATCCATAGCGTCCCGTCGTCCTTGTGTAGCTGGAACGCTTCTTCCAGCCCAAGCCTTTCGCAGTAGTACTGGCGGGCGGCCTCGATGTCCTGCACGACGTACGCTGTGTGTCCGACTTGAGTGATCATTTGGTTCTCCTTGGAGGTTGCGGACCGCGGGCGTAGGGGCGGCGCCTGCGTGCCCGCCCCGGCAGGGGTAGACGTGCGTGCCGCCGGGCCGGGGCAGACCCACAGGTCTGCCCCTACGTCTCTCGCATGAACGCGGAGTGGGCGGATCTCCTACGCGAGGGCAACCTCACGCCCTTCCTGCGACGACTGATAAATGGCGCAGATGACTTCCACCGACCGCTTCCCTTCGCGGCCGTCAACCTTGGGCGGCCGGTCTTCGCGAATGGCGTCGATCATATCCTGGAACACGAACTTGTGGCCGATGAACTCACCCGTAGCTTCGGTGAGCGTCGCCGGGTCGAACCGGTGCGCCTCGTCCATGTGCTCCCATCGCGACAGCTTGCCCATCTCGAGGACGACCGAGCCTTTCTCAGCGTGGATGTCGAGCCGGTCGCCGAAGTCGGGGTAGGCGCAAGTCGTTCCCTCGATGACGCCGATCGCGCCGGACTTGAACCGGAGCACCGCCGCGGCGGTGTCTTCCACCTCGAGTCCTTCGTGACCAAGTGTGCCGCAGTGCGCCGCCACGGAGGCGACCTCGCCCATCAGGTGCAGGAAACAGTCGATCACGTGGATGCCCTGGTTCATCAGTGCCCCGCCGCCGTCGCCGGCCCAAGTGCCGCGCCAGTTGCTCTCGCTGTAGTACGACTGGGTGCGGTACCGGCGGCACAAGGCATTGCCGACAAGGGGCTTCCCAAGAGCGCCGGCGTCCAGCGCCTCTTTGACTTTCCGGGTGCCTTGCTTGAACCGCTGCGGGAAGATGACGCTGAGCTTGGCGCCCGCCGCGTCGGCCGCGGCAATCATCTCGGCGCAGCGTTCCGGGCGGATGTCCATCGGCTTCTCGACGATGACGTTCTTCCCGGCGCGGGCGCACTCGACTGCGATCTTCCCGTGGGTGCCGCTGGGAGTGCAGACGTTGACCACGTCGAGGTCGTCCCGGGCAAGCAGTGCCTGTATGTCGGCGTAGTAGCTGGGCACGGCGAACTTCTCCGCCAGGGCCCTCGCGTTCTCCTCCTTCAGGTCCGCCACCGCCACCAGCTCGGCGTCTTCCAGCTCGGTGAGGTAGTGGGCGTGCCACTCGCCGATCCCGTTGTACACATCCGTGCCCCCCATGGTCTGGCCGACCTGACCGCAGCCGATGATCGCGAAGCGGATCTTGTCCGACATTCCGGTGCCTCCTTCCGCCCGGCGACGCTCGGACAACCGTCCGCTCACCTTCGCGGGAAAATGCGCTCGCCGGGGAAGACCTAATGATACGCCAAGCCGTGGCGACCGTCCACGTGTCTGGTGACGATTCTGGCGACCATCCTGTGGGGCGGCGCCGCTCTGTGCGCCCGTTGCCACGGCCGCGGCCGCGAGGTAAGGTATCTGGCGACCACGATGGCACACACCCGGCCGTTCCGACCAGCCTACCTCGAACTCGTCGACTCAGGCGAGCTCCACCATCGCGCTGCCGCCGCCCGCGAACTGCTGCGCGGGTGCCGGCTCTGCCCTCGGCGGTGCGGGGTGAACCGACTCGCGGGCGAACAGGGCGCCTGCCGGCTCGGCGACGAACTGCGGATCGCCAGCGCCGTGCCGCACTACGGCGAGGAGCCGCCGCTGGTTGGCTATGGCGGCTCGGGGACGATCTTCCTGGCAAGCTGCAACCTCGCCTGCCTCTTCTGCCAGAACTACGAGCTCAGCCACGGCGGCGAGGGCTACCGCGCCAGCCCCGAGGACGTCGCCCGCACGATGCTCGCCCTGCAGCAGAGGGGCTGCCATAACGTCAACTTCGTCACGCCGACCCACGTCACCCCGCAACTGCTCCAGGCGATCGCCCTCGCCGCCGAACAAGGACTCAGCGTCCCGCTGGTGTACAACTGCGGCGGCTACGAATCGGTTGCGACCCTCAAGCTGCTGGACGGCGTCTTCGACCTCTACATGCCGGACTTCAAGTACGCCGATGCCGCAGTCGGCGCGCGACTGTCGGGGGTGCCCGACTACCCGGACGTGGCCAAGGCAGCACTCAGGGAGATGTACCGTCAAGTCGGCGACCTCGTGTGTGACGACGACGGCTTGGCCCAGCGCGGAATGATCATCCGCCACCTCGTCCTCCCCAACGCTCTCGCCGGCACCCGCGACGTCGCCCGGTTTGTCGCGAAGGCGTTGTCGCCCAACGCCTACGTCAACCTCATGGACCAGTACCGGCCCTGCTTCCGGGCGCAACAGCACCCGGAGATCGCTCGGCCGCTCCGACCCGAGGAGTTCTCGGAAGCCGTGCGCCTCGCCTGGGAGGAGGGGCTGACGCAGTACTGACGCCAGGACCTGAAGTGAGGGAGAACATGCACAAAGTGAGCCGACCTCGACTCTTGGCGTGGGCAGGAGCCCTGTGCTGGTTGCCGGTCCTCGCCCCAGCTCAGCCTGCCGACGTGCAGAACGTGACCGTCGTTCAAGGCGAGGAAGTCCTGGTTCGGCCTGAGGCAGACTGGGCGAAGCTGGTGACGGCGCCGGGCACCGGCGACGAGCATCCCGTGCTGTCGCTCGAAGCGCGTCTGCATGTGCCCGGCAGCAAGGGCGGTGGGTGCAACTGGGTACTGCGGGTGTTTGTTGACGACCAACCACTCACCGAAATGTTCTCTCGGCCGCGGCTGCTCAACAAGGCGCCGTTCTTCGACTTCGCCGAAGGCAAGTACCACTTCTCCTGGTACCGCGAGGACCACCAGGCGTGGATGACGATGTTCGCAGACTCGTACGGCACGAACACTTCGGGCGCCGGACGCGACGCTGCCTTCCTGTTCGACCTCAACGACTACGTTCGGCCCGGCCAGCCGTTCCGCCTGCGGCTCGAATATGCCCAGCCGAACCTCCCTGCGATCCTGAAGCAGGAAGCACCGTTGGCGGTGCGCGACGTCGTGGTGGGCAGCATGGAACCTCAGGCCGTGGAGCAGCTTCGGGAGAGAATACTGAGCGGCGACAAAGGGCGCCGGCAGATCGAGGTCTCACCCGAGGCGGACCCCAGCGAAGGGCCCGGCGAGCGACCCTACGAGATCGTCCGGGCGAACCGCAGCGAAGACCCTCCCGCGCAGGTGTCGTTCGAGGCGCTGGCCGGTTGGCAGGGCACGGTCTTCGGCGATGCCGAGGTGGCCGTGTCAGCGTCACGCGCGCAGCGCGTCTGGCGGAACCAAGTCGCGAAGGTCAGCGTCGGCGCCTGCCAGAGCTTCGTCCTGGAGTTGAGACCACCAAAGCCGGTCCCCATTCCAGCGGACGCCGACACCGTGGATTGCTGGGTGCACAGCAACCACCTCTACGGCGCCGGCAGCACGCCGGTCGAGTTGGTCGTCACCGTCGTCGACGCCCGAGGCGCCTGCGTCGACCTCAACACCGGCCCGTTGCGCGGCAACTACTGGGAGCTGCGTCAAGGGCTGCTGCCCGCACTGAGGTCGGCGCGGCTGCAGCGGCCGCTCTCCTTCCACAGCCTCACGCTGTCGTCAGGCAGACTCGTGGAACCGGTGACCATGTACCTGGAGTCGTTGGCGTTCCTCAAGCGGGTTCGTCAGCCGTATGCCACGCTGGATCGGCTAACGAGGCCGGGGTTCCCCACGACGGAAGACAACATGCTGCCGCCGGCGAAGCCGACATGGAAGACGACGGCCGCGGCAACACCCAAAGGGAACGGCGCCGTGTTCACCGCGGCCGCGCCGGACGGCACGTTGACGTACACGGTCGTGCCGACGGAGAACGGCCTGTCCGAGGTCACCGCGCGGTTCGGCGACGGCCCCACGTTCCAGCCGATGGCAGGGGGCGCCTTGGAGCTGGCGGCGCCGAACGACACGTCCGGAAGTCGAGCGCGTTTGCTGGGCTCGCACCTCGTCGGCGGGTCGCTGGTCACGAAGTGGGCACTCGTGGACGCAGGCGCCGACGTGACGTACCAGGTCACCTACCAACTGCGCGGTCGGACGCTCGTCGTTGACGTGTCCTGCCCCGGAGGGAGGGCGCAGGGGCTCCGCCTTGGCAAGGTGAGCGGGCTGCCACAGGCCCGCGGGATCGAGATTCCCTACCTTGTGATGCACCGCCCCCCGACGCCGCGAGTTGCCCTGGGGGGCAACGTGTTCTGCTCCGTCCTTGTGGACTGGTACCACTCCAACTGCAGCACGGTGGACACGACTCCGGCCGCAGACGAGCCGGGCGAAGACGGGTTGGCCCTCAACGGCGGGACGGTGTACAACCCGCTTACCGACGGCCGGCGGAACGAGCTGCGCGACCGGGTGCTGGTCACCGTCTCACCCGACTTCCACGACACGTTGCCGAGCGTTGCGACGCCGCGGTCAGAGCGGATCGAAGAGCTGGCGCCGGCGATGTTTGTCATGAGTTCGAACTTCACCCCTCGGTTTTACCGCACGCTGAAGCGCTACGGGTTGAACGAGATAATCGCGGTCCATTTCGCCGGCCTCTGGTGGCGCCGCGCCGGCGAGGGATTCGCGATGCGTTGGCGGCCGCGACCGGAACTGACCGAGGCGCAAGTGCAGCGGTACCGGGAGGAGGTTCGCGGGCTCGGCTACAAGTGGGGCATGCTGGTCAACTACACGTGCTACTCGGCGCTCAACGAGTATTGGGACGCAAACAAGGCGTCGCTGACCCCGGCGGGGCAACTCAGTGACGGTTGGTTCGGCCACTTCGACACCAAACCCAACGCCATGCCAGAGCTGGCGGAGGTCGTCGGCAAGCAGATCCGCGCCCGCTACCCGACCGACTGCGTGTACCTCGATGTCCACACGAACTGGGGAGCGGATGCCCGCGACTACGAGGCGGGCGTCGACGGGGCCGGCACCGCGCGCGGCACGATCCTCGGCAACGCGGCGTGCCTCCGCGAAGTGCACGACCAGCAGCACGCCCTGTGCAGCGAGGGCATTTGCCGGTGGCTGTACGCGGGTCTGGCCGACATGGACTACGCCCAGTGGGCGGAGGTGACCAAACCGGAAGGCAAGCCGCTGCTGCCCGACTTCGACCTGCTCCGCCTTCATCCCAAGCAGATCGGCACTGCCATGGGCTACAGTCCGACCTGCTTCTTCTCACCCGAGGGGCTTGAAGCGTATTTCAAAGACCCGGGCAACGGCACCACCCACCAACCGTTCTACCACTACGTCGCCGCCACTCTCGCCCACGGTCACTCCGCCATGATCGGCTACGGGTACTTCCCCACGCTGGCGCGCACCCTCCACTACTACGCCCTGCTCTCCGGCCCGCAGGAGGACTACCTGCCTGACACGGTGGCAGACATCGCCTGGTACTCCGACCGAGACGGCACGTTCGTCTCCACCAGCGACGCCGTGCGAACAGGCGTCCGCGGCGCCGGCAAGCTGCGCGTCACCTACGCGGGCGGTCAGGTGGTCCATGTCAACTACCACGCTACCAACACGTGGAAGCTGTCCATGAACGGCCGCGAGTTGGAGCTGCCGCCATACGGCTGGCTGATCGAGAAACCTGGCAGCCTCCTCGCCTACAGCGCGCTCGTCGACGGCCGGCGAGTAGACTACGTGGACTGCCAGCGCTACGCGTACCTGAACTCGGGTGAGAAGCCCGCGACTGAGGGCGCCCTGACCGTGGACGGTGCAGTGCTTGTCAAGAAGGGGAAGCCGCTGACCGTCATCCCCTGCGGCGACCTCGGCGCGTGGAAGTCTGAGCGGTGCGAAGACTATCCGATCTTCACCGATCGCCTCCTCGCCGCCCCGCCCGCGGACCGCGGCGTCAAACGGTTGCGCCTCAACGCGGCAACGCTCCTTAACGTGGGCCCTGCCGCGACGGTCGTGGTCCGCTGCCGGAACGAACAGGGAGCGGTTCTGACCACCAAGACGGCTGAGGCGAAGGGCGTCGACCTCGCGCCGACGCCCGACGGAGTAGACTACCTCGTCGACGCCTCGCCGTAGGAGTCACTCATGTTCGTGCTTCGCCTGAACACCCCGGCAGGTGGAAACGCAAGCCCATCCGATCAAACCCCTGGGGGTTGACCGCGACGGTGACGGAGCGCGTGAGCCATCGGCGTCGCCGGGGCAGCCAGCAGGGCACACGCTCCGTCACCGTCGCGGCTCGGATTGACGGTGCATTTCCAGAGGAAACCGCGCGCTTCCGTACACCTCGAAGGAGAGCTGCCTATGGTCATCGACTGCCACGCACACCTTGCCCACCACACTTCGGCCGACTGGGAGGAGGCCGACCGGCGGCTGATCGAGGCCGCGGACAAGCTCGGCATCGATCAGCTCTGCTGCTCGACGCTGACGCCCAGGCGGCCCGCGGAGCCGGCCGGGTTCCGCGAAGCGAACGACTTCACCTACCAGGCGATGCAGCGCTACCCCGACCGCGTGCTGGGCTACTGCTACGTCAATCCCGGTTGGCGCGACCCGGCGCTGGACGAGATTCGCCGCTGCGTCGAGGAGCTTGGGTTCATCGGCATCAAGCTCTACAACGAGTACCGAGCCGACGAGCCGGTCGCGTATCCGGTGGCGGAGTTGGCGATTGAACTCCGAGTGCCGATCCTGTACCACGCCGGCCACTCCCACTACTTCGACACGGTGCAGCCGCGAATCTCCGACGGCGGCATGATTGCCAGACTGGCGGACTGCTACCCCGAGGCAGCGCTTATCTGTGGTCACGTCGGAGGCGGCGGCGACTGGGAGTGGACCCTCAAGGCGCTCCGGCGCGCGCCGTCCGTCTCCCTCGACACCAGCGGCAGCGTTGTCGATGACGGGATGATCGAGCTGGCGGCGGCGACCCTCGGCGCAGACCGGCTGCTGTTCGGCTGCGACATGTCCATGACCGCCGGGGTGGGCAAACTCCGCGGCGCCGAGCTGAGCGCTGCCGACAAACGGAAGATCCTGGGAACGAACATGCAGAAGATCCTGACCCGGAGGGGAAGCTCATGCTGATCGACGTCAACGCCTACCTGGGCCACTGGCCGTTCCGCAAGCTGCGCCACAACACCGCCAGCGCCCTGCTGCGACTGATGGACAAGAAGGGCATCGACCAGGCGTGGGTCTCCAGCGCCAGCGCCGTGCTCTACAAGAACCCGCAAGCGGCGAACGAAGACCTCGGTGCCGAGACGCGCAAACACCGTGACCGATTGGTGCCCTTCGCCGTGCTCAACCCGACCTACGCCGACTGGGAGTACGACCTCGACCAGTGCGCCACCGAGTTCGACTGCAAGGGGATCCGCCTCTACCCGGACTACCACAACTACAAGCTGACCGACTCGTCATGTCACGAGTTGGTGGCGGCCGCGACGGAGCGGAAGCTGCTCGTCTCGATCCCCCTCCGCGCCACGGACGCCCGGCAGCGTCACTGGCTGATCAGCATCGAGGACATGCGTGCGGCTGACATCGTGCCGCTGATCCGCCGGTTTCCCGACGCGCGGTTTGTGCTGCTCAACGGGCTTGGGTACACCGGCTGCGACTTGGGCAAGCCCGGCGTGGACCTGCCTGCCAACTACTGGATCGAGATCTCCCGGCTCAGCGCGGTCCTGCAGGCCGAGATGCGCATGCTGCTCGACAACGTGGGCAAGTCCCGCCTTGTCTTCGGGACCGGCATGCCTTTCAAGTACCCCGACCCGTCGCTGGTGAAGCTGGAAGTGCTGGAGGCGACGAAGAGCGAGATCGAGGCCATCCGCTGGAAGAACGCCCACGCGCTACTGCCGGCGTGACGGTGGGGGGACGGAGGGGGTGCTTCGCCCCACAGCGCCGCGGCAGCGACGGTCAGAAGGTGACCTCCTCCGCCAACTCGACGATCTCGAGGTCGTCCTGCGAGGTGTTGTCGCGGAAGACGACGAGGATGTTCACCTTCTTGGTTGTGGTGGGGTACGGCGCCCAGTGCCAGCCGCCGACCGGGAAGAGGACGGCACTGCCGGCGGGCACTTTGAAGACCTCGATGTCCGTGGACGCGGGGACGTCGCCCTTGCGCATCGGCTTGTGCGGCGGGGCACAGGGGATGGCGACCTCGGCGTCGAGAATGACCAGCAGTTCGGGCGTTCGGCGATGCCGCTCGATCTCGCAGAATGCGTGCTCGCGGTCGTAGACCGTCAGCGCGCCGATCTCGATCTTCATCGAGGAGTCGAAGACCGCTTGCTGCTTCCAGTAGTCGATCACCTTCGGCACGGCAATGGTCGGCTTCGTGCTCTTGGGGGGCGGGAACGAGAGGTACTGGCCGAACGGGGTGAAGTTGGCTGCGGTGATGGAGCGGACGCGCTTCTTCATGTGGGAGATCCCTCCGGTGCTTCGTTGCCGGGCCGGCTTCTCTTGAGCGGCCACGGGCCGGCGGAGGAGATTCGACGCCCGCAGGCAGGGACCTGCTCAGGCCGGCGGCGAGGCGACGGCGGTTTGCCGCGTCGGCCCGTGCCCAGCCCGCCTCGCTCACGGCGCCTCTGCGTCGGGTTCCTCGTTCGCCGTCACATGCACCGCTTCCGCCGGCACGCGACAGGTCACCCGCTGCCCGAGTTCCGGCATACGCTGCCGAATCTCCGTCCGTGGGATCGTCGCCACGACGGGCACCCCCACGTCGACGACGACGCGGACGGCGGACTGGAGCGGCACCACGGCCACAATCTGCCCTTCGTGAGAGTCCTCCGCTCCGCTGCGAGCGTCTTCCTCGCCGCTGATCGCGACCTCCTCGGAACGGAAGGCTACGGAGACCGGACCCGAGTGGTGTCCCCGCACGACCAACCGCACACCCGGCGCGATCTCAACCAGAGAGCTGCCGGCCGACGCCGGCTCGGCGACGGCCGGGAACAGGTTCTCCATGCCCACAAACGCGGCGACGCTCGGCGTTCGCGGCTGGTGGAACACCTCCTCGGTGCTGCCCACCTGCACCAGCCTGCCCGCCTCCATGACGCCCAATCGTGACGCCATGAGCGCAGCTTCGTCGAAGTCGTGGGTGACGTGGATAGTGGTCACCTTGAGGCGCTCGTGGAGCGAGCGCATCTCAGGCCAAAGCCGGGCCTTCATCTGCCGGTCCAGTGCGCTGAACGGCTCATCCAGCAGGAGCACCCGCGGCACGACCGCCAGAGCGCGCGCCAACGCTACCCGCTGTTTTTCCCCGCCACTCAGGTTGTGCGGGTACCGCTGGAGCAGCGGCAAGATGTGCAGGAGTTCGGCGAGTTCCTTGACGCGGTCGGCCGTAGCGTCCGGCGGGAGCCGCCGGATCCGGCACGGCGCGGCGATGTTGCCCTCGACCGTCAGGTGCGGGAAGAGCGTGTAGTCCTGCGGCACATAGCTCACGTTCCGCAGCTCGGGCCGCAGATTCGTCACGTCCTGCCCCCCGAGGAACACCTGCCCGCGCTCCGGCCGCACCAGTCCGGCAACCGTCTCGATGAACATGGTCTTGCCGCATCCCGTGGGACCCAGCAGGCAGAAGTACTCCCCCTGCACCACCTCGAGGCAGAAATCCTGCAACGCGAAAACGCCCCGACGAACACGCAGCTTCTCCACGCGCAGCACCGTCAGATCACCCCAGGTCCCCGGCGGAGCGCCAGCCGCTTGAAGGTGAGCAGGGCAGCCAGGGAGAGCGCGATGAGCAGCAGCGTGACTGCCATCCCCTTCTCGATCTCGATGCTCTGCCACTTGAGGAAGATCGCGATGGGCAGCACTTCGGTCTTCATGGAGGTGGCGCCGGCGACGATCACCGTGGCGCCGAACTCGCCCATGGCCCGCGCCCAAGTGAGCACGGCGCCGGCGATGAGCCCGTTGCGCGCCAGCGGCAGCTCGATCTGCCGGAAGGCCTGCCAACGACTGAACCCCAGAGTGCGCGCCACCTGTTCGTAGCGCGGGCTCAGATCATCGAACGTGGATTTCAGAACCCGCACCGCGAAACCGGACACCACGGTAAACTGCGCCAGGATGATGCCGGGCACCTCGAAGACGAACCGGATGCCGTGGCGTTGGACGAACTCACCGGGAGAAGTCTGGAAGAATGCCAGCAGCAGGAAGCCGAGGGCGATGGGCGGGAGTACCAGCGGCAGGTCCAGCACGGTGTCGACCACGCTGCGCCCGCGGTACTGGTACCGCGACAGCGCGTACGCAGCGGGGATGGCGACGGCCATGGCAAGCAAGGTGCTCACTGTGGCGGTCGCCAGGGAAAGCTTGGTGGCGAAGATAACCTCCTTGCAGTGGAGGTACTTGCACAGGGTGTTCTTGTCCGTGAACTTGAGCGCGGACAGCGTCAGCCCCGCCAGGAAGACCAAGTACGCCACCAGCACGCCGAGAACCCAGAAATGGAAAGCGACCTCTCCCGAACTGCCTGGGGAAGAGATCGCCTTGTTCGTCCGAGTAGTTGACTCTGAGTCGATTCGCAACCTGTCTGCCTACCGCTTCCCCTTGGCGGGGTGTTTCAGCTTCCCCTTTGGAACAGTCACAGTATACCCGTGTTTCTTGAAGACGGCCTTCCCGGTGGCCGAGCACAGGAAGTCCACGAAGCGCTGGGCGGCCTTGGGATCGGCCGCGTACTTGGTGACCGCCGCCGGGATGTATCGGTACTTCCGCAACTCCGGCGGGAGCTGGACAATCGCGATATCGTCCGGCGCCCACTTGGCGAACACGTCCCACCCGAGGATGGCATCCACCTGCTTCATTCGCAGCAGCGCTCCCACCTGCTCGCAACTGTTGGCATGGGTGACGATGTTGGGCGTCACCTTGCCGCTCAACCGGGTCTGTGCCAGCAGCTCGAGCGCGATGTCGCCAAGGCAGACAGCTTTGGGCGCGCCAATCCCAACCCGGAGACCTGGCTGCGCGAGATCCTGAAGGGACTTGATGCCTTTGGGGTTCCCTTTCTGTACCCCGATGGCGGGCACGAGGTAGGCGACGACATGGCGCGGCCCTTTGGCGACGGCGCCCTTCTCTTCCGCCTTGTCCAGGAAGTCGTCCGAGCCCGGGAGGTACACGTCGCCGACTTTGGTCATGATCATCTGGGACAGCATGGTGCCGGAGCCGCCCAAAGTCACCTCAACCTTCACGCCGGTCTGCTTCTCGTAGAGAGCCGCCAGCTCCTCCAGCGGCGGCTTCGAGGCAGAGCCGGCGAACACCTTCAGCGGCGCCGCCAGAGCGACGGTAGCGGACAGTGCGCCCAAAAGCAGGAGTGCAAGCAGTGCGGTTCTTCGGGTCGGTTTCGTTTTCATCACGTGTCTCCTGTGCGGGGTCTCATACGCTCCAGCGCCGCCGGAACGCGCTCAGTACTTCAGCAGCCACTGCACCCAGCCGGCGTCGCCGTCCCAGATGGCCAGGTCGGAGAAGTTGGCGCTGGCGTCGCGGAACTCGTAGGCGAGCGTGAGGCGAGTGGCAGCGCTCAGGTCGCGGCTGTAGCCTACCGTCATCCGGCGGAAGGCATCGCCGGTCTGGCCACGGTTCTCGTCGTACCAGTCGGGCTTCACGAACACCATGTCGCTGGTGCTCGGCGGTCGGTAGCCGAGCTGAGCGTATGCGCCGGCCACCTTCGCCCCGCGGTCATGTCCGGTCACATACTCGGTCACCAGAGAGAATCGCCCCCAGTCGTGGAGCGCGCCCAGCCCCACGCGGCTGCGGTCCTGAGCTGCCGCACCGACGCCGGTCTGCCCGTCGTAGTACGAGAGCGAAGCACTGCCGCTCGGCCAGGGGAACCGGACCCTACCCAGCAGATCCTTGTGTGCGTTGTCGTCGGCGGCGTTGATCCCCGCGCCGTTGAACAGCCCGATACCGGCGAGCGGGCCGTCCTTCGCAAGCCGCCATTGGTACTGCAACCCAATGTCGCGCTGGCTGGGGAACAGCCGGTCCATGAACAGAGAGCGCTCGCCCGACCACAGGTCGGCCGACGACACCTCCAATTCGTACCCCCACGGGACTTTCGCCTGACCCATGCGGAGTCGCCCCTCACCCAGTGAACGGTCCACATACAGCGTGCGGAGCTGAAGCTTGCTGCCGGGGCCGGCTCCCGCCAAGCGCGACTCCAACTGCACTTCCGCCCGATAGGAGGTGCGCTCGTCCGCTTTCCCGCGCATGTTAAGACGCAATCTGCGGACGGAGAAATCCTCGTTGTTCCCAGCGGTCCGGTCCACATTGGCGCGCAACTGCAGATAGCCATCCAGCTTGGGTTGCGCCGCGGCGCCGGTCGCCGGGGCGCTTGGTGCCTTGGCCGATTGCCCCGCAGCCTTCAACTGCTCCTCCAAGGCGGCGAGTCGGGCCTTCAGCCCGTCGTAGTCCCGCAGCTTCTGCTTGAGCGCCTCGATCTCTCGCTGCACGGACGCGAGGTCCGGCGCTTGCGCGGCGGCCCTGCCCGGGAGGATGGCAGTGAGGGCGATTACGACCAACGGTTCGATCAAGGTGAAAGCTCGGAGACGCCGGCGCATCGGGAGGTTCCTTCTTTCCTGCGAGAGTAGTGTGCGCGCTAAGGAGTGAATTCTACCCAAAGCAACCTCAAGGACGGCTCAAGGGACGCTCAAGTCTCGCTCAAGGACTGCCGCCAACACCGCGCGCTCCCGGCGCCATGCCGACAAGACCGGAAATGTTGGGTCACCGTTGACACTCGTTCCTTGCCAAGCTATAATACTTCAACGTTTGTTGAAATGACGAATTGACCATGCCCCCAGACGACGCTCTCAAGCAACGCACGGAAGTCCTGA
>PEVN01000032.1 GCA_002779825.1 Armatimonadetes bacterium CG06_land_8_20_14_3_00_66_21 | reverse complement strand
CCACCTCCGGCGCCTCCAACTGCGCCGCCGCTTGCTCCACCTGGGCTTCCAGCTCGAGCACCGGCGAGAACACTCGCAGTGCATGCTCGAAGGCGGTCAGGTGGGACTGCTGCTCGCGCCGCTGCCGCAGGTAGCCAAACCGCAGCCCCCTCGCCGCCGTGAAGCTCCCCTCCTCAGCCGTCGCCTCGCCGAGAAGGACTCGGAACAGCGTCGTCTTCCCGGCGCCGTTCGGCCCGACTAACCCGACCCGGTCCCGCGCGTCGACCTGGAACGTGACCCCCGCGAAGATGAGGTCAGGCCCGTAGTACTTGGCGACGTCGGTTGCGGTGAGGAGGGGCATGGTCGGCGCGGACAGCTCCGCCCTGCTGGCGAGAAGAGCGGGCCCGACGCGGTCGCATGGGATGTGCCAAGCAGGCGTTACGGCTCCCTGGGTTGCTGCCCGAGGAAGACTGACCCGACAGGCACCGGAGTTTCAGGCAGCAAGCGGCCGGCCGCCTCGAGCTGGACCCAGAACCGTACGCGCCGCCCGAGCAGGGACTCATTGAGGTGGAAGTAGAGAGTCTCCTCAACGGTGCCGGCCGTCGGTCTGACCTGCAGACCCATGAACACCGGCACGTCAAACACCCGATGCACGTCATCCACACGGCACCGAACGTGATAGTGGAGAGGTCCGGTAGGGTTTCCCCACCAACGCACCTGGAGACCGACACCGTAGCCGTGGAGCACTGATACGGGACGTACTTGGCACTCAGAGAACGCGATGGCTTCACCGATCTGTTTCGCCGGTGGCCCCTGCTCACTTGTCGCCTCGAAGAGGCGGCCCAAGTTGGTCGGCCCGGCCGACTGCCGCCTGAGGAGCAGCGCGCCATGGTCGTAGCGCTCGATGGCTACCGTTCCAGAACGAAGCACTTCCACCAGGGCGGGGTGTGCAGGCTGGTACCGGACGAGTTCGGCTGGTCCGAGCTGCGGCCACCAGTATGTGGCTGCGAAGTCGACGAGCAGGTAGCCCGCTTCCTGCATTCTGGCCGGGAACTCGTAGTAGTTGAGTCTGTGCGCCGCATGAGCGCCCAGGTGATTCATGACGCTAAGGGAAGCGCCGGGGGGAACGGCAGCGGCCAGCGAGCGGATCCGGGCAGCATGCGCCGCGCCCACCATCGGGTTCACCAAAGGGGGTGGCCCCAGCAGCCTGTTGAACACCAGTGCGCCCAGGAAGAGCTGCAGAACCAGGAACCTGGAGACCGCGCGGCGGCCCGACAGGCTGTCGGGCTGCAGCGACGCCGCGATTCTGTTCAGGACAGGCGACAGTTGGAGCCGGCGGAAGCCCAGGATGCCAGCGATAAAGACGAACGGGGTTATGCACGAGGTGTACTGGGTCAGGATGTCATGCATCCAACCCCAGTCGCTCAGGAGATTCACGGCTACGGTTGGCAGGGCGAAGAGCAGGGCGGCGGGGGACACCAGAGCAAGGAGCGAAACCGGCAAGAGGAGCTTGCCGAGGTAGGCAAGGTTCTCCGTAGTGGCAAACTGCGCGATGATCCGTCCGGGGTCAGTCACCAGCAGCCGCAGCAGCCCGCCCACGCCCAGCGACAGCAGGCCCCACCGGGGTTCGTCGATGCCGTACCCGGGCCCGCTGCTGAGGCCGGGAAGCCAGTGGAACGCCAGGAGGAAGTACAGCGGCGACAGAAGCAGGAACGTGATCCCGGGCAGGCGCTGCCGGCGCACCGCAGCGTAGATGCCGAGGGCGAACAGCGGCAGGGCGACATCTTCACGGCAACACAAGGCCAGCAGACCGAACGCCACGGCGGGCCCGCTCCTGCCGACGTACAGGCAGTAGAACGTGGTCAGCAGTAGCGGCGTCGCGAATGTCAGCCCATGAACGTCGAAGAGGTTGGCGTACTCCAGTGCCGGGTAAGCCAGGTAGGCGAATGCCCAGCCGAGCGCGGCGGTCCGCGAACGGGTCACGCGAATCCCCAGGAGGTACGTGGGGATGGCTCCCAGGGACAGCGCCACACTTTGGAGAACCAGGATCAGCCGGATGTTGGGCCAGATCCAGTACAGCGGCGCCAGGAGCAGATAGACCAGTTCCAGGCGACCCGTCAGTACGCGGTTGACTAGGTACCCGTGGCTTGCGGTCTCCTGGAACCAGCGCCCGTGTGCCGTGTTCCAGAGGTTCTGGTCCATGATGCCCAGGTCGCCCAGCCACGCACCGCACCGGTTCAGCCGGAAGATGGCGACGGCGCTGAGGACCACGACGTACGCGAGGCAGAAGAGCAGTAGGAGCACTGGGATCAGCGGCCGGCCCAAGCGGGGGCGCCAGACCGGCCACGGCAGCGACTTGGCGCACAGCCAAACGAGGGTCAACAGCACAGCCATGCCGGTGCACACGAGACCCAGGTGCTTGTCTAGGGTCGCCGTTTGCTGTGCCACCCCCGCCAGCGCCAGTGCGGCGGCAAGTAGGTAATAGGTGGCAGCGTCGAAGCGGACGGCGCGGGGCCACGTTTCGCTGCAGCTCCGGGCGAGAGCCGCGGCGGACAGTGCATGAAGCATCAAGAAGAAGAAGGTCAGGCAGCCGGCCAGGACCAGGACCTGAGCGGCCCTCGGGGCTGTGTCGATTGACCCGTCGGAGGGCGCCCAAGTGACGACCACGGCGCCAGCAACGCCCGACAGCCCGATGCCGAGCAAGTGGCGTAGGCCGACGCCCGCCCGCCAGTCGCGCATCTGTCGGAGCAGCCACGCGTCGCCCATGGGCTACACGCACTCTCCCTCGGGGTCGGTACAGCTTGAGTCGCGCCGCCCCGCCTCCACGATCATCCTTCCGGCTGCCCGGAGCGCCGCTCCTGCTACCGATAGAGGGAGGGCCGCCAGCATGGGGACCGGGTTGGCCGGGTGCAGCCAACGCCTCGCCTCGCTGGCGTCGGAGAGGTCCTCGAGCCAGTAGGCAGCGCCGCGCACCCAGTCGTTGGGCGCAGTACTGAATCGCAGACCGGTACACTCAAGACCTGCCGACCGCAGCAGCACCCGGATGGTTGTGGGGGCGAAGCAGTACAGATGCCGCGG
>PEVN01000327.1 GCA_002779825.1 Armatimonadetes bacterium CG06_land_8_20_14_3_00_66_21 | reverse complement strand
GCTTCCTGTGTCAACAAGCGGCCGAGAAGGCGCTCAAGGCGTACCTGCGAGCCTGCGGCGAGACGGCGCCGCAAGGCCACGGACTGGGTGGGCTCGGCTACCGGTGCGCAGACCATGACGCCGACTTCCGGTCAGTCATCGACCCCTGCCGCCGCCTGGGCCGCCACTACGTCGCAACCCGCTACCCTGATGCCTTGGGCGACGAGCGTCGGTGGTCCACACAGCGAAGGCTGACGTGAGACTTACGTGCCTGCCCCCTGTAAGCCATGTACGCGTTAACCCACAACAACCACGGATGGGATCAGCTACGCAGGCACCTCTTGGCCTCAAGCCTCCTCTTCCTCTTGGCCGGTGCGAGTGCCTGCTGCGATGAGTGGGTCGGCGCCGAGATCGGCGATCTTCTCTTCAGAGACGGCGTCGATCTGTGCGCTGGCTACCTCGGCGGATGCTCACGGTTCGGTCATGTTGGCGTCTACGCGGGGATGACAACGGGTGGCACGAGGTGGGTTCTGCAGGCCAACCTGAATGAAGAGGGCGGAACCGGATACGTGACCTGGGAGGAGTTCCTGAAAGGGAACGAGTACTGGGGAGCCAGACAGACCCTGCTCATTTTGACCCGACAGCAACGCGTGCGCTTGGTCGAGATCGGGGAAGCGCAGATCGACTCCTCGTATCCGCCTTGGCACGAGTTCTGCGATCCAGAGGCGACGAAGAGACCGAAGACCGCCCAACGCAACGGGCAGTTCAGATGCGACGGCTTCGCATGGTACTGCTACGAAACCCTAGACAGAGAGTTCTATGAGCAGAGGAAGGGAGACTACTTCATCAACGGGATAGAACGCTGGGGCGGCTGCGTGCGGCTCATACTCGACGGCATCCCAGGTGGAGAGATGAGCCCACGTCACTTGAAAGACTCGCTATACTCAGCCAAGGGAAATGGGCCCCTCGTGACGGTGTTGGAGCCTGGCCAGTATAGCACTGTTTCCGGTGCGAACGTCACGATAGGAGTATCCGCAGATGACGGGTCGATGGGGTCAGGGGTGAGAAGCGCCGACTTCTATGTCTACGTGGACAGCACTACAAGACGCTGGATTGGGGCGCATGTTCACGACGTCGACCGCTCCGGCACCTATCATGTTGACTGGGACTCCACCTCCGTCGCCGACGGATACTACCCGTTGCAGGTTAGTGTCACGGACAAGGCCGGGAATAGCACGGCGACTTTGGTTTCGGTATACGTCAGGAACGAAGGGGGAGGGAGCGTGCCCCCTGGACGCGGGCTGATCCATGTAGGCAACTCCAACTACCCGACACCCACCGTTGAGATCCGCCGTCCCGACGGCAGCGTCATTCTCCCCTGGCAGGGGTTCCACTCCCCCTTTGACCACGAAGTGGACTGCGGGAACTACGTGGTCGAGTACGGCTTCTACCCGAACAGCGACGGTGAGAGCTACAACCGTCCCCTCGAACGCCGCGTCTATGTGGGGAGCGGCCAGACAGTGGACGCCAGCCTCAACTACGACGGCTATAGGAAGGACGAGCCGAAGGGCGGCCTGCGCGTCCACACGGAGGAATGGTCGGGCGGGCAACTGCTCCGCAAGTTCCGAGCAGCCTGCGAGGTCCACAAGACCGATGGCACACTCATCCGGTCTTGGTTCGACGCGGAGATCGACGGGACGCTCATCCAGAATCTGGACCCCGGTGACTACCGGATCGACTACGGCACGACGAAGAACGAAGGCGGTCAAGGCATGTCCATCGATCCGTGGTGGAACATACCGGGCTCTGAGACTGCGCACGTGGACGCAGGGCAGACCAAGGATGTCTGGGGGCAGTACCACCGCAAGGACTGGTGGGCACAACTGAACAGCAAGTGGAACAGCAAAACCAACGACGGCTCCAACGACATCCACGTCACCAGCACCGAGTCCTTCATCCTGGAGGCGTGGTACATCAACCGGGGCGCCAAGACGTGGGGGAACAAGTACGACAGCGAGAACTCGGTTCGCCTCGGCACCCGCGAACCCATGGACCGGGACAGTCCGTTCTACTACCCCACAGACTGGGACAGACCGTGGGGCGAGGGACCGGGCCGGCCGACATACGCAGATCAGGAGAACGTTGGCGCCGAGGGACACGGCAGGTTCGCCTTCGTGGCGAAGTTCAACCCGAACACGTACACGGGCGGCTCCTGGACAGGCGAGAAGAAGTTCAGCGAGGGGTTCGCGCTGGTGGCCGAGGGCAGGACTTGGCTTGACCAAGGCGACGCGTGGCAGGTCGGGTGGGATATCTACGTCAAGGCCGTCGCCACGCTGCGAATCGACCTCCAGGTGAACGGTCCGTGCAGCCTGACCGGTGGCTTCACGGTAAAGCAGGGCGCACAGGTCGTGTGGGAAGAGCACGGCGTGTTCGGTGTCCGTACGCGGGACCTGGACGCCGGGGACTACGTGGTCCAGTTTGATCCCGTCTCGAACTACGAGACGCCCGCGTCGCAGAACGTGGCTGTGAGCCTCAACCAAACCTCCACCGTGACGGCAGTCTACCGCGACACCCAGCCCCCGACCATCACCGGGCGCGCATTCTCGCCACCTTCGCCGTCGAACACGAACGCGGTGCAGGTCACAGCGACAGCCACTGACGCGGCTTGCGGGGTCGACCGTATCGAGGTCTGGCTTGACGGCGCGAAGCTGGGGAACCAGCCGCTGACCTGGGACACATCGTCGGTCTCCGACGGCAGTCACTCGGTGGAGCTGAGGGCATTCGACAAAGCCGGCAACCTCGCCTCGGAGTCCCACAGCTACTTCCTCGACCGAATGCCCCCGACCGTGCCGGCCGAGCTTGCCGCCGAGCACGCCTGCGGACAGGTCCCGCTGTCCTGGCCCCCGTCCACCGACCCCGGCTATCCAGCTACGGGCATCGGCATGGACGGCTACCGCGTCTTCCGCGCCCTGTTCCCCGACGGCGCCTACGCACAGATCGCCACGGTGCCGCACAGCAGCAGCCAACTGGCCTTCACCGACGCCGACGTGCAGAACGTCACCACCTACCTCTACCAAGTCAGCGCCTTCGACAAGGTGACCAACGAAAGCGACCGGTCCGAGCCGCTGATCTTCACCGCCGGCCTGCTGGGCGATGTGAACGGCGACTGCTCGGTGGACATCTCCGACTTCGTGAAGTGCATTCGGTTGGCGTTGTACTTGGACGTGGGGACGCATGGGCAGCGGGACCTGGGGGACATGAGCCGGGATGGGTCGGTGGATGTGGTGGATGTGATCCGGGTGAGGAATGCGATCTTGGGGCGGAGTAGGCAGGTCGTTCGTCCTGAAGGGACGACCGAGAATAGCCCAGACGATTCATCGCTGGGAACGGGGCACGCCGCGCGAACCGACCAAGTCCTGTGGAACTCGGCGAGTTCCCAGGGACGATTGAGCACGGGCGAGTCAGCCGTCCCTTCGGGACTGACCGTGCAAGGTGGTTCCATTGCGATTCCAGGAGTGAACTCCTTCGCTATTCTCGGTCGGTCCCTGCGGGACGAAGGGCGGGCGGAGGGCGAAGGGGCGTGCCGGCTGTCCTTGGGGGCGGTACTTGTTGGTGGGGCGGAGTTCGATCTGCCGCTGTTCCTGCATGGGGACGCGATGGTCGGCGGTGTTCAGGTGGAACTTCGGTTTGACGCGGGGCGGGTGGAGGTCCTGTCGGTGCGGCCGGGGGCGCTGCTGGACGGCGGGAAGTGGGAGGTGCAGTCGAACCAGCGGGTGCCGGGGCGGCTGACGGTGTTGGTGCATCCGGGGACGCGGGTGGATTCGGTGACCGGTGGGGCAGCGGGCGTGCTGGTGTGGGTGCGGCTGCGGCGGTTGGTGGACGAGTTGCCGGCCGACGCGGTGGAGTTGCTGCGGAACGCCCGGGCGGTGACGCCGGAGGGCGAGTCGATCGAGGTCAGCGGGCAGACGGGGCAGGCGTTGGCGATGGCGCAGACGCATTTGCGGCAGGGGTGGCAGTTGGTGGCGCCACCGTTGGCGTCGGTTACGGGGGAATTGGCGGATCTCGTCTCCACGAATCTGCGACCGCTGCTGTCGTACGGCTGGACCGGCACGCAGTACCTGCTGAACCCGCCGCCGGAACCGGGGCAGGCGTACTGGTTCTTCCTGCCTCGCGAGCAGGACCTGACCCTCGCCGGCATCCCGCCGCTTCCCGACGCGTCGAGCCGGCTGCGGCTGCGGGCGGGCTGGAACCTGATCGGGTTGCCGCGGGAGGGCGCTCCGGTTCGGTGGTCGAGCTGCACCGTCAGCGGCACGCCCGCCGCCCAGGCAGCCGACACCCTCGCTCCCGTCTGCTGGCGCTGGGAGGCCGACCAAGGCCAGTACGCGCCCGAGACCATGGACGACGGCGAGTTGACGCCGTGGCAAGGGCGGTGGGTGTTGGCGCTGGCGGACTGCACGGTGGTGTTGCCGGCGGAGGCGAGTGGTGGAGGAGACCTTCGGTCGGCGGTAGGGCGCGGTCGGAGACCTGCGCCCAGCGGGGCGGTGTCCGTTCCCCCAGTCACCCCTTCCCCAAGTCACCCAATCAGCTCTTGGTCCGTGGCCGTCACCCTCACCGCCGGTCGCTCCCGCGACATCGCCACTGCCTCTGTCTCCCCCGACGCCACTGCGGGCTTCGACGGCTTCCGCAGCGAGATGCCGGAACCGCCGCTGTCGCCGGGCGGCGTCTCACTTCACTTCGTCCATCCGGAGTGGCGGTCCCGCACTGCTGGCGCAACCGACTGGTTCGCCACCGATACGCGCGGGCCGGTTGGCACTCAGCCGACGGTGTGGAACCTGGAGGCCACGTGCGATGGTCAGGAGACCATCGCGCAACTGGCCTGGGCGGACTTGAGCGGGCTGCCGAAAGACGTGTCGCTCACGCTGATTGACCTCGACGCCAACCAGCGGCGCTACCTGCGGACGACCTGGGCGTACGAGCTCACCCTCGCGCCCGGGAAGCCGCGGCGATTCCAGTTGGTTGCCGAACGTGGCGCCTCGGCACCGTTGCGGATCAGCAACGTCGCCGTGGCACCCACCCGCGGCGGCGGGCTGACGGTGCAGTATGCTCTCAACAAGCCGGCGGCCGTGCAAACGACGATCCGGTCGGCGGCCGGGCGCGTCGTCGGCACGATGAACACCGGGCGCGCCAGCGCTGCCGGGTTCAATGCCCTGAGCTGGGATTCGCGCGCAGCAGG
>PEVN01000162.1 GCA_002779825.1 Armatimonadetes bacterium CG06_land_8_20_14_3_00_66_21 | reverse complement strand
GGGGGCACGGAGTACACGAGCGAACCGTTCTTCGGTTTGTGGAAGGACCGACCGGAGATGTCGGACAGCGTAGCATGGGTGAGAGGGGAACGAGAGAAGTGGCAACAGCGACTCGCGTCGAGGGGCTGATCGACACCGACATCTTGGTGGACGCGTCGCGAGGCGTCGCGGAAGCACCGCGTTGGGGTCCGCGCTCGCGCAACAGCCTCCTCCCGGCGCGAAGCACAGCTTGCCGACGGGCAGGGCCGCTGCCGATTTCGTCAAGCGCGTAGGCTTGGCGCCATGCCTGGACTGCTCGTCGCCTGGTTATCCGTCTGGCTTCCATCGGCTACCGCAGGTGAGGCCGCTCTGTCGGAGCGCGGTTCCGACGAACCGCCTCTCGTCAGCCCGAGGCTGCGCTTCAGGCATTCGTCCACCCTCTTCATGTGCTCATTGGAGAGCTTGCCAATCGCCTTGCGCACCAGGGAACCGGGAACGGTCATCAGGAAGTCGAGGCGGACGAGGGAGGCAACCTTCAGTCCGGTCATTGAGAAGGCAGGATCGCTCGCCTCAACCCGGAACTCGTTCGGCGTCGGCTCCGCCGCGTGCTGCGACGTGATTGCCGCCAGCACCAGGTCTGCGGGGAACCGACGCCACGCAATGTGGTCGGAGATCACCAGAGCGGGGCGGACCTTCTGCTGCACGCCAGCCGCTGTCACGAACGGGTAGTCCACCAGGACGACCTGACCGCGCTCATACATCGTCGTTGTACAGGTCCTCCGCCGGATCGTCCCAGACCCTTGACAGGGCCGCCTGCTGCAACAGCAAGTCCGCCTCGCCCACGCTGCTCAGTGGTTGCCGCGGGCTCACCAGCCTCATCACCAGCATGTCCTCTTCGGCGGCGAGGAGCTTGAGCCTCATACCCGGCCCCAGATTCAGTCTCGCGTACGCTTCGGCGGGCAGAGCAAGATGCCCGTCGGCAGCGACTTCAGCCAACTGCGCTTCAGCCATCTTCCGGACCTCCAGTCCACGCCCCGTTCAGCGACCCCGATTGTACTCCAGCAGCCGTCGTTGCGCCACCCGTGCCTCCGCGCCAACCCGTGGGCTCGCACGGTGACAGCGCACGGCACGGCGTCGTGGGGAAGCCGGTCACCATTCCCGCCCGCCCCAGCACCTTGCGCGCCTGGGAGCACGGCGCCAACCCTCCCTCGGCCATCTGCGTCGTATGCTGCTGGTGATCGGCGACTCGCCTGGGGTGGTGCGACGTTGGGTCCCAGTGGGGTGGCGGCAACGGGGGGCATGCGCGGAGCGTTCGCCCTTCCGGTGTCCAGCCGGACTCCGAACGTTGCGAAGACAACGCCGCGTTCGGGTCCGTCCCCTCAGAACGCTGCCCTCCTGCCGCGAAGGACAGCTCGGCGGTGTTGCGGGCGACTGGAGGTTCCGTCAAGCGCGTAGGCTTCACCCGTTGCCGTCAGGTGATCGGTATGCCCTCGCGGCGAGCTATCTCGATGAGCGGGTTGGAGTCATCCTCCTGCCACTGACGCTCGCCGACCGCTACCGGCTCGATGCGGCTATCCGTCACTGCCCGCAGTTGCCACAACAGGTCCACCTTCCGGTGATCGTACGGGCCGTCGAACTCCGCGGCGATCACCAGGATGTCAATATCGCTGTCCGGTCCCGCGTCTTCCCGCGAGAAGGACCCGAACAGGACCGCCCGGCTCGCACCGATGCCGGAGCGCCGCACAACCTGCAGGTAGTCTTGAACAGCGCTCACAGCCGCTCGGTCAGCCATTCCACTACCTCCCGCGCCGCCTGCATCTCTCGCTTTGCCACTTCCAGCGTCGGTGGTGCCGACAACGTGCTTGGATAGCGCCCCTCAAGTTGGTAGCGGTCAAAGCGAGCGACAAACTCCCGGTGCGTCGCCGACAGGGCCAGTCCCGCGCTCTCTGCGAGCCGCAACAGGGCGTGCGTTCGCGGAGCCAGGTCCTGGATGGCGCGGCAGACGTGCGCCTTCAGCAGCTTCTCCAAAGCCAGATGCCCGAAGAACAGCCCGTGCCGCGTGCGGCCTCTGTCGACGAGTTCCTGCGCCACCTCCCAGTCCTCCTTCGCTCCGTCGCGCCAGTAGGCTACCTGCTTCTCAACGTCGATCATAGTACTGCGCTGTCCCTCTCGCGCCCATGGCCGTTGGAGCGCTGCCAGCATGACGGCGACTCCGGACCAAGTTGGGGATTGTAGCGCAGCCAAACACCAGCCGCAAGCCCCAGCACGTTGCGCGCGTGGGAGCACGGCGCCGAGGCTCCCCTGGGCATCGCGCGCCCGATGCTCCAGGCTGTGGACGACTCACCTGAGGCGGTGCGACGATGGCTCGCAGTGGGGTCCTGGCAACGGCCGTCAAGCGCGGAGCGGTCGCCCTTCAGGAGTCCGGCCGAAGCGGAAACGCCACGCAGAGAACGCCGCGTCTCCACCGTCGCCCTCGAACTGATGGAGTCGTTCTTCCTCAGCCACGGACTCCTCATCCCCGACGCTCTCATAGCAGCGACGGCGCGGGAGAACGGACTCGTTCTCTTCACCAGGAATGTGCGCCACTACCAGATGATCGGCGGTCTTCAGGCGCGGCGGCCGTACTGAGAGACCGGGCGTCACTGCGACGGCACTGCGCATTGGGTGGCCGGTGTCGGAGTAGACCACGCTCCGATGGTGCGTCGGGTGCGCGAAGTGAAGCGCGCAGATCTCGTGCCGAGACAGAACACGCTGCCGCGCAGTGCGTGAGTGTAGCTTTGACCCAGTGCATCGTCCCCATCCTCGATGGTGTGCTATGCCTCAGTCTCCTCGCCCTGGCACTCTCCGAGGTCCGTGGCCTCTGTGTCTGCCTCAGTGGTAGTAGCCTCGCTACTCTTTTCCGTTGGCGACATGGCAGGGGCAGGCGGCCTGAACGTGAACCCGTCAAGGGCGGGCGTCTCGTCGACCGTGAGCCCCACTGGCTGGACGAAACGCGACTCCCCAATGCGGTTCGGGATGTGCGCGCCCACGTTGTAGCAGTAATGCGTCTGCCCGTGCTTATCTACGATCCGTAGCTTGTGGTCAGGGATGAAGCACGCACCACTTCGGTCGGCCAGGTCGGAGTCCAGCCCGAACCGTAGCATATCGAGGGCTTCGTCGAGAAGCTCCTGGGGCCCGATCTCCGCTCCTTCATCGCCTGCCGCACGTCGTCCGAAGTCGCCCAAGAGGAGCTGCCCTGGTCGTGCGTCGGTGAGAACGCGGGCCAGGTAGTTCGTTGCTGGTCCCACTATGTACTGACTTATCGCGCGACCATCGCGCTGGATCCCCTGATCCTCGAACTGGTATATCTCGCCGACCGTGAACGCAGCTCGTATGCGGACAGTGCCTTCGCGTGGCTCCGCTCGGCGCTGCTCGATCACGCTCATGATCTGGAGGAGCAGGGCAAGCACAGCCGCGTCGCCATGCTGGCCGAACACGGAGTTCCAGATGTAGTAGCCGTCTCCCGTTGTGCTCCGGCAGAAGTCCAGCGGGAGTTCGTGCCCTGCCTCGTAATCAGCAGCCGTACTTGCGCCCTTGAGCCGCAGGTAAGCGCTGTGGGCTGCGCGGCTAAGGCTCAGCAACTGAGCCAGTTGACGCGGCGAGGTGGTGGTGGTGAAGCCACAGATGTCGACTAGCGCAACCCCGCGCTCAAGCCATCTCGCAGCCGCGTACTTGCTGCATATCTGTCGCAGCGCAACAATGTGCCACTTGTCGTGCGGATCCAGCCCCCGGACTGCGAGTGTGCGCACCTGTATGGCGCTGAACTTCTTGCGGAGGGCCTCCATCTGTCTCAGCGGAATAGACGCGCCGAAGTTGAACGAGTACTGCTTCGGCGTTTGCCGCATGAGGAATGCGACCACGTCCGGGAAGTTGTCGATAGTGCAGGTCATGAACCCCAGCTCCACGTCCTCAGGGCTGGAACTCGGCTTCCACCAGCCGTACGCAACCAGTACCCATAGGGCCGACTCCGTGGTTGTCTCCAGGAAATCGTCTACCTGTTCTTCCCATTCATATTCGTGCATCCCCCAAACCTCCTACGCAAACTGATTGCAGTGGTTACGAC
>PEVN01000518.1 GCA_002779825.1 Armatimonadetes bacterium CG06_land_8_20_14_3_00_66_21 | reverse complement strand
CTTCATCGCCTTCGTCAGGTCCGTTGGCTTCAGCTTCTTTCTCCCTTGGGACTCCGCGACCAGCTTGTACATGGCGTCGGCGATCTCTTGGACTTTGTCGTCTGCCATCAGCGTTTCCTCCCGGTTCCGCAGTGATAAATCGCCAATCATCAGTCCTGGGCGGGAGTCAACATCCAGCGCTTCCCGCCGCGAGGGACTGCTTGCCGATCACTGGCTGCTGGATCGCTCAGAACGTCAGGTGCGCCGAGTTATGGTAGGTCGTCCCGGCGAACTTGAAGTCGTCGATGTGCTCCTTCTGGAACTCGATGCCGGTCAGCTTGAAGAACTTGGGCCAACCGATGCGGTCGATCCACTCGCCGATGCGCTCGTAGTTGCGGGCGTTCGCCGCCCACACGTCGACGATGTTTTTGACGGCATTGACAACCTCGGGCCAGCGAGGCGGGTTGTTCGGCAGGTAGGGGATCGCCAGCTTGGAGAACTTGGGCTCGCAGCGAGCGTTGCTCACCTTGCCGCCCACCCAGATGGAGATGCCGTCGGTCTCGGCGTTGCTCATCGTCATCGATGGGCAGACCGTGAAGCAGTTGGCGCAGAACATGCACTGCTCCTCGATGACTTCCACCGAGGGCTTTCCGTTCACTTCAGCGGGCCGGATCGCGGCCGTCGGGCACGAAGCGCTGAGTGAAGGGATCTCGCAGATCTTGGCCAATCGCTCGTGGTCGACTACCGGCGGCTTGGTGTGGATGCCCAGGATGGCGATGTCGGAGCAGTGCACCGCACCGCACATGTTGAGACAGCAAGCCAGCGCCAGCCGGGTCTTGGCTGGCAGATCCATGTTCGCGAAGTGGGGAAACAGCTCGTCCATGACGGCCTTCACAACACCCGAAGCATCCGTCGCCGCCGAATGGCAGTGCACCCAGCCCTGCGTATGCACCATGCTGGAGATGGAGTTGCCAATGCCACCCACCGGGTGACCAAGCTCCTTCAGGTCGGCGATGAGCGGATCGATCTTCGCTTCGTCCGTCAGCAGGAACTCCACGTTGTGGCGGCTGGTGAAGCGCAGGTAGCCGCCGCAATACTTGTCCGCCAAGTCGGCGTACTTGCGGATTTTGTCGATGCTGACAAGCCGAGGGGAGCCTGCGCGTACCGAGAACAGCTTGTCGCCGGACTTGCCGGTGTGGCACAGCACGCCCGGCTTCAGGATCTCGTGGTATTTCCACTGCCCGTAGTTGTCCTTAATAACGGGGGGCAGGAGATCCTCGTAATCCGGAGGTCCGATGTCCGTAAGTCTTTCTTCTGCCATGCTCTGCTCCTTATAGAGAATTGAAATCGTGCTCAGGGGGTACGAGTTGCAGGGCTACCGGGCAGGCACCGCAACTGGGACACGGCGTCCGGCTTACTCGTTCTCGTCTTCATCCTCATCCTCGTCATCCTGCTCGAAGAAGATGTACGGATTCTCGCGCGGATGCGCCACCATCTCGGGCAACGGCTCCAGCCCGATGGCATCCAGGAAGTTCCCCAGACCGACGCGCTGGATGAACTCGCCGACGCGCTCCCGGGACTTGCCTTCCTCGCACCAGAGGTCCCAGATCTCCTCGACGAGCTCCTTGAGCGACTCGAGCTCTTCTTCTTCGTCGATCTTGATGAACGGAATCAGCACCGACGAGAGCATAGCGCCTTCGACGATGGGCGCCTTCGCGCCGAGCAGGATAGTAGCGCCGCGATCGTCGCCAGGGGCCAGCGCCTTGGTCATGACGTTGATGCAGTGCATACAGCGGACGCAGTTGGAGTTGTCGATGGCCAGCGTGTCGCCGCTCCACTTCATGCACTTGGTGGGACAGCGGTCGATTACGTCGTCGTCCATGTTGAGGCCGTTGGCGACGTATTCCCTCACAGCGCCCTGATCGATCTTGATGTTGTCGCGCCAAGTGCCGATGATGGACATGTCCGCTCGGGCGATGGAGGCGACGCAGTCATTCGGGCACCCGGACATTTTGAACTTGAACTTGTACGGGAAGGCCGGCCGGTGCAGCTCGTCTTGGTAGTCCATCGTGAGCTTCCGCGTGACCTTGAGGGTGTCATAGCAGGCCCACTCGCAACGAGCCGGACCGACGCAGCAGCTTGGTGTCCTGACGTCGGAGCCGGAGCCACCCAGGTCGAAGCCCGCCTTGGTCAGCTTCGAGAAGATCGGCTCAAGCTGGTCGGTCCTCGTGCCCAGGAAGACGATGTCGCCGGTTGACCCGTGCATATTGGTCAGACCGGAGCCATGCGCCTCCCAGATGTCGCACAACGTCCGCAGCTTCTCCGAAGTGTAGAACCATCCTGCGGGCTGGTTGATGCGGATGGTGTGGAAGTGAGCTACCTCCGGGAAGTCTTCTCCGAGGTCGGAGTAGCGACCGATGACGCCGCCGCCGTACCCCATGACGCCGACGATCCCGCCATGCTTCCAGTGCCCAATCTTCTCCTGATAGGACCGCTCCAACTGCCCCAACAGCCCGTTGGCCATGGGGCTTGTCTCGGCGGCCTTCTTGATCTCGGAGACGAAACTGGGCCAGGGGCCTTTCTCCAGCTCGTCCAACTGCGGTGTCTGATATTCAGCCATACAGGTGCACCTCATGCCTTTGCCTGAAAGTCGAGCGGATTCATCGTGCGGGGCTCCGCCCAGCCTCTCGTTTCCTGCAACTGCCTCGTCCAGCCAGGCGCCGCTGAGGCAGGCACGCCCTCCGGGTTGTCGGTTGAGGAAGACCTCCCATGCGTCGTGGGTCTCGCACTTCGCCGGATCGCCCAGCAACTGCCGACCATGGGGAAATGTAAAGCCAGTGTAAAGCACTGCGTTGCAACGAAACGACCACGAACGCCCTTGCCCGAACGCGTCGCGGCAGGGGCAGCATGTGCTCTCAAGATCCGGACGCATACAGAAGGGGAAGCGGCATTCTGAGAGCCGGGGCGGAGTGTGACCTGCGCGCCCAGATTCGCCGCATTCCGGTGCTCTTCCTGCCTGTTTCGTCGCGGAGGCAAAGCAAGCCGGGTCTGGCGTGACCGGCAGCTTCCTCCGCGGCAACGCAGGGCGCTCTAACGGATTGTGACAGGCGGTCGGGAACGGCGAAGCGCGCCGCCTCGGGGAGGTCGTTGAGCGCGCGTGCTTCCAGCCGCGCGGGGGCGGTGCGGCAAGACGGCGCCGGATTGGCACGTGGTTTGCAGGCAGCGAAAAGAGCGGAAACTGCGGAAAGCGCGAGGATCCGGGATGCAAGCTCTCTCGACAGGACAAGTGGCGCGGTATTGCCTCGTGTCCCCGGAGACGATCCAGAACTGGATCCATGACCGCGGACTGCCTGCCCAGCGCACTGCCGGCGGCCAGTACCGGGTTCGCCCCCACGATCTGCGCAGGTTCATGATCGAGCATGGCATGTCGGTCGCAGAGCTTGATCGGGCATTATTCAAGGAAGAACAACCGCGGTGCTGGGAGTTCTTCGCAGCCGCCCCCGACCATGCGGGCCAGACCAGAGAGTGCGAGACGTGCGTGGTCTACCGCGCGGAGGCGCTGCGCTGCTACGAGTTGCGCCACTATGTCGACCACCGGCACGTCCACTGTCCGACAGATGACTGCGCCGCCTGTCCGTATCATCAGCGGTATGCTGCGGGCGAGCCCCTGCAGGCGCCCACCAACGGCCCAACCGCTGCTGTCACGTAATCGACGCTGTGGTGTCGGCCTCTTGGCACGACGCCAACCCGGACCGGGAGAGCTTGAGGATGAGTCTTCTCGTTGCGTTTGCCTGGATCGCCCTCGCAGTCTTCGTTGTCGCTTCGCTGGTCCGCACTTGGCGGCTGGCGAAAGCCCCTCTGCACATTCGGTGGGAACTGTACCCCGTGCCCCACGAAGCCGGCCGCGCGCACTATGGCGGCTCCTACTTTGAGGAAGTCGACTGGTGGACGAAAAAACGTCCGCACGACAACGTCGGCATGATCAAGTACATGCTCCAGGAGATCTTCCTACAGAAGGGCGTACACGAAAACAACAAGGCGCTCTGGCTGTCCACGCTGGTGATGCACACGGGTCTCTACTTGCTGACGGCCGCCGTCGCGCTGGTGTTGTTCTTCGGCCTGGTCGGCGCAGCAGCGCCGGCAATGATGGGCGCAGTCTCCATGGGTGGCACCGCCGCGCGTTGGCTGCTGACGCTGCTCCTCGGGTTGGGGGGGCTGCTGAGCCTCGCGGGCGCTGTGGGACTCCTGGTCCGGCGGTCGGTGGATCGGGGCATGGCGCTGTTCACCACCTTCGAACACCGATTCAACCTGCTGCTCATCTGCGCGCTCAGCGCGCTGGGGTTGGCAGTCGTCCTGACGCGGAGCGTCGCCGAGCTTCACCAGTTCGCCGCTGCAATGCTGGCGGGAAACCCGGGCAGAGCGGTTGTCTCGCCGCTGGCGGCGGCCTACTTGGTGCTGGGCGGGCTCTTCGCCCTTTACCTGCCGTTCACACACATGATCCACTTCATGGCCAAGTACTTCGCCTATCACGATGTTCGGTGGGGCGACACGCCGAACGTGAGGGGCAGCAAGATCGAGAGCCAGATCAAGGCGCAGTTGGGATACAAGCCGACGTGGGCTGCGGCGCACGTTGGCGCAGATGGACAGAAGACGTGGGTAGATCTCGCCGTCTCTAAGGTGCCAGGTAATGACGAAGCCACTGACGCTTGACGACTTCAGCCGGACCGACCTCGACCAGGTCGCGGAGGTCAAGCCCGAAGACCTCGTGCCCCTGCCGCCTCCGTACGACAAGGCGGAGGAGTTGCCGCCGTTCAAGGAAGTGACGGCCGAGAAGCGGGAACAGGTCGACTTCTCGTTGGACGGGTTCTCCGCACTGGGGCTGCGGAAGCTGCAGACCGACGAAGAAGAGAAGGAGCTGGTCGAGAAGTTCCTGACGGGTCTGCGGAAGCTGTTCACCAAGGAGAACAACTGGCTGTTCCTGCGGCCGCTCATGATCACCACCGACCACTGCGCTCGGTGCCAGACGTGCGTGCAAGCGTGCCCGGTGTTCGAGATGAGCGGCGGGAACGACCTCTACCGGCCCACCTACCGGTCGGAGATCTTCCGCCGTCTCGTCGAGAAGCACGTCAAGCCGGGCGGGGGCCTGTGGAGCCGGTTCAAGGGATCCACAGGAATCGAGCTCAACGGACCGATGATCCGGCGACTGGCCGAGTTGGCCTACCGCTGCACGCTCTGCAGACGCTGCGCGCAGACCTGCCCCATCGGGGTGGACAACGCCCTTGTCACCCGTGAACTCCGCAAGCTGTTCTCGCAGGAGCTTGGCCTCACGGCCGACGAACTGCACAAGAGCGGCACGGTGCTGCAGCTCAAAGTCGGCTCGTCCACCGGCATGAACGCGCTGGTCGTCAAGGACAACTGCGAGTTCATCGAGGAAGATATTCAGGACCGCTGGGGGCTGGAGATCAAGATTCCCTGGGACAAGGAGGGCGCCGACGTTCTGCTGATTCACAATGCCGGGGAGGTCATGGCGTGGCCCGACAACGTCGCCGCCTTCGCGATCATCCTCGAGAAGGCGGGAGTGAGTTGGACCATGTCGTCGGAGCCGCTAGGCTACGACGGCGTCAACTACGGGCTGTTCTACGACGATGTCCAGCTTGCGCGGGTTGCCGTCAAACACGCAGACATTGCCAAGCGCCTGGGCGTCCGGAAGATCGTCGCGGGCGAGTGCGGTCACGAGACGAAGGTCCAGAGCCTCATCACCGACCGGTTGCTTGTGGACGACCTCAACATCCCCCGCGAGAACGCGATGACCTTTCTGGAAGACCTCGTCATGAGCGGGAGGCTGGAACTCGATCCCTCCCGCAACGACTTCCCCGTGACCCTGCACGACCCGTGCAACCTGGTCCGGCTGATGGGCGTCGTGGAGCCACAGCGCCGCATTCTGAGGAAGCTCTGCCCGCAGTTCCGCGAGATGACTCCGCACGGCGTGGAGAACTACTGCTGCGGCGGCGGCAGCGGCTTCGCCATCATGTCCGGCAACAACTTCGAGGACTGGCGCAACAACGTCAGCAGTCGGAAGAAGTTCCAGCAGATCCTCGGCGCGTTTAGCGACTGCCTGAGCCCGGAAGTGCCCAAGTACGTCTGCGCACCGTGCTCGAACTGCAAGGGAGCGATTCGGGACTTCTTCAGGTATTACGGCGCGACCGAGAAGTCGAACTTGCACTATGGCGGTCTGGTAGAACTGATCTGCAACGCCATGCCTGATCTCAGCGCGCCATTCATCAGCTTTGAGGACGAGTGGTAGAAGGCGGTGCCGAGTCGGGCACTCCCTGACGCCTCTATCGAAATGGGGGAACCCTCACGTGGCCGATACGAAGAAGACCATTCTGGTCGTCGACGATGAGCAGGATGTACTGAGCTACCTCACCACGTTTTTCCAAGATAACGGCTTCGACACGCTCACTGCCATGGACGGGAAACAGGGCATGGAGTTGGCGCGTTCCAGCAAGCCGGCTCTCATCACGCTGGACATCACCATGCCCAGCGAGTCCGGCGTCCGGATGTTCCGCGATCTGCAGGCGGACCCCAACACCGCCGAGATACCGGTGGTCATCATCACGGGGATCAGCAGCGAGTTCGAGCAATTCATCCGGAGCCGCAAGCAGGTCGCCCCGCCGGCGGCGTACTTCGAGAAGCCGGTCGATCGCGACGCGGTGCTGGCCAAGGTGCGGGAGCTGCTGGGCCAGGGCGCCTGACGTCCGGGGAGGCGGCCGGGCGTTTGGCGCCGCCTCAGCGGGCAGGACGCCTTGTGGCAGGGCGGAAGTCGCGTCGGCGTCAGGAGCGTCGGTCAGAGCGGAAGCACTGCCGTGGGTCTACGGACGAACGCGGAGGGTCACTTCGCTGGGTCGCGGTCACCGGCCGGTCTCCGGGCAGACCAGACGCGCCCCCTCCACGTCGCCTCACTCGACCCCGATCGGGTCTCCACGACCGCCCCGCCAGCCGCAGATCATGCTCCATCCTCCCGCGTCTCGCCAACAGAATCTCGCTCGGAAATAGCTCCCTGGGTTGACACCGCTCGCCTACTCTGGCATAATCTGAGTCAATAAAACCAATAAAACGCTGAATACTCAGAGCGTCCGAACGTGCAACTCCTATCCACAGGTCAAGCAGCCAAGCTCTGTTCGGTGACCCCCGATGCCGTCCTGAAATGGATCAAGGCTGGGAAGGTCCGGGCGCAGCGCACGGCGGGCGGGCACTACCGCATCCAGCGAGAGAGCCTCGAAACGCTGTTGGGCGACAAAGGGGAACTGCGTGTTGAACGCCCATCGGAGCGCGCTGCCTCGCCGCCCTCCCGGTTCTGCTGGGAGTTTTACTCACAAGATGGAGCCCTCCGAGCGGACTGCCAGCAGTGCCTGGTCTACCGGTCTCGCGCGCTTCGATGTTTCGAGATGAGTCATCTGGGCGAGGCGGATGGGTACAAGGGCACGTTCTGCGAGACCTCCTGCGACAGGTGCAGCTACTTCCGGAGCTTCCGGCCGGCGCCGATCCGCGTGTTGGTCGTCACCAACAGCGAGACCGTCGAGCGGAGCCTGCGGCAGAGCGATGACGGCTGGTTTGATTTCCGGTTCACCGGTTGCGAGTACGACTGCTCGGCGCTTGTCGGCAGCTTCCGGCCAGAATGCATCGTGGTGGACTGCGCGCTTCCTCCTGACCAGTGCCAGGCACTCTGCCGCCACCTGTCCGCAGACCCAAGAGTATCGGGCACCACGATCCTGCTTACCACCTCGCCAGAGCAGGAGGGAGTACGACCACGTTTCGGGTTTGCTGAGTTGGGCGAGCCACTGTCCGTGCAGTCGCTTCGGCGACGTCTGGAGGAACTCGGCGCAGCGACCGAGCGCAGTCTTTCCGGTGCGCTGGCAGCGAGGCCCCGACTCGAGTGCGCGCTGCTTCCGCTATAGAGGAGCGACCAGAACGGGGCATCTTCAGCAGACCTGCAGGGAGGACCGCATTCCATGGACCAGTTCCTCAAGGTACTCGAGGATGAAGTACAGCTCATAGCCCTTGCCTTCATGGCCGTCGTCTACATGCTCCGCATCCGGTGGCTGCTCAAGTTCCCAGCCTCCCGGGAGAACACTCCCTCGCGAGGAGATGAACGCGCCGGGATTGCCTACGCGATGGTCGCCATCGCCATGCCGTGGGCGATGGAGAGCGCCCGCAAGCACTGGACCAAGTATGCCGAGTTCGCGGTCTTCCACCTCGGGGTGGCCGTGGCCATCGCGGTGACGTTCATCCTGCCGTACTGGCCCGGGCTGATCGCCGGTCCTCGCGCGGTTGTCGCCATTCAAGCGGTGCTGGCGCTCGCCTTCCTCGCCGGCGTCTCCCGGTTCGTCAAGCGGTGCGTCCGGCCCGATCTCCGGCTCATCAGCAGCGCGGACGACTACTTCTCGATCATTCTGCTCGACCTCTACCTGCTCTCTGCCTTCTTTGCGACGCCGAACAGGAGCGCCTGGGCGCTGATCGCCTTCTTCGGCATGACGACCTTCTTCCTGATCTACGTGCCGTTCAGCAAGATCTCCCACTACCTGTACTACCCGTTCCAGAAGTACTATCTCGGCAAGCACCTGGGTCACCGGGGCGTCTATCCCAAGCAGACCGGTTCCACCAATCTGCAGCCCGTGGCCAAGTGAGCCGCCGGAGCCGCCGACGCGCATTCCTTGCAGGGAGTCCCGAACATGCAGAGATCCGAAAAAGCCCAAGCCGTAGTCGACTCGTTCCGGAAGAAAGTGAACCGCCAGGCAGCGTTGTCGTTCGGCATCTGCGCTCACTGCGGGCAGTGCACAGACTCCTGCCACTACTACCTCGCCACCGGCGACCCGAAGATGGCGCCCGCCTACAAAGCGGACCAGGTGCGCAAGCTGTACAAGTATCACACTGACTGGATGGGGAAGGTCGCACCGAAGTGGGTCGGGGGGAAGACCGTGGTCTCCGACGAGGACCTGGAGGCACTCAAGGAGGTCGTCTTCGGCAACTGCACCATGTGCCGGCGCTGCACGCTCAATTGCCCGATGGGCGTCGACATGGCGCTGCTCATCCGGACTGCCCGCTCCCTCCTCACCGAGGTCGGAGTGGCTCCCCAGGGCGTGCTGGACGTCAGCAAGGACCAGTGGGAGCACGGCAACCAGATGGCGGTGGACAAGCAGGACTACATCGAGACCATCGAATGGCTCAGCGAGGAGCTTCAGGCAGAGGTCGGCGACGCGAACGCAGTCATTCCCCTCAACAAGGAGGGCGCCGACTTGCTCTACGCGATCAACCCGCGCGAGGTCAAGTATGCTCCGCTCAGTTTGCTGGCGTCGGCCAAGGTCTTCTACGCTGTGGGCGAGAACTGGACGATGGCGTCCGAAGGGTGGGACAATACGAACTTTGGGCTGTTTTCCGGCGACAACGCGCTTGGCGCGCACATGGGCAACCTCGTCTTCGATGCCGTGGAGCGACTCGGCGCCAAGAAGCTTGTCACCTCCGAATGCGGTCATGGCTTCAGAGCGACGAAGTGGGAGTCGCCGAACTGGACGGGCCGGAAGCTGAGCTTCCCCATCGAGAACTACCTGGAAACCATGCAGGGGTACATTCAAAGCGGGCGCCTGAAGCTCGACCCGTCCGTCAACGCGGAGCCAGTCACCTATCACGATCCCTGCAACCTCGGGCGCAGCAGCGGCATGACGGAGGAACCGCGCTTCGTGCTGCAGCACTGTTGCACGGAGTTCGTGGAAATGCACCCCAACCGGGCCGACAACCTTTGCTGCAGCGGCGGCGGCGGCGCCATGTCGATGTCGGAGTACACCGAGCGGCGCCTGCAGGTCGCCAAGCCGAAGGCAGACCAACTGGCGGCGACCGGCGCCAAGGTGGTCGCCACTGCATGCCACAACTGCGTCGACGCTCTGTCTGACCTGATCAAGCGGTACAAGCTGGACATGCGGGTCAAGACCGTAGGCGAGCTATTTGCCGAAGCCCTCGTGCTGCCTGAGCGGCCCGCCAGAGCCACGACCGAAGCGATCGGGGAAGTCAGGAGGAAAGTGCTCGTCGTAGACGACGAGTTGGACACGGTTACCTTCCTCACCACGCTGCTCGAGGACAACGGCTACCAAGTCGTCTCGACAACCGACTCCACGCAGGCATTGGAGCTGATCCGTCAGGAGAAGCCCGATCTGCTCACCCTTGACTTGCTCATGCCCAGAATGGCCGGAACCGACCTCTACCGAGAGATCCGTGCGGGCAACAACGGATACGGCAACCTGCCGGTTATCATCGTGACGGGGATCAGCCCCGAGGACCATCCCGACCTCGACTTCCGCCAGTTCATCTACCAGCACTCGCTGCCGCGGCCGGACGGTTTCGTTGAGAAGCCGGTGGAGAAGGAGCAGTTCCTGTTGAGCGTCCGCAAAGTGCTGGAGTCGGCGCAGGAGACTCAGCCAGTCGCTTGATCACGCGCGGGGCCGGGGGAAGGTGCCACCTTGGCCGAGATAGCGTATCGGGAGGTGTTCGAAGACCTTCCGGGCTTCGCCGCGGTGGTGGACCGGGAGCTCCGAGTCCTGGCCGCCAACCGCTTGCTTCGCGAGACCTTCGGCGAAGTCGTTGGCGAGGTCTGTTACCGGGCAATCGGTCGCCGGGACGCGCCGTGCGTTGACTGCCCCGCGCTGCTGACGTTCGTCGACGGCGACGCCCACGCTCTCGACACAACTGTGACCACCCCGGCCGAGGAACAGCTACGTCTCGCCAGCCGAACCAGCCCGGTTCGGGGCACCGACGGAGCTATCGAGGCCGTCCTCGAACTCTTTACACCGGCCGAGCCGCCGCCTCCCGAGGGCTTCGACTGGGACCCGTCTCATGTCCGTCAGCGCTACGAGATCCTGTTCAACGAGGTTCCCTGCTACATCTCCGTTCAGGACCGTGAGTTCCGCCTCGTCGAGTCCAACCACGCCTTCAGACAGGCATTCGGCGAGCCACGGCGTCGGCACTGCTACAAGGTCTACAAACGTCGGCCGGACCGCTGCCCGGTGTGCCCCGTGGCGCAGACGTTCGAGGACGGGCAGGTCCACAGCAGCGAGGAACTGGTCACCTCTGAAGACGGCAGGACCGTCAACGTGATCGTGTACAGCGCCCCCATTCGGAATGCGGCCGGCGAGGTCACCCACGCGATGGAGATGTCCACGGACATCTCCGAGGTCCGCAAACTGCAGTCGCGACTGGCTTCTCTGGGGCAGTTGGTCGCTGGCGTATCCCACAGCGTGAAGGGCATTCTCATGGGGCTGGACGGCGGCGTCTACGTGGTCAATTCCGGCTTCCAGCGCGACGACCGGGAGTTGGTGAAAGAAGGCTGGGCCATGGTCGAGCGGAACGTCGAGCGCGTCTCCAAGCTGGTGCAGGACATCCTCTTCTACGCGAAGGAACGAAAGCCCGAGAAGCAGTCTCTCCGTTGCCGCGAACTGGTGACGGAGATCGGTGAGCTGTTCGCAGGGAAAGCCCAGTCGCATGGCATTGCACTGGAGGTTCGCTGCCCTGACGAGAGCACCCAGGTCGTCGCCGACCCCAAAGGGCTGCACTCCCTGCTCGTCAATCTCCTGGAAAACGCCCTTGACGCCTGCCTGTTCGACAACCGGCCGACCCGCAGGCACCGCATCGAGCTTTCGGCGTGCCGCAAAGGGCCGGATGTCGTTCTCCGAGTCTCGGACAACGGTGTCGGCATGGACAAGGCGACGCGGGAACGGGTCTTCGATCCTCAGTTCTCGACCAAAGGCTCAGCGGGTACGGGGCTGGGACTCATGGTGGCCCAGAAGGTCGCCACGGAGCACGGGGGGACGATCCAGGTCAGGTCGACGTTGCAGAAGGGTACCACGTTCACCGTTCGCATTCCGGCTGCCGGGTGAGAACGATACCGGTGGCTACGCGGTCGCAGATCGCGACCCTCCGGCGAGCGGGGTGGGTTGGACGCAGGCGCCAACCTGAAGCACGCGAACCGCTGCCGTCATCCCTCGAACCGGTATCCGACCCGGCGCAGGGTGACGATCCGCGTGGGGTTGGCCGGATCTGCCTCGATCTTCTCCCGGAGAGACCGGATGTGGGCGTCCAGCGTTCGAGACCCTTCGGCCGGGGCGCCGGCCCACACCGTCCCGTACAACTCGTCCCGCGACAGCGCGCGGCCGGTCTGACGCACAAAGGTGGCCAGCAACTCGAACTCCTTGAGTGTCAGGTCAACTGGCTGCCCCCGCAGGTACACCTTGCGGGAGTCGAAGCGAAGCTCCAGGTCGCCCGACACCAAGTTCGTCTCCGTGGACCGCCCCCCCTGGGTTCGCCGGAGGACAGCGCGGATCCGAGCGCTCAACTCGCGGTGGCTGAAGGGCTTTGTGACGTAGTCGTCCGCGCCCACTTCCAGACCCACCACCCGGTCGACCTCCGCATCGAGCGCGGTGAGCATGATGATCGCCGCTGACGACTCTCTGCGCAGCGCGTGGCACACGGAGAGCCCGTCGAGACCGGGAAGGACAACGTCGAGGAGAATCACATCGGGCTGCCACGCCCGAGCAGCGTCCAGAGCCTGTTCCCCCGACGAGGCACACCTGGTGGCAAACCCCTCACTGTCAAGCAGAAGCGACAGCGAAGACGCAAAGTCGCGGTCGTCGTCTACGATCAGCAGCTTGGTTGTCACTTCTTCTCCTGCCCGGTTCCTGGCAGAGGAGCGCTGACGGTCAGGAGCGGGCAGAACGCGGGCCCGCTTGCGACCTCGCTCGCCGCCTCCCGGAGAGTTTACGTATTCTTCACGTGCGGTCGTCTTCCTTGGCTCAACCGCAAGAAAGCCGCCAGCGACGCACCGGCGGGGGGCAAGTGCCTTTCTCCTCTGACCGGCACTGGAAATCCGGGCATTTCGTTGCAGTAGCAGCGTTGTGGCGGGAAGTGAGGTCTTCCCTGGGCAGAAAACCATCCTGACGACCTTGACCTCCCCCAGTGAGATTGCGTACAATGGGCGCCAATCTCAAATGTAAATTGCACGTAAAGGCAGGGAGCGGCAGTTCGCCGACGCCTCTGCTTCTGCACCCAGGTGAAATGCTCCGCCAAGTGCGCGCTTTCCCGTTTCACCAGGTCACTGTAGGCAACCGGGAACTGACCGTGCGCTCGCCCGAAAGGGCGTCTCCTGAACGAGGGGACCGGAGTCGTTGCCCTGCAGCCCAGGCGGGCTCAGTTTGGCCCGAGCGCAGGGAGGTCGGTAGGTTGCCGCTTCCAGCACTGCTCAATAGCAATCATCTTAGGCATCGTTGTACGACCCTAAGGAGGAGAAATAGATGGGCAAATTAGTGCCGCCACATGGCGGCGAGTTGACTCCGCGGTTGGTGGAGGCGTGCGAGGTCCCCGGCCGGCTGGCCGCGGCCAAAGAGCTGCCGCAGGTCGAGATCGGCTCGCGCGAAGTGTCCGATCTCCTGATGATCGGCATGGGTGCGTTCAGCCCCCTCACGGGGTTCATGGGCAAGGCCGACTATGACGGCGTAGTGGCCGACATGCACCTCGCCAACGGCACGCTCTGGCCGATCCCAATCACGCTTCCCGTTGCCGCCGAGGTGGCGGACGGGATCAAGGACGGGGACACGGTTGCGCTCGTCGAGGAGGAATCGGGTGACATTCTGGCGACAATGGTCGTCGAAGAACGCTACACCTACTGCAAGCAGACGGAATGCCTGCAAACGTTCCGCACCGAGGACCCCGAGCACCCGGGCGTCCAGAAAGTCATGGCGCAGGGTGAGGTCTGCCTCGGCGGGCCGGTCGAGGTCCTCAACGAGGCCGGCTACCCGGAGCAGTTCCCCGAGTACGCGCGCCCGGCCGAGACCCGGGCGATCTTCGAGGCGAAGGGTTGGAGCACCATCACGGCGTTCCAGACTCGCAACCCGATCCACCGCTCGCACGAGTACCTCACGAAGGTCGCGCTGGAGATCACCGACGGGCTCTTCATCCATCCCATCGTCGGGAAGCTGAAGCCGGGCGACATTCCGGCAGAGACCCGGATGAAGTGCTACAACGTCCTGCTCGAGAACTTCTATAACACGGACCGGGTGGTGCTGAAGGTCTACCCCATGGAGATGCGCTACGCCGGCCCGACGGAAGCGATCCTGCACGCCATCATCCGGCAGAACTTCGGCTGCAGCCACTTGTGCGTGGGCCGCGATCATGCGGGCGTCGGCAGTTACTATGGCCCCTTCGAGGCGCAGGAGATCTTCGATTCGCTCAAGCCCGGCGAGCTTGCCCTGCAGCCGCTGAAGTTCGAGAACACGTTCTACTGCAAGAAGTGTCTCGGCATGGCCTCGATCAAGACCTGCCCGCACGGCAAAGAGGAGCAGGTGTTCATCAGCGGCACGAAGCTTCGCGAGATGCTCGGCAAGGGAGAGATCCCGCCGGTCGAATTCAGTCGGAAGGAGGTCGTGGAAATCCTGGTCGAGTACTACCGGTCGCTCAATAGCTGAGGCCGGGCGACCCGACCGCCCGAATGGACTCAGGTTGTGTGCGGCCATCGAGCCGCAGCAGTTACGAAGAAGGAGGTAGGCGAATGCCAAGTTACGTGATCCCAGAGAAATGCGACGGCTGCAAGGCGTTGGATCGCACGGCCTGCCAGCACATCTGCCCGAACGATCTGATGGTGCTGAACCAGGAGATCAGCAAGGCGTACAACCGCGATCCGGCCATGTGCTGGGAGTGCTACAACTGCGTCAAGATGTGCCCGGTCCAGGCCGTCGAAGTCCGGGGGTATGCCGACTTCGTGCCCCTGGGTGCGTCCGTTACGCCCCTGCGCAGCACGGATTCGATCATGTGGACTGTGAAGTTCAGAAACGGAACCTTGAAGCGGTTCAAGTTCCCCATCCGGACGACCCCCGAGGGAGAGGCGCAGCCCGCTGGCGGCTTCCCTGACGATCAGACCGACCTCAACAGCCCTGCGCTGTTCACGGAACCGGCCTCGTCCGGTCTCGCCGAGGTTCCCACCCTGTAAGGAGGAGGAAGAGACGACATGGCCGATTTTGAAACCGTCGAAGTAACCACCGACCTGTTGATCGTCGGCGGCGGCATGGCAGCCTGCGGGGCAGCCGTCGAAGCAGCCCACTGGGCCAAGCAGCACGGTCTGAAGGTCACGCTCGTGGATAAAGCCGCCGTCGAGCGCAGCGGCGCCGTCGCCATGGGGCTCTCCGCCATCAACCAGTACGTTGGTCTCAAAGATGGCGAGAACACCCTAAAAGACTACGTCCAATACGTCCGCAACGACCTCATGGGCGTCACCCGCGAGGACTTGGTGGCCAACATCGCTCGGCACGTGGACTCCACCGTTCACCTGTTCGAGAAATGGGGGCTCCCCATCTGGACGGACGACCAAGGCAAGTACGTTCATGAGGGCCGTTGGCAGCTCATGATCAACGGCGAGTCCTACAAGGTCGTCGTGGCCGAAGCCGCCAAGAACGCTCTCGGGATGGAGAACATCTACGAGCACGTCTTTATCGTCGGTCCGCTCATGGATGGCGACAAGTGCGCCGGCGCCATCGGCTTCAGCGTTCGCGAGAACAAGTTCTACGTGTTCAAGGCAAAAGCTACGCTGGTAGCAATGGGCGGCGCCGTGCACGTGTTCAAGCCCCGGTCTTCCGGCGAAGGTCTGGGCCGTGCGTGGTATCCGCCGTGGAACTCCGGCTCCAGCGCCTACTTCACCCTGAAGGCCGGCGCGGAGATGACCTGCCAGGAAGTCCGCTTCATCCCGGTGCGGTTCAAGGACGCCTACGGCCCCGTGGGCGCGTGGTTCCTGTTGTTCAAGTCCGTCGCAACCAACGCGTTGGACGAGAACTACATGGAGACCCGCCGACCCGAGCTGGAGAACTGGCTGCCCTATGGTCACGTGAAACCGGTTCCCGCCAACCTGCGCAACTACCTCATGTTGCTCGACGTCATGGAAGGCAAGGGCCCGATCTTGATGCGCACCGAGCAAGCCCTCGGTAAGATCATCCAGGCCGCTGGCGACGAGAAGGAAATCAAGAAGAAGATGCGCGAGGTGGAAGCCGAAGCGTGGGAAGACTTCCTCGACATGACCATCTCCCAGGCCATTCTCTGGGCAGCCACCAATACCGCGCCTGAGGAGCGGCCCTCCGAGATCGCCGCTTCGGAACCGTACTTCATCGGCTCCCACTCCGGCGCCTCCGGCGCGTGGGTGAGCGGCCCGGAGGATCTGCAGAACGACCAGACCAAGGGCGAGTACTTCTGGGGGTACTGCAACATGGCGACCGTTCCCGGCATCTTCTGCGCCGGCGACGCCTCCGGAGCCTCCAGCCATAAGTTCTCCTCCGGCTCGCACACCGAAGGCAGAATCGCGGCCAAGTCGGCGATCAAGTACATCGTCGAGAACTCCGCCCAGCCGAACGTAGACGCCGCTCAGGTCGACGCCCTCAAGGCCGAGATCCTGGCGCCGCTGGATCGCTTCGAGGCCCACAAGGCCGAGACCAGCGATCCCGATGTCAACCCCAACTACATCAAGCCCAAGATGTTCATGTTCCGGCTCCAGAAGATCATGGACGAGTACGCGGGCGGCGTGTCCAGCCAGTTCATCACCAGCCAGACCCTCCTGGAGAAGGGGCTCGAGCTCCTGACCTTCCTCAAGGAAGACGCCGGGAACCTGGCGGCGGAGAACCTGCACGAGCTGATGCGTTGTTGGGAGAACGTCCACCGCATGTGGCAGGCAGAGGCGCACGTGCGCACGGTCCTGTACCGCGAAGAGACCCGGTGGCCCGGCTACTACTTCCGGGCGGACAAGCCGAAGATGGACAACGACAACTGGAAAGTCTTCGCCAACTGCCGGTGGGATCCCGCCACCGGCGAGTGGGAGACGAAGACTCGCCCCATCTACCAGCTCGTCGAGTAGACCCACGAACTGACTCGCCTCAGACGAGGCAGTGAATCTGGGAGGTCGGGGCAAGTCCCCGACCTCCCATTCCATTCCTTTACTTCCAGCCAGACGGAGTTCCATGTCAGCCGCCACGTTCTGCCCCCACTGCAACCAGCCGCTGGCTCGCTGGGCTCCGCCTGCGGAGTCCTCGTGGGGGCCGGAGCCGCAGTTGGTCTGTTTCAACGACGACTGCCCCTACTTCGTACGCGGCTGGGGGCGGATGCGGGCGAAGTACAACGTCAACGCCTCCTACCGCCACCGGCACGACCCCGCCACCGGAGGCTCGGGACCGCTGCCTGTATGGTCCTTTGACGCGTTGAAGAACCGAGTCCTGCCGGACGACGAGACAACGCAGACAGCGCTCGGCGAGGGTCTCCTGACCCCGCCGCACGGCTGACCGGAGATCTCCTCGCGCCCGGCTGGCGCGCGCTCTTTGAGACCTTCGGTCGGGCGTTCCGGGGCGGTCGGAGACCTGCCCCGAGCCAGTCTGCACCTGCCGTGCGTGGCAACGCGGACGCGAAAGCTGATACTTCAAGATGACGAACCTGTCCGGCTTCACCGAAGCTGTGCTGAGAGACGCGCCGCGCTTTTCGCTCGACGACAAGTTCCGCTTCCGCTGCCACCCCGGCGTGCCCTGCTTCAACCAGTGCTGTCGGGACGTCAACATTTTCCTGACCCCCTACGACGTGCTCCGGTTGAAGAATGCCCTCGGGATGACCTCGGAGGAGTTCCTGGAGCGCCACACATTGCTCCCTTTCAGCAAAGAACAGACGCTGCCGACGCCTGTTCTCCGCATGGAGGAGAACGAACAGAAGAGCTGTCCGTTTGTGACTGCTGAGGGGTGCGGCGTCTACAATGATCGCCCCTGGGCCTGCCGGATGTACCCGCTCGGCTTGGCCTCCCCGCGCGATGATCGCCCGGGCGGCGGTTGGGCCTCAGAAGCCCCTGGCGAGGGCGACAGAGAGTTCTACTTCGTTCTCCAAGAAGACGTGTGTCGGGGGTTCGAGGAAGAGCGGGAATGGACGGTCGGGCAGTGGCTGCGAGACCAGGACGTAGGCCCGTACAACGAGATGGGGGAGCGCTTCAAAGAGCTGACCCTCCAAGACCGGTTCCTTCAGGGCGAGCCTCTGGATCCAAAGCAGATGGAGATGTTTCATACGGCGGTCTTCGACTTGGACAAGTTCCGTCGGTTCGTGTTCGAGAGCAGTTTCCTTCAGCGTTTCGAGGTCGCGGAGAAGCAGTCCGAGACGATGCGAAGCGACGACGAGGAGCTGCTTCGCTTCGCGTTCGACTGGCTGAAGTTCTGCCTGCTCGGACAGAAGACCATGAAGCTCAAGCCGGAGGCGGCGAACGCGCAGAGCCCCCCGAGCACGTCACGTCCGTAGTTGCCGGCGCGGAGCCGGTGGAGCCCAGTGGGGCGCCGCTGCCGTGTCGGACACAGACCACGCGCTGGCGCGCGCGGTTACAGAGGATTGCGAGGTTCACCGTGGCAGATACCGAGGACAACGCACAAGGTTCCGCGAACGGACGCCTCCTCATCATCGGCGGCGGCATCAGCGGGATGACCGTGGCCCTGGAGGCGGCAGAGACCGGCCGAGAGGTCGTGCTGGTGGAACGCAGCGCCTACCTGGGGGGCCGGGTGGTTCAGTCCAATCAGTACTTCCCGAAGCTGTGCCCCCCGTCGTGCGGTCTGGAGATCAACCTCAAGCGGCTCCGCGCCAATCCACGCATTCGGGTCTACACGCTGGCCGAGGTGGAGAAGGTCGCAGGCGGGAAGGGCAACTTCGAGATCACCGTCCGCCAGAACCCCCGGTTTGTGAACGAGAAGTGCACGGCGTGCGACGACTGCACGGCAGTCTGTCCGGTCGAGCGGGACAACCCGTTCAACTACGGTCTGGACAAGACCAAAGCCATCTACCAGCCGCACCAGAGGTCTTTCCCACTGCGCCACGTAATCGACATGACCGTCTGCCAGGGCAAGGACTGCAACAAGTGCGTCGCGGCATGCAAGTACGACGCCATCGAGCTGGACATGCAGCCCCGGACGTTCACCGTGCAGGCAGCGTCGGTTGTGATCGCCACCGGTTGGCAGCCGCCGGACGCAACCAAGCTCGAGAAGCTCGGCTTTGGCCAGTACCCCAACGTCATCACCAATGTCATGATGGAGCGCCTCGCCGCGCCCGACGGTCCGACCGGCGGCAAGCTCCTGCGGCCGTCCGACGGTCACCCGGCGAAGAAGGTGGCGTTCGTGCAGTGCGCCGGCTCGCGCGACGAGAACCACTACCCCTACTGTTCCGGCGTCTGCTGCCTGGCTTCGCTCAAGCAGGCAACTTACGTCCGCGAGAGCGGCGCTGATGCCGAAGCGCGGATCTTCTACATCGACGTGCGGGCGACGGGCCGGCTGGAGGACTTCTTCACTCGCGTGAGCAGTGACGAAAAGGTCTCGCTGAACAAGGGGAAAGTCGCCAACATCGAGGAAGACCCGACCACGCACAACCTGTTCGTCGAGGCCGAAGACACGCTGTCCGGGCGCAAACTCCGGGAAGAAGCCGACTTGGTCGTCCTGGCAACCGGAATGACGCCGTGCGACGGCTTGCCCGAGTTGCCCCTGAACGTGCCCCGCGATGACTACGGGTTCTTCGTGGACGACGACTCGCGCAACGGAATCTACGCCGTCGGCTGCGCGAAGAAACCCGTCGATGTCGCCACCTGCGTGCGCGACGCCACGGGCGTGGCACTCAAGGCGATGCAGGCCTAACGTAGCCTGAGGCGCCAAGCCAAGGGAGTCCCTCCGCTCGCGCCTCGGGACTCCTGCCGGACAAGCCGGACAGGGGCGGATGGAACACAGGAGAGAATCGTGGACAAGAAGATCGGCGCCTACATTTGCAGCGGCTGTGGAATCGGTGACTGCCTTGATGTTGAGCAGGCGGCCAAAGAGGGGGCGGACGGCGTCAAGCCAGCCCTGTGCCGGACGCATGCCGCGCTGTGCAGCGACGAGGGCTTGGACCTCATCCGCAAGGACATGGCCGAGGAAGGCGTCAACACGCTGGTGATCGGCGCCTGCTCACCGCGGATGATGACCGAGCAGTTCAACTTCGACAGGACGACCACGCACGTCGAGCGGGTGAACCTCCGCGAGCAGGTCGCCTGGTCCCACGAGCCAGGCGAGGAGAACACGCAGGAACTGGCGGAAGACTATGTCCGCATGGGGCTGGCCCGAGCGGCCAAGGCCAAGCTGCCGGAACCGGTGATCCCCGAGATCAACAAGACGATTCTCGTCGTTGGCGGCGGCGTAGCGGGGTTGACCGCAGCGCACGAAGCGGCGCGGGCCGGCTACGACGTGGCGTTGGTGGAGAGGGAAGCCGAGTTGGGTGGCTGGGCGGCCAAGTTCCCCAAGCACACCCCCCGTCGGCCGCCCTACGACACCCCGGTGGCGAATGGCCTCCCCGGTCTGATTGCCAAGGTGCAGGGACACGAGAAGATCCGGGTGTTCACGAGCACCGGCATCGAGCAGACCGCTGGCGCGCCGGGCATGTTCGACGTCACGTTGCGCAACGCCTCCACGGAGACCCTCCGCATCGGTGCCATCATTCAGACTACCGGGTGGAGTCCCTACGACGCTGGGAAACTCTCCGCTCTTGGGTTTGGGCAGTCGCCTGACGTCATCACCAATGTGCAGTTTGAGGAGCTGGCCGCGGGAAGCCCAGGGCAACTGACCCGTCCGTCCGACGGGAGCGCGGCCCGGCGCATTGTCTTCGTACAATGCGCCGGGTCTCGCGACTCGGACCACTTGGAGTACTGCTCCGGCGTGTGCTGCGCGACGACGCTGAAGCAAGCCCTGTGCATTCGCGAGCGCGACCCCGAAGCGCAGGTGTACATCGTCTACAAAGATATGCGGACGCCCGGACAGGCCGAGGAATTCTATCGGCGGGTGCAGGAAGAGGAGGGCGTCTTCTTCACCAAGGGCGAGGTGACCGGCGTGCACGCCAACGGCAACGGGAGCGTGGCGGTGGACGCCCGCGACACGTTGCTGGGCGAGAGCATCCGCTTGGAGGCCGACCTAGTCGTCCTGGCGACGGGCATGGTGCCCAATGCGGTGGCGCCGAAGCGCCTGCCGGGAGTGGCGGACGAAGAGGACAAGCCGGCAACGGCGCCGGCCGCGACGGCAGCCTGCGAACCCGCCGAGGGCGAGGTGGGCGAGGTACTCGCCTTCGAGAAGGCGCCCGACGAGCCCCGCGTGCTCAACCTGCAGTACCGCCTGGGCGAGGAACTGCCGCTGCTGAAGTACAACTTCCCCGACTCGCACTTCATCTGCTTCCCCTACGAGACGCTGCGGACCGGCATCTACGCGGCCGGTTGCGTGCGCCGTCCGCAGAACATCGCCGACACCATCGAGGACGCCACAGGCGCCGCAATGAAGGCGATCCAGTGCGTCGAGATGATCAGCCGCGGGGAAGCCGTCCACCCGCGCGCCGGCGACCGGACCCAACCCGAGTTCCACCTCCAGCGGTGCACGCAGTGCAAGCGCTGCACCGAGGAATGCCCCTTCGGCGCGCTGGACGAGGACGCCAAGTTCAACCCGCTGGCCAACCCGACGCGGTGCCGGCGCTGCGGCGTCTGCATGGGCGCGTGCCCGGAGCGGATCGTGTCCTTCGAAGACTTCTCGGTCGACATCGTTGCTTCGGCGATCAAAGCGATCCACGTGCCTGACGAGTTCGAGGAGAAGCCCCGCGTCATTGCCTTCTTCTGCGAGAATGACGCCTACCCGGCACTGGACCTGGCCGGGCTCAAGCGACTCAAGTTCAGCCCGTACGTGCGGGTGATCCCCGTCCGCTGCCTGGGCTCGGTGAACACGGTGTGGGTTGCCGATGCGCTGGCTGCAGGGATCGACGGCATTCTGTTCTTCGGCTGCAAGTCCGGCGAGGACTACCAGTGCCACTTCATCAAGGGGAGCGAGCTGGCCGCCCGTCGCTCGAAGAACGTGCAAGAGGCGCTCGACCGGCTCGTCCTCGAATCCGATCGCGTCCGCCTCGAGGAAGTTGAGATCACGGACTACGAGCGGATCCCGGCCATCATCGACGAGTTCATGGAGACCATCGACAGCGTGGGGCCGAACCCGTACAAGGGGTTCTGACCGACGCTGCTCACCCGCCGTGCCGCGTTGGCGCGGTCAACCATGTTGTATGTTGTGTCGGCCCGATTCGTCTGATCCGTCTGCTCGGGCCGACGGGCTCGACCCGGGCGCGCAAGTGGTAGATAACAGCCTGCAGTCGCAAAAGGAGTCAGTTCGTGGCGGCAGAGACACCATCCCCCACCCTCATCCAGCCGGATCTGGAGTTCGTCCGAACGCTGAAGCGGTCCGGCGCTGACACCGTCAAGAAGTGTTACCAATGCGCGACCTGCACGGTAACGTGCAAGCTGTCGCCGGACCGGCAGCCATTCCCCCGCAAGGAGATGATCTGGGCGCAGTGGGGGCTGAAAGACCGGCTGCTGACCGACCCGGACGTGTGGCTCTGCGAGCAGTGCAACGACTGCTCGACCCAGTGCCCGCGCGGGGCGCGTCCCGGCGATGTGCTGGCGGCGGTGCGTGCTCAGGCGGTACAGCGGTACGCGTGGCCTACGTGGTTGGGCCGGCTGGTCGCGCAACCCAAGTACTTCGCGGTGCTGGCGGCGGTCCCGCTCTTGCTCGGGCTCCTCTTCTCGATGCCTCCCGGTGAGAAGGGCGACTTCGACCTGCTCTTCCTGAAACACACTGGCGGTCGTTTCGCGCCGTTCGAGGACTTCCTGTCGCACGGCGTCCTCTACGGCGTGTTCATCCCGCTCTCAGTGTTCATCGTTGCCGCAGTGGTCACCGGCGTGAAGCGCTACTGGAGCGCCATGAGTGTCGAGACCGGCGCGCGCAATGCCAACCCGCTGTGTGCCAGCGTGCTCGCGGCGTTCTGGGAGGTGCTGACCCACCAGCAACTCCGCAAGTGTGAGTCAAACAAGCAACGCTATCTGGCGCATGCGCTGATCTTCTACGGCTTTGTGGGGCTGTTGATCACCACCGCGATGGTCGTTGTCGGACTCTATGCCTTCGGCTGGGAGTTGCCCTGGAACCTGGATCACCCAGTGCGTGGGTTCTTCAAAATCCTCGGCAACGTGAGCGGATTGGCGCTGACTGCCGGTTGTGTGCTAATGGTCCTGCAGCGGCTTCGGGGCGGCGACGACGTGGGCAAGAATACGTACTTCGACTGGGTCTTCCTGCTCATCCTCGGCGGTGTCGGCTTGACCGGCCTGTTGGTCCAGCTCACCCGCATCGTCACCTACGGCGCCCTGCCCTACATAGTTTACGGCGTCCACCTCGCGCTGGTGTTCTTCCTGCTGGCGTACTTCCCGCACTCAAAGTTCGCGCACCTGATCTATCACATTGCCGCGAAGGTGCACTCGAAGGTGTACGATCGGTACGACGAGCGCGCACCCAGCCCTGCGACCACCGCTGGCGCGCAGTAGCCACAGTGCAGCCGCCGGCGCCGGCCGGCGACTGCACGGACCGCAGAACCAACGCCAACGCCCCGCGAGGTGGTGGGTTTGCAGATGGATCAGACACGATTCCCCCGAGGAACCGCGGTGTTGTTCGGTGCGCTTTTCTTGAGCGTTCTGGCCCTGATTCCCGTCCACGCGGAAGAGTGCCTCAAGTGCCACCGGGACCCGAGGGCGAAGGACAGCCCCCCGCAGATCGACCTCGAGGTCCTGTCGCGCAGTGTTCATGGGACTCGCTCGTGCGAAGCCTGTCACCCGGAGGCGAAGCGGGTCCCTCACCCGGCTGCGCCCGGCCGGGCGACAGAGGCGAAGCGGTGCGGTCGCTGCCACGAGGAGGAGCTCAAGGACTACTCCTCTGGCATCCACGCGAAGGCCGTGGCGGCTGGCGTCGAGGAGGCGCCGGTGTGCAGTTCGTGCCATGGCGGCCATGGGGTTGGGTCCCCGAACAGCAGCGACTCCTCTGTCTCCCCGCGCAATGTCGTCCGCACGTGCGCCAACTGCCACGATGATCCGGTCGTCAGCGGGCGCGCGGACCTCCCGGGGGACGTGGTGGCGACCTACCTCCCGAGCTACCACGGGCTGGCGCAGCGGCACGGAAGCACCGAAGCGGCCAACTGCAGCAGTTGTCATGGCAGCCATGGAGTGCTCCCCGCCAGCGACTCCAAGTCGCCGGTGCACCGCAGCAACTTGGTGAAGACGTGCGGCAAATGCCACGGTGACGCGAGCCGGTTCAAGCAGCGCAAGGTACACACTGCCGGCGCCCTCGGCGGAGTGCGCGGCTGGCTCAGCGGCCTGCGTGTTTTCTACCCCGTGGCGAACCGGGCGCTCAATCCACTGACCATTGCCGGGCTCGGCGGGATCGTCGGGATTCTGTCTGGCATTTTTGGGGTCGGCGGCGGGTTCCTGCTGACGCCCTTGCTGATCATGATCGGCATTCCGGGCGCTGTTGCCGCCGCGACGGATTCGGCGCAGATCACCGCTGGCGCCTCCTCGGGCGCCTTGGGCCACTACCGACATGGGAACGTGGACGCCAAAATGGGGGTGCTCATCCTTGTCGGCGGCATCGTTGGCGGCACAGCCGGGGTCCAGGTCGTCAAGCACCTGCGCGAGCTGGGGAACTTCGACTTCGTCCTCAAGGTTGTGTACGTGGTCATCTTGGGTGGGTTGGGCCTGCTGATGCTGGTGGAGGACCTCGCGGCGCTGCGCGGCCGGAGGCAGGCGGAACTGCGGGGGGAGCAGGTGGAGCAGAAGCGGAGCCGGGTGCACGACTTCTTCGCTCGCGTGCCGTTGCAGTCGCGGTTCGAGCGCTCGGGCATCAAGACTTCGGCGCTCCTGCCGTTCGGCGCCGGCTTCTCGGTGGGCGTGCTGGCGGCATTCCTAGGGGTCGGCGGCGGCTTCATCATGATTCCGGCGATGATCTACCTCATCGGTATGCCGACCCACGTAGCCATCGGCACAGACCTGTTTCAGATCACGTTGACCTGCGCGAATGTGACGGTTCAGCAGTGCGTCGCCAACCACACGGTCGATCTGCTTCTGGCGATCACGTTGTTTGCCGGTTCTGTGTTGGGCGCGCAGGTTGGCGTGCGGATCGGTCGTCGCCTGCCCGGCGAGCAGATCCGGGTGCTGCTGGCGGTCATCGTGCTCGCGGTGATGGTGATGCTGCTGCACGGGTTGGTTGCCACACCCGACAACGTGATTGCGCTGGCCAAGCAGGCGGGAGGAGGACACTGATGTTTGCGCGCTGTTTTGCGTTGGCCGTCTTCGCTGTCTCCAACTCGCTGGCAGGGGCGCCGAACGTTCCGGCGAGCGGACCCGCCGCGGCCTCCCTCCAGACGGGTCTCGACAGAGACCGGATCGAGATGGGACTGCGCTACCAGGGCGATCAGCTCTTCCTCTTCGGTCACGTGCCGCAGGAGACGACCGACCTTGTGGCCGTGCTTCAGTCCCGACACAACCCGCCGCTCAAACTCCTGCGCAAGGGGCGCGTGATGGGGCTCTGGTTCGGCGTCAAGCAGTTCGAGGTCGAGGGGCTGCCCGACCTGTACATGGTGAACCTGACGTGCCCCATCTGCAACGGGATGGAGACGTGCAGACACGCCGGCCGGGCGGAAGAGTTGTTCCGCCGCTTGGCGCCCTACGGCGGCGCCGGCTATGGCAGTCTGCGGCGGCACTCAAAGGTGGAGCGACTGCGGGGGGCGGCGAGCGAGGACGACGAGGACACGCTCTTCAAGGGAATCTGGCGGCTCAAGGAGAAGTCCGGGCTGTATGCCATTCGCACCAACGCCATCCACCTCGAGGCAAGTGACATGTTCTTCCACTCATTCCCCATTCCCGACGGTGCTCAGGAGGGACAGTACTCGGTCCGGACGTACGTGCTGGGAGCCGCTGGGCTGTTGGGCATGAAGGAGGACTCCGCGTCCTTCCGCAAAGTGGGCGCTGTGGCCCAGTTGACGAGAATGGCGCAGCGACACGCGCTGTGGTACGGGATCCTGACCGTTGTGGTGGCGCTGGGAGCCGGGCTGTTGGCCGGAGCGCTGTTCAAGAAAGGCGGCGGCCATTGAGAGCGACAGTGGCTACCCTCACCGACGGACCGCCGCGCGCCGCGAAGCCGAGCAGGCTGCTCGAGGGCGGCTGTCGTGGGCGCGCTTTCCCCACCTCGGCGGGCGACGGGGCGATTTCGCCGCGTTGCACCCGCTCGGCCGGTCTCTGAGGGGGAGCCCGGTATGCAGTGGCTACGGGAGGTCCTCCATGGTCCACGAGACGAGCCGGACGAAGGGTTGGGCGACATCCGCACCAAGTTCGCCCACTTCCTCACGCTCCTCGACCGGAACAACCACGTCCTCAAGATCATCGCCGATCTGGAAAAGAAGTCGCAGGGCGAGTACCTGTTTGACCTGAACTACGTCCGCGCGAGTCTGGGCGATCTTCGGGCTGGTGTGCGTGATATCGTTGCCGCGATGGTTTCCCTGGGGGGTGAGGGGTACGAGTCGCTGACAGGACGGTTGGCGACTCTTGACCGAGAGATCCAAGAGGTGTTGCCGGAGAACCGGCCCGTGGAAGCGGACCGGTACACGGTGCCCTTCGACGAGTTGGACCGAGACCGGGCGTGCAGCGTGGGCAGCAAGAGCGCGCAGCTTGGGGAGATGAAGTCCACGCTGGGCCTGCCCGTGCCCGACGGGTTCGCGGTCAGCGCGTGGGCCTACAAGCGGTTCATGGAGGGCGCCGGGCTGCAGGAGCGGATTGGCGAACGGCTCAACGTCGGCGCCTTGCGGTCCCACGAAGACCTGCTGCGGGTGAGCGAAGAGGTTCGGGCGCTGGTGGCCGCCAGTCCGGTGCCCGCCGACATTGTTGAGGCGCTCCAGACGAGCGTTCGCCAACTGACAGAGCGCACCGGCGCTCACCGCTTCTCGCTGCGGTCGAGCGCGCTGGGCGAGGACACGTTCTACAGCTTCGCCGGCCAGTACACGACATTTCTGAATGTCAGCGGCGACCAAGTCGCCGAAGCGAAGGCGGACTGGGTGCACGTGCGCGTCGCGGACACCGGGCCCGGCATTCCGAACAAGCTCAAGCCCCGGATCTTTGATCCCTTCTTCACCACCAAGAAGGTAGGGGAGGGCACCGGGCTCGGTCTGTCCCTGTGCTACGGCATCGTCACCAAGTCCGGCGGGAAGATCGACTTCACCAGCGCGGCCGCTGAAGACAACCCCGGGGGGCCCAGCGGCACAACGTTCATCGTCTCGATGCCCGTCTGTGCGCCGACGGTGGAGGGCGAGCCCTCCGCGGGAGGCACTGAGGCAGGCGTGGCGGCCGCCGGCGCGAGGCTGTTGCTGGTGGACGATGACCGCGAGTTCCGGGAATCGATGGCGGCACGGCTCGCCGCCAACGGGTTCCGCGTGGTTGCCGTCGGGAGCGGCGAGACGGCCTTGGCGGCCGCTCGCGAGGACCCACCCGACTTGGCACTGCTCGACCTCCACATGCCCGGAATGGACGGCGAGGCACTCCTCGGGAGGCTGCGGCAGGAGCACCCGACGCTCAGAGTCGTGGTGTTCACTGGCGACGGATCCCTCACCTCGGCGGTCGAGTGCGCCCGGACCGGTGCCTACGCCTATCTCGATAAGGCGTGTCCTTTCGGCAAGCTCCTGGGGGTGCTCCGGGAGGCCCGCGACGCGCAAGTTGCGGACAGCCACGAACTTGGAGGGAAGCCCCGGAAGTGATCGTCTTGAAGCGACTGCAGGACTGTCTCACAGCCCGGCTGGCCTCCGTGGGTGAGCTGGCAGCCGGTGTGGCCCACGAAATCAACAACCCCGGCGATCTGATCGTCGGCTACGCAGATTACCGCAAGATGGAGCCCGGTCAAACCATCGTCGGAAGCTACCGCAAAAACGCGGGACTTGAGCGGAAAGCCAAGCAAGCGGACGGAACCGAGAAGAAGGTGGCGTTGAGCCCGGCACAGATGGCTTTGCGCGCGCGGGTGATGGTCGGTGTGTTGGTGGGTGTGCTCATGTACTTTTTCGCGGTGATGCCGCCCGACAAAGTGGCTGCCTCCTTCGCCAAGGACTCGGTAGTATTCGTCTTCGGCGTCCTGGCCATGTCTGCTGCCATCTGCAAGACGGGTCTCTACCGGCGCATCGGGATTGCACTGTTGGGCGCCAGCACCAACCTGCCACGATTCCTGTTCATTTTCGCCCCGCTGCTGGCGATGACCGCCGCCTTTCTGTCCGAGCATGCACTGGTGGCTTTCCTGGCGCCGATTCTCATGCTCGCGTACAGCGCAGCCCTGCGAGCAGCGGATGGAGGACATTCTCAGGCTGGCTCAGTCCAGCTCGCCGTTGAACATCCTGCGGCGGTTGAAGGAATTGGACCAGGAAGGCACGTAGCCGAAGGGCACGGTGACCGACGTCCCGTGCAGCTCGTGCCCGTCCCGATCCGGCAACACGCGCCTGACACAGGCAGAGGCAGCGGAGAAAACTGACAGATGAAACGGCGCATTTTGGCCGTGGACGACGAGGCCCACATGCTGACGCTTCTGCAGCGGATCATCTCGGAGAAGACCCCCTCCGAGATCGTCACCACGAACAACCCGCTGGAGGTCCCCTGCCTGCTCGAACAGTCCGAGTTTGACCTCCTCATCACCGATCTGAAGATGCCTAGCGTGGACGGGATGGACCTCTTGCGCCTCGTCAGAGACCAGAAGCGGGCGGAGGAGGTCATCATCATCACCGCCTTTGGGTCGCTGGAGACCGCCGTCGAGGCGCTTGCTCAGGGGGTCTTCAACTATACTCGCGAAGGTTAGGAATACACCGAAGTGGAAGTTCCCAGAACTTCACCCGTGGGCGTGTGGTGAGCACCCAACACACTGCTGTGCACGCAGAGGCGTCGAACTTGTGCAATAGCTTCGGTGTATTCCTAACCTTCGCGAGTATACCTCACCAAGCCCTTCAAGAAGGAGCAGATCCTCTTCACAGTAGACCGGGCGATGCGATGGCAAGCGCTCAAGCGCGAAGCCGCCGCGATGCGCGCCGTCCTCGAGCGAGAGCCGTACGACGAAGCTCGGACCGAGTTTGACCGAGAGTATGTGCGCCGGCTGCGCGCGCGGCACGGCGGCGAGCTGCAGGCCATGTCCGAGCGTTTGGGACTTGCGCCGGTAGCTCTCGCCGCCGCGCTGAACGGCCCGGGGAGCAGAAAGGAGCCAAGCCATGGAGACCAAGCGGGCAGAGGAGTTCATGATTCCCCTCAGTGACTACCCGCACATTCCGTACTGGTTCACCTTGCGTCAGGCAATTGCGGAGATGGAGAACTCCCAGATCGAGGTCGACGGCCGGAAGTCGCTGCCGCGCGTAGTCCTGGTGTTCAACGAAGCGTACGAGCTGCTGGGTGCGGCGCGCCGGCGCGACATCCTCCGCGGCCTGGAGCCGCGGTTCCTGGTCAGCAAGTCGCTGGACTACCGCGCGAAGCTCTTCGACGTGAAGGTAGACCCGAACCTCTCAGAGCTGCCGGCCGAGAGGGTGATCAAGGGCCTCCGTGAGCAGGCGGAACGGCCGATCAGCGATGTGATGATCCCCATCGGAGCCACCGTGAGCTCCGACGACCACCTGATGAAGGTCATCTACGAAATGGTCGCGAACGACCTCTGCCTGATCCCCGTAATGCAGGAGGGCAAAGTGGCGGGTGTCGTCCGGTCGGTTGACGCCCTGCACGAGGTAGCGCAGCTCGTGCTCTGAGCGGCGGCACGGTGAGGCTGTGCCGGAAAGGACCTGGTGGCCGTGTCAGGAAAGAACCAACGCGCGAGGCAGGCCGGCCTGCCTCCCATGTCGGAAGAAATCCATTTGGCGGGCAAGGTTAGGCGTCTCGACTGGCGGCGACTTGCCTTCCTCCTGCTGGGCATTTCCCTATTCTGCGCCGTGTACTTCGCCCCCCCTTTCCAGGACGCCATCGATCCTGGTGGGAAGCATTTCGCACTGACGCGCGAGGGGAAAGCCGCGCTGGCGCTGTTCTGCTTGGCGGCTACTTGGTGGGTGTTCGAGGTGATCCCCATCGGCGTTACGGGCATCGCCATTGGCGTGGTCCAGGCGTTGTTCCTTATCCGGCCGGCGAAGGAAGCGTTCACCGACTTCATGGACCCTTCCGTCTGGTTCATCCTCGGTTCCGTGGTGATCGGCATGGTGTTCACTCGGACCGGACTGACGCAGCGGATGGCGTACCGCATGTTGATGCTGGTCGGTGAGCGCACCAGCACCATCTACCTGGGGTGCTTCGTGATGACCGCCGGGCTGACGCTGATCATGGCGCATACCGCCGTGGCTGCCACTGTGTTCCCGCTGCTGATGGCCATCTATGCCCTGTATGAGGAGGACGGTCGCCCCACCCGCTTTGGCAAGGGGCTGTTCATCGGCATGGCGTTCGTCGCCGGTGCGGGGAGCATCGTCACCCTGCTCGGCGCCGCCCGCGGTGCGGTTGCCATCGGTTTCTTCAAGGACATTGTCGGCAGGGAGATCTCGTTCTTCGAGCTGTCGTACTACATGTTCCCCTTGGGTTGGGCGATGGTGCTCCTGCTCTGGCTGCACTGCACGGTGCTCTTCCGGCCGGAACACCGCACGATTCCCGGCTTGCGCGAGCGGGCCCGAGCACTCCACGCAGGCCTTGGGCAGATGACGCAGAAGGAGTGGGTCGCCCTGATTGTGGTGACTGCTGTCGTTGTCCTCTTGAGCCTCCGGTCCTTCGTGCCGGCATTGAAGCCCCTTGACAAGAGCGCCCTCATCCTCGTCGCCACTGTGCTGTTCTTCCTCCTGAACACCCTCACTCTGGACGACTTGGAGGCAATCCCGTGGAACATCCTCCTCCTCTTCGGCGGCGCGATGAGCATCGGCTTCTGCCTCTGGCAAACCGGCGCCGCCAGTTGGCTGGCTGTGCACTGGCTCGGCTTGCTCAAAGGAGGTCACTGGTTAGTCTTCGTCATGGGAGTTGCGTTCTTCGTGTTGATGATGACGAACGTCATCATGAACGTGACCGCCATCGCGATCTGCCTGCCGGTAGCACTCGTGATTGCCAAGTACTTGGGTGTCGCGCCTGAGGTGATTCTATTCGCCTGTCTGGCGACGGCCGGCATGCCGTTCCTCCTTCTCGGGGGGCTGCCCCCAACGCCATCGCCTATGGCAGCAAGCAGTTCACGTCGGGCGACTTCTTCAAGACCGGCGTCCCGGCCAGTCTCCTGCTCATGGCTGTCCTCGCGCTGTTCGTGTGGCTCATCTGGCCCGCCATGGGCATGCCGGTGCTGGCGCCCTGAGGAGGTTCGCACTATGTTCGGGAGCCAGGAGAGGACTGTTTGGTGGAAGCCCGTCCGCCGGGGCGCTGAGTGCCTATCATGAGGAGCATTCTGGGACTCGGACGGAAGACGGAGCCTGCGTCGACGAGAGACGTGGTGAAGCGCAAGTTCGAGTGCTTCATGCGCATCCTGTCCGAGAATCATCTCGCGCTCCGGGTCATCTCTGAACTCCAGGAGAAGGCGACCGGGGACTACCTCTTCGAGCAAGGGTATCTGCGGCTCAACGTCGACACCCTTTCCGCGTCGGTCCGGACCATGATTCAGCGGCTCGGGGAATTGTCGGAGACGCGCTACCCCGAGCTTACCGACATCCATCGCCGACTGGATCAGCAAGTGCAGGGCGAGTTGGCGCAGCGGAAGAAGATCCCGGCCGATGACCTCACCATTCCGCTGGCGGAGATCTGTGCCGAACGCACCGAGAGCGTCGGCGGCAAGAACGCGCACCTGGGGGAGATGAGGAACCGAATCGGGTTGCCGGTGCCCGACGGCTTCGCCATCAGCGCGTGCGCTTACCAGCGGTTTGTGGGTGACACCCCGCTGGCCGGTCAGATTGACGAGTACCTGACCGGGCTGGACATCAACGACCTGGCGGCCACCGCGGAGATCAGCAACGAGATCCGGAGGCTGATCGGCGAGCAGCCGTTGCCGGAAGGGCTGGAGCGGGAAGTCGCAGAGAGCTGTGAGACGCTGCAACGGCGCGCGGGCTGCGTCTCCCTGGCAGTGCGCAGTAGCGCCGTCGGGGAGGGCACGGAATCCAGCTTCGCCGGGCAGTACGCGACGGTCCTGAATGTGCCGTGCAGCCGCGTGCTCAACACCTATCGAGAGATCGTTGCCAGCAAGTTTGCTCCGCGGGCTTTGTTCTACTTCATCAATCGCGGCTTCCGCCAGGAGGAGGTCGCCATGAGCGTTTGCTGCGTGGCGATGGTTCCCTCCAAGGCCAGCGGCGTGCTCTGCACGGTCGATCCCATCGACCCGGACTCCGGCAACCTGATCATCAGCTCGCGCTGGGGATTGGGGCGAGGCACGGCAGAGGGCAGCCTGCCCACCGACTTCTTCCGCGTCGCGAAGGCCGACAAGCGCATTCTCGAGTCCAAAGTCATTCCGCAGGAGTCCATGCTGGCGATGCCTGTGGGTGAAGAGGGTGTGCGTGTCGCGCCCGTGCCCGCGGCGTTTCGCGAAGAGCCCTCGCTGGCTCCCGCCCAGATCGCGGCGTTGGTGGACTACGCGCTCCGCCTGGAGCAGCACTACGGCGCCCCCCAGGATGTGGAGTGGGTGGTCGATCAGGAGGGGCAGATTGTCCTCATGCAGACTCGGACACTGGCCCTGACGCGCGACCAAGAGGACCTGGCCGCACGGCCGCCGTTGCCGGGCTACCGGCTCCTGCTGGAGCGCGGGGAGCGCGCCGCAGCCGGCGTCGGCCATGGGCGGGTGTTCCCCGTGGAGCGAGACGAAGACCTGGGCCGCTTCCCCAACGGGGCGGTCTTGGTGGCCCGGCGGACGTCCCCCAAGTTCGTTGCCGTCATGAACAAGGCGCGGGCCATCGTGACCGACGAAGGACGAGCCGCGGGGCACATGGCGACACTGGCTCGCGAGTTCCGCGTCCCAGCCATCGTCAATGCCGGGAATGCCACGCAGGTGCTTGCCGCCGGCAGTGAGGTTACGGTCGACGCCACGCACCAACGCGTGTACGAGGGGCGCGTCGAGCCGCTACTCCGGCGGCCGCGGGCTCGACCGGGCATCTTCCGGGAGACGCCGGCGTTCGCGATCCTGCAGAAGGTCCTTCCGGCCATTGTGCCCCTGGCGCTGATCGATCCAGACGACGCGAGCTTCCGGCCCGACGCGTGTCGAAGCTTCCACGACCTGACCCGATTCTGCCACCAGACGGCCATGCAGGAGATGTACCGGCTGGCTGAGGAGGCAGCCCGGCACATGGATCAGGCTTGTCGGGTGAAGGCGGGCGGCATCCCGTTGGAGGTATACGTGCTCGATCTGGGCGGCGGCATCGAAGCTGAACCGACCGCCAGGACGATCGATCCCGAGGCGCTCACCTCGCTGCCGATGCGGGCGTTCTGGACGGGACTGACAAGCATCGCCTGGGCCAAGCCCCGCCCCACTCCGGGTGGCTTTCTGTCCGTCGTCGCCCACACCGTGGCCGACCCGGAGCTCCAACAACGACTGGAAGAGAAGAGCTTGGCGATTCTCTCCCGGGAGTACATGAACTTCAGCCTCCGGCTGGGCTACCACATCTCCACTGTCGAGGGGCTCTGTACGGCTGCCGTCGAGGACAGCTACCTGCGCTTCTACTTCCACGGGGGCGCGGCCTCGGCCGAGAGGCGTCTGCGCCGGGCCCGGCTGGTCGAGAAGATCGTGGAGCAAAACGGCTTCCTCGTGCAGCGTCAGGGCGAGACGGTCGAGGCAATTCTGACACACTGTGACCGCGGAATGCTCGAAGAGAAGGCCGAGATGCTCGGCCGCCTGACCGTCTACACCAAGCAGTTGGATATGGCGATGTTCAATGACTCCATCGTGGAGGTCTTCGCCGAGGAGTTCCTGAAGGGGCAGTACGCCCGCCCTGCTTGACCTCCAACGCGGGCTTCGGAGGGTAACCGATATCATGAATGAGGCAGTTGCAGACCACCGGCCGGCGACCGTGCGTGACGTGATGATCCCCCTCTCTGAGCATCCGCACGTGCCGTACTGGCTGACGATCCGGCAGGCCATGGTCGTGCTGCGGGAGATCGCCCTGGAGCAGGAACGAGGGCGGTACTACGAGCCGACTTTGCTGGTGTTCGATCAGGAGTACAACCTGCTCGGCGTCGTCCGTCGGCGGCACCTGCTGGCGGCAGTCGAGCCGCGCCTGACCGATCCGACAGCGTTCGACGTGAAGGGTGTGCCAGGCGAAAGAGCTTGCCTGCACGGCTCCGGGGAGACCACCGCTCACTGTCTGGCCGAAGCCACTGGGTACCGCGCCGGGTACAACCTCCAAGTGAGCGAGGTCATGACGCCCATCCGGGCAGTGGCGGGCCCCGAGGACTGCATCGTCAAGGCGTTTCACACCATGGTCCGGGTCGACGTGGCGATGCTTCCGGTGATGGACGGAGATCAGGTCTTAGGGGTGGTCCGCTGGACCGACTTGTTCAACGAGATCCTCGGCGGTCTGCTGGAGCAGTGAATGCCGCCCCGTCGCGGCGCGGTTGTGTCATCGCTGGGTTGCCGGGTCATACTGGAACGTACAGGGGGGACTCCCCTGCTTCTGGAGTCCCCTCCCCCAACAAGTTGGGGCGTCCTGAACGCATTCCCCCAGGTGCGCAATCGACAGACTCACGTGCCGCGCCGCCCTGGGTGTGCCCGTGCGGGCCGCCTGAGTCCCAGTAGGGGGGGGAGACCCACGCTATCGGAGCCGCCTGAATTGCCAGAAACCGACACGGACAGCGTCGAGCGAGAGCAAGCGAGGCCGTCTGCCTCCGACTTCAACACCGCGATGTGCCACTTCTACCGGGGGGAGGTATATCGCAGCACTGTCTGGCGGCAGCGGCTCGATGCAACAACCAACTGGGCAGTGGTGGCGACGGCCGCGTCACTCAGTTTTGCCTTTGGCGAATCCCGGCACAGCCACGTGATCTTCATCCTCACGTCGCTCCTGGTGACCATACTTCTGGCTATTGAGTCTCGCCGGTACCGCGTCTCCGACGTGTGGCGGCAGCGGGTGCGGCTACTGGAGGAGAACTTCATGCTGGCACACCTGAGGGACCCCGAGTTCCCCGGTCGCCCCGACTGGCGCTCGCTCCTCGCGGAGGATTTGGCCCACCCCCGCTACAAAATGAGTCCGACGGTTGCGGTGGCTCGCCGGCTGCGACGGAACTACTGCTGGGTATTCCTCGTGATCTACGCGGCGTGGGTGATCAAGCTCGCCGTCCACCCCAGCCCTGCAAGGTCGTGGACGGAACTCCTCGGGCACGCTGCACTGGGCCCCGTGCCTGGGTGGCTTGTCTTTGGGTTGGGCGTCGCGTACTGCGCGTTCCTGCTGTGCCTGATGCTGTGGGCAGGAAGAGGACCGCTGACGTACGAGGGGATCCGCGAACCGCCAAGGGGGGCGTGGCGGCGGCGAGACTACGATCCGGGTCACCTGATCGAGCGGCCCGACAATCCGTCGGGCCCGTAGGGCTTCTATCCCACGCGACAAGCCGTTGGTGCGGGCACCCCTCGGCCCAGGTCCGGCGGTTTCAGTACTCGGCCGGGTGTGCACCCACCGCCAGGATGCTGCACGCGACGATCGGGGTGACGCCAAGTTCGTAGCACCTGGCAATGAGGTCCTCGCTCTCGGCGCCCGGATTGAGGTAGACCTCTTTGATGCCCTTCTCGGCCACTCCCTCGAGGGCCTTCAGACCGATCCGCGGGGGGACGTAGAAGCTGGCTTTGTCGATGGGGTAGGGCACGTCGCCGACGGAGGCGTAGGCCGGGAGTCCTTCGACCTCCTGCGCCGTCGGGTGGATCGGGTAGACCGTCCAGCCCTGCTGCCGCCACGCGCGGACGGCCTTGTTCCCATACTTGCTGCGGTCGGTCGAGGCGCCGATGATGGCGATGGAGTCGGGCATTGCGTGACCTCCGGTTGGCGAGGGCGGCGTTCGGCCTGGAGGCTTCGCCGACTTGCTCCCCGGCCCCCGGCAAGGCCTCGCCGGCTGGGCTGACCACGTCCCGGCATGGCGTGGGCAGTTGCCGCAGCCGCACCCCACAAAAAGAAAGTGCGCGTGTGAGCATCCTGGTGCCGGGGCGCTAACACCAGGCGCTCACACGCGCAGACAATAGTATAGCAAAGCCCTCTCGAAGTGCAAAGCCCCAGGCGCGGATTTATTTCGTGGCTCGTCGCGGCCGGGGCGACCTCGCTCAACCACCACTTGCTGCGGCCTCGGCGGGCGCTGCCGGCGGAGAGACCGCGTCCAGTCCTGTGGTAGTGCGGCGGCGCCGCTGCCCCCGCAGGCAGGTGAGGACCGCCCACCCTCCCAGCAGCAAAGCCTTCCGGCTCTGCGGCATCGCGTCCCACAGCCCTTCCTTCTGGTTGCGCCAGTGCTGCCTGAGCTTCAGGGCAGCCGGGAACTCCAGGAACAGCCGGCCGCGCCGGCGGCCGAAGTAGGACGTGCCGTCCTGTTCCCAACTCGTCTGCCGCTTGCCGGGGTAGTCGATCCAGACGTGACTAAACGACGCCTGCACGTCGAAGGGAATCCCGCGGGCCCTGAGTACGCTGGCGAAAAGCACGGCGATGCTCTCGCAATCGCCTTTCCGTCGTCGCGCGACATCCCGCGGATCGGGCATCATCCACGGAACGCCGTAGGTCTGCCAGTCCCACTGGAACGGCACGTAGGCTTTGAGGGAGTCCTCCAACCGGGCGGGGTCTGCCGGCAAGTCCGTCGGCAGGAGCTGCACCACGCTTGGGTCAACCGGGAAGCGGAAGTATCGGTAGAGGTTGCGCGGTAGAACAAGGGGGTTAGGGAAGCAGACGAGCCACGTCCAGCCCAGCAACATTGCACCCAGCGCAGCCGCCGCGCGGAGCCGCCGCCTCATTGCGGGGTGCACTCCGGCTCAGTGCTCCGAGAACGGGGGATCGTAACGAGGAACGTTGTCCCCCGGCCGACCATGCTGTCGACCGCGATGGAGCCGCCGTGCGCCTCCACCAGGTGCTTGCAGAGGTACAGCCCGACGCCCGTGCCCTTGGCTGTCTTCGTCTGTTTGCCGCGCGTGCGCTCGAACATCCGGAACAGCTTTGGCACCTCGCTCTCGGGAATGCCGACGCCCTCGTCCGCGACCGTCAGTTCGACGCGGTCCTCGTGATCGGTCAGCGTCACTGTGACGGCGCTGCCGGGGTTCGAGTACTTGAGGGCGTTATCGAGGAGGTTCGTGAGCACCTGCTGCAGCTTGTCCGAGTCAGCCCGAACAGCCGGGCAACTGGGCGGAACCATTACCCGCAGGTCGTGGCGAGCGGCGGCGAGTCTCATGGTGCTCACGGTGCGGTTCACCAGCCCCACCACGTCCACGTCTTCCCAGGTCATCTCGAGATCCCGGCCGCTGTCTATGCGAGAGGCATTGAGAAGGTCGCCAATCATCCGGTTCATCCGGTCGCATTGATCGTCCATGATCTCGAGGAATTCGGTCTCAGTAGACTCGTCCAGTTCGCGATCATGCAGCATCGTCGCGGCGACTGCTTTCAGTGAGGTCAACGGCGACCGTAGCTCGTGAGACACGATGCCGAGGAGTTCCGTCTTGAGGCGGTTCAGTTCCTTGAAGTGGGTGATGTCTGTGAGCACGCCGACGGTCCCCACCGGCCGGCCACCATCATCGAGCACCTGGGTGGCGTTGACGCTTAGCTCGAGGTCGCCGAGTCGCGTCTCTCCGGAAGCGACCTCCCACGGCTGTCGAGCGGCTTCGTCGAACAGCGGCTCGAGGAAGCCGCTGCTTGGCAGGTCGCTCAGCTTCCTCCCCTCCGGGGCAGTCTCCGCAGCCATGCCGAGAAAGCCGAGGGCTGCTCGGTTCACCAGAATGACCGTGCGGGCCGGATCGACGACGACGATGCCGTCGGCCAGGCTCTCGATCATGGCCTCCATTCGCTTCTTTTCGTGATGCAGTTCGGCGTAGGCTTCCCGCAGCTCGTCTTCGGTGCTGGCCACGCGGTTCTCGAGTTGCTCGTACAGATGAGCGCGCTCCAACGCCGAAGCTGCCTGACCCGCAAACCCCATCATCACGTTCAGGTATTCCTGCCGACTGGCGATCCGCGGGGGGATGTTGATGACCTCGATCACGCCCAGAACCTGGTCGCGGAGGAGCATCGGCACCGCGACCAATGAACGTGTATCGAAGCTGAGTGACTGGGCGATGGTCGAGTCGAACCGCGGGTCGCTATCGACGTCCACCACCAGCAGCGGCTCTTTGTGCGCTGCGACCCAGCCGGCAACGCCACTGCCCACGGGAACGCGGAATGCCTTGACCTCGTGTGCCTTCTTGCCGGTGGCCACCTCGAAGTATAGGTCGCCGATTTCCCGGTCCACCAACAGCAGTGAGCCGGCCTCCCCCCCGGCCGCGCGCACGGCGGACTCGATCACGTAGCACAGCAGTCGCTTGGGGTCGAAGGTGGCGTTGAGTTGGCGCTCCAGTTCGACCAGTGTGGAGAGCTCATCCACCTTGCGAGTGGCCCAGGCTTTCAGGCGGCAATTGTCCACCACCAGAGCCGCCGCGGTGGCTGCCGTCTGCAGCAGGTCGGCGTCGGGCTGCGTGAACGACGGTAGTCCTCGTTTGTTCACCAACTCGATGGCGCCGATGACCCGGTCCGGGAGCACCATCGGGCACACCACGACCGAGCGGGTCACGAACTGGACCAGTTGGTCAACCCGAGGGGCAAACCGTTCGTCCGTGGAGGTGTCCGGCACGATGGCCGGCTGGCGATGCTGAACCGACCAGCCGATGATGCCCTCCCCCGGTTCCAGCACGACATCCTTCAATGTCGTAGCCGCCGGCCCGCGCACCACGGCGAACTGCAACTGCTCCGTGTCTGGGTCCACAAATGCCAACGACCCCGCCTCGGCGCCTGCCACATCCAAGACGGTGTCCAGGATCTTCTCGAGCAGTTCGTCTCGGCTCAACGGCGCGACAGCCAGCGTGGAGAGCCGGCGAACGGCCTCCAACTGACCGGTGAGCAGCGCCGCTTGTGACTCAAGGGATTCGGTCATCCTGGCACCCCCCGTCGAAATGTGGATGGGGACTTGGTATCATAGCACGTACCGGTCGTTGGGGGCAAGCGCCGTGGTCTGCAGACTGGCGTTGGTGCGGCATCGCTCGACGCCCGCCTCGCCGGATCGCGGGCGCGAATGTAGCCTGATCAAACGCTGGGCGTTTGCGCGCGCAGCCGAAGGACTCCACTCGCTTGGCGCTCGTGGCTACGACGACCCGCATTCTCGAAGGAGTGACTTGCATGGCCGAGAAGGCTGTTCTGGCGTATTCCGGCGGACTCGACACGTCCGTCATTTTGAAGTGGTTGGTCGATACCTACGGACTCGAAGTCATTGCGCTGTGCTGCGACATCGGCCAGGGCGACGAGGAGCTGGAGGGCGTCAAGGAGAAGGCGGAACGGAGCGGGGCGTGCAAGCTGGTCATCCGCGACGTGAAAGAGGAGTTCGCCCGGGACTACGTCTTCCAGATGCTCAAGGCGAACGCCGTGTACGAGGGCTGCTACCTGCTGGGCACCTCCATCGCCCGACCGCTGCTGGCGAAGACGCAGATGGACGTAGCCAAGGAAGAAGGCGCGACGGTCGTCTCTCACGGCGCTACCGGGAAGGGGAACGATCAGGTCCGCTTCGAGCTCGCCTATCGCACCATCGACCCGAGCATCAAGATCATCGCCC
>PEVN01000314.1 GCA_002779825.1 Armatimonadetes bacterium CG06_land_8_20_14_3_00_66_21 | reverse complement strand
CCGCTTCCCCTGGTTCTGCGGCAACCGCTGGCAGTAGAGAGAGCGGCGCGGAGGACACGAACGGAGCAAGTCCGCCATGTCCGGCTGGGGGCAATCGCTCCCGTCATCGACAACAACCACCTCGATCGGCCCGGCGTATGCCTGGTTCAGAGCGCTTGACACACAATCGCGTAGGATGCTCGGGGGCTCGTTGTACGTGGGGATGACCACTGTCACAGCATCCCCACGATGGCATTCGGGGAAGCGTTGCTGTCGCCTCCACTCAAGGTGACAGAGAGCGAGCTGAACCAGGAGCCACGTGCCCACCAACGCGCCGTAGAGCGTGCCGCCGGGCCAGGGCCGTACAACGTCACGAGTCACTCCGATGACTACACAGCAGAGCGCCAGCAGGACGGCGATGACCAGACTGGCTGCGACAGGCCTCGCCCGGTGCCGCCGGGGCGGCGAGTCGGCGGGCAGACGGGCGGCCACGAACGCCTCTGTGCCGAACCCGGGAATAGCGTCTGTTTGGGGCGCTGGTTCGCGCATTGCCGCTTCAGCACATGCCTTTCGCTCCTGCTGTCGGTCAGACGCCGGATGGGTGCGCTCCCAGGACGGCAACGGAACAAGACGCTGGCTACGGGGCGTTCCGAACCAAAACCGATACGTCCGTCACGCCAGTTCCCGCCTCAGTTGCCTCCGCGCGCGCCAGACCTGCGAACGTGACCTCCCAGCGGCGGGCGCCGGCTTCCACGTGCACCACCAAGTCGTCCCCCTGTGTCGCCAAACCGATCTTCGGTTGAGGATCGGCGTCCCGCAACGGGTACAGCACAGTCAGGAATTGGGCGTGGGCGCTGGAAGCCGGCGCGGACAGACGAAGAAACGGCTCACGACCCTCGTGCCGGTCGCGCCGCACAACGACGCTCTCCGGTAGGAGCATATGCACGAGCAACGAGGACTGATCCTTTCCCCGAATGCGGATGACGTTTCCCTCGACCTCGGTGCGAAGCGTGGCGGGATGGAGAAGCGACTGGATGTCTGCGGCCGCCGCAGTCACGATCTCGTCAAGGACCACGAAGGTTCGGGGCTTGAGAAAGACCACATGGCGAAGCACCTTCTGGGCGCCCGCGTACGTTGTCGTGGCGTCTGCCAGCGCATACCCGTACTCGCCGCGGTCCTCTGCACGGACGAGGCGCCCCCCGTCATCGCCTGGCGTCTGGTTCTGCCCATCGATCAAGATGGTGTTGTGCCCGAGGGTGGCGTTGTGGTAGTCGTCCCAGCGCTTCGTTCGGTCGAAGTAGTCCTTGTGGTAGGGGCCGCGACCCAGGTCCACAATGAAGCGCTCGCCGTACGCCTGCAGCAGGAAGCTGTTGGCATCGAGCTGGCCGTGAGGGCCACGATAGCCGCTGCGCAGCGCAAAGACCGTTGCGTCGTCGCCCCAGCCATCTCGCATCACCACCCAGTCTACGCCCTGGAAATGCTTCACGCTTGGTAGGTTGTCAGGGGGCGTCGCCGGGACGGACGGGTCGTACCAGACGTACTGGAACACGTCCGACTTGTTGGGGCGCTGCCGAAGAGCCAGCCACTGAACGTGGGGATCGCGCGTCTCGGCTGCCAGCTTGAACAGCAATGCGCGATCGTAGGGCGTGTAGTCCGAGTCGCTGAAGTTCACGTAGGCGTCAGGCGCCAGACTTCCATACAAGCTGAACGTGCCCATGGACCGCCAGTGCGGATGCTTGAAGAAGTCGGCTCGTCCTTCGGTGACCCGGCGGAGGGCATCCATAAACTGAGCAAGGTTGACCAAGCCGTAGTCGCGGTAGGTGAAGCCCTCCTGCCATCCACCTCCTTCGCCGATGGCATCCAAGATGCGCTGCACGTGCGGAACGATCTCGGCCAACAGCGCCGCCGCCCGGGGTTCCTTTTCCAGCAGCGCCAACGCTGCCAAGCCGTTCTGACCGAGGATCACGCAGGTCTGGTTGAAGTCGTACTGGGTGACGTACCAGACACCTTGGGCGAGCGCACCAGCAAGCGGCTCCAGCGAGTGCTCTACCAACGCGAGCCGCGCAGCTTGCCGCTCCGGTTCGGTCAGCTCATTGCGGAGGGCGTCGTAGGCGCGGGCCAATGCCCCCGCCACGTGAGAGGAGGACAGGTCCACCAACCTATCGGTCGCCTGGCTTTCCTCGTCTACCCAGTGCGGCCAGCTTGCGATGGCGCCGATCAGGGCGCGGCACTTATCGAGGTGTGTTCGCTCGCCCGTCAGACGCAATGCCAGACACTCGCTGTCCAGACGCGCCAGGGCATACTGTGCGTTCGCGCGGATCTCAGGCAGCGGCTCTGTGAGACGCTGTTCTTTCGCGAGGTCCTCCCAGATCGCCCGTGCCTCGGGGTCACGCAGCTTCAGACGCAGTTCCTCGACGGTCCGCGCGGGCAGGAATAGGCTCGGTTCTGTGGACGAATGGCGACTCGCAAAGAAGAACTGAGCTGCGTTCACGGTTAGAGACTGAGTGGGCCTTTGAGCCCCGTCGGGCGTGACCACCACCCGGAACGACTCGCGGGCGATTGCGGAAACGTCGTCAAGCAGTGCCGACGGCACCGTTACGCGGACACTGATCGGTTCGGCACGACCCGCGGCCACCTTCACGCTTGGGGGCGAGCACAGCTCAGCCGCGACCTCGTGGAGTCGGTCCTTGTCCAGAGTGGTGGACAGGACATGGGTGGTATCCGTCGGGTTGGCGATCTCGGCGCTCCAGGAGAACTCACCCGATCCCTCGGTGCGCTTCACGCGCTCGCGGCCCTTCTCTTTCAGCTCGATCGTGCGGTGCACCAAGCGGATGTCGTCCAAGCGCAACACCGTGTCCGTTTTGGGCTGCCAGGACCAGTTGGCCGAGAAGTGCAGCATGTCGATCTGCTTCCATCCCTTCGGCTGCCGCGTGGCGAGCATCTTGCGCAGAGGCACGCGGAAATGCTTCCAGCCCGTCCAGTCGACGACGAAGGTGTGGGAGTAGTAGTCGGGCTCCTGCTGTCTGGGCGTGGCATTGTTCTCTGAGCGTGCCAGGACCATGATCTTGGCCCCGTTGGCCTTCTCCGCGTGCACCCAGAAACACAGGTCATCGAAGCCGGACCAGTCGTGCGGGATGCTCTTGTAGTAGAGGTTCGGGTGGGTAACGGTGTCCCGCCACGCGCCCGCTTGCTTGCCTTGCTTCACTTCTTCCCGCTCCGGTTCAAGGAAGTGCCAGTTGTACAGGTCCAGCTCCATATCGCTCAGGACCAGGTCGTTGCCGGGCTGTGCCTTCGTCAGCACGAAGTCGTCGAAGTTAAGCCGAGTGCCGGGCGCTTGGCGGAGCAGGTCCTCCCATCCCTCGGCCGCGAAGCAGAGGGCGTCGATCTTGCTGAACCCCACGGGCTCGCGATTCGCGGCGAGCCCGTGCAACGGGATCCTGAACTGCTTCCATCCTTGCCAGTCGATCGGAACTACGGTCCAGTAGTAGTCCCAGCCGTCTGTCTCGGGGTTCTCCGAGGGCAGCCGCAGCATGATCCGAGCGCCGGTGTCCTTGTGGGAGTAGCACCAGAACTCGAGCTGGTCGTACTCGGTCCAGTCGTGCCCAATATGGAAGTTCCGCGCCTCAGCGCCCGAGGCCGGCCACGACGCCGAATACTTGCCTGAGTGCGCGAGGGTATCGTCAGCCCTCGCCGACACCCAATGCCAGTTGCCGGGACCGTCCTCCATGTCCTCCAAGACCAGCGCGTTCTCCTGCCGAATGGGCAGGCGATCTGGTGTGGGCGAAGGTCTGGGGGCAGGCTGTCCCTGAACCGGCAGACACAGGAGCCCCAGAATACCGATGGCTGTGAGACTCGTGCGCCCGAATCGCATGACTGTGTTCACCTCCCACCCGGCCTGACGGATAGCGGGTAACTCTACCAGTGACGAATCGCTTGCGACCGTACGTCGTACTCGAACTTGGGGTC
>PEVN01000026.1 GCA_002779825.1 Armatimonadetes bacterium CG06_land_8_20_14_3_00_66_21 | reverse complement strand
ATCCCGAGCACAGCGGCTGAGGGTGGCGGCAAGCCAAGCGTCCACTTCGCTCCCGGTTCCGCTGGGCAGGAGACAGCGACTACGACTCAACGCGCGCCCGGAGATGACATCGTGCAGGACGGCGTCAACCGCAACCATCCCGGTCTCCACCGTACTGAGTTCGACCCGTAGCACGGCGTCGGCGCCCGCCTGGCTGGCGGCGTACGTCTGCTGGTCACCGATGTAGCTGAACCACGCGGCAGCCGCCGTGATCGACTCGGTCAGGTCCTGCGCGCGGACCACCTCGAAGAGCCCCGTGGCCGTCAGGGACACCGCCAGCGCGTCCTGCAAAACTGGCCCGAGCCCGGAGAGGGAGCCGACCGTGCTGGTGCAGGGAGCGACGGCGACCCGCAGCAGACCGCTCCCCGGGGCCGTCCCTCCCCAACTGCACCCCGCAAGCACCAGAACGACGACGACTCCACTACCCACCCGCCGGCGCACCTCGCCGACAAGCATTCGGGGACAGGCGTTGGTCAAGCGGTCCATGATCTGCTGCGTTTCTCCTCCGGAAACAACGTACAGCGGGGCAGCTTGCCCGCTCCAGCTCCTCCTCGGTGGGAAAACACGCCGGGGTGGGAGCGGGCAAGCTGCCCCGCTGTACGGTTCCCCGGCGGCGTAGTGTCCAACCAACGAGGAGGCATGGATGATTCCCTCGCAAATGGGTTCGTGGTAGCGCTCGGAGCGAAGCGGAGTGCACGTTCGCCGGCCGGTCAGCGAAGCCGAACGGCGGTCACGGCTTTGGCCGCCACGCCGGCGTCCGTGTGCGCCGTCAGTTCCACCAAGTACAGCCCCCGCGGCAGCGAAGCGCCTTCGGTAGACGGCGCCCAGGCGACTTGGTTGAGCCCCGCTCGCGAGCCCGCGTTCTTCTCGACGCCGGCCACAGGTCTCCCGGCAGCGCTCAACACCCGTAGCGAGACCGCCGCCGGCTGGCTTAGTGTGTAGACTAGCTCCAAGGAGCCGCCACGCGTGGGCCGGGCGGCGAAGCCGCTGACCAGCAGCGCAGAGGAGGAACCGGCTTCCGCCCGGATCTCAAATGCCCGAGGAGCGGCGCTTCGGTTTATATAGGGGTACGCCAAACCCGTCCGCAAGGGAATCGTCTTCCCTGCGGTCAAGTCGGTCAGCATCAGGCGCTGGCTCTTCGGCACGCAGCTCAGGTCCGGCCACGACAGGGTGATCGTTTCCTCCACCTGGTTCGACTCCACAGCGAACGACCAACTGCCGCCGACCGACCGAGAAGCAGCCAGCACGCTCGCGGCGAGTCTGGGGGCGCCCTCGCTCCGCGTGCCGGACGTGAGGTAGAGGTCGACATACGGCGCGCCGCCCACCCGGGGCGGGTTCAGCAGCGGACTCCGCAGTTGCCCTACGCCGAAGTAGTTGTAGTCGTCCCGGCACTGACTGCTGCGCGCTCGCAGTTGTACGAGCCAGCCTGCCGGGCTGCGCCGCACTGTGCTGGGCGCCGGGGGACCTTCCGGCCCTGGCGGGAGACCGGCACCGCCCGGCCAGTGAAGGATCGCCTCCTGTACCGCGAAAAGCCAGAGACCCGCTCCCGCCGGGATGCTCTTCAGGGCGTTGGGGAAGGAGGCGGAGTAGAGTTGGTAGCCGTTGAGCGTGAAACGGCCCTGTTCAGTGACGGGGTACCCCCAGGCGTAGTCCCCCACGAGGTTCGCGCCTGCCGCCTCCAACAGGCTCTGGTCCTCCGAAGCAGGCTGCCCCTGTTTGCGCACCAGCAGGGAACTGATGTTCACTGCGCTCCAGTGGGGGTTGCCCAGGAGGTTCCACCCGGCGTACTCTCCGGTGCCGGGACTCACTGCGACCTCGAAAGCGTTGGCGTCCGGAGCGGCGAACGTCACTTGCGCGGCGCTCGCGCCGGTGCGGAAGTAGCCTCGGCCGCGCTGCAGCGCGCTGGAGAACTGCCCGGGGGCGCCGGCAACCGCCGGAGAGAACTCCCACTTGGCATAGGTTGGGCTTGACGCAGCCGCGGGATTCCAGCGGGCGAGCGCGCCGCCACCGGCAAGCAAAGGCGCGGCCGCCAAGCCGTCCTGCGGCACCGCCACCAGCCGCATTCCCGCGGGGAACGTGTGGGTGAGCGGCGCCGCCGTCACGGTGAAGCCGGCGGTCAGCGTTCCCGTCCCGGCATCCGGGTTGGTCACCACCACGTCGCGCGGTCCCGCCGTGGCTGCCGCCCCAATTGAGAGGCTGGCGGTGAGCTGCGTCGGCGAGACAACCGTCTGCGCGGTGACGGTCACCCCCACCCCAAAAGACACCGTCGCGCCTGCCTGGAAGGTGTCCCCCGCGAGGGTCACGGAGACAGAGCTGCCCTGCGCCCCTTGGGCCGGCGTCACGCTGGTGACCGTGGGGTTCTGGGTCCCCGGGGGGGGCGGCTGCGCCGGCGACTGCACGACCTCGAACCCGCCCGCCAATCCGCTCGACTGCCCGTCGAGGTTGGTCACCGTCACCGTCCGCACGCCAACAGTCGCAGTAAGCGCCACCGCAACGTTGGCGGTGAGTTGCGTCGCCGACACCACCGCGACTGCGCTGACGGTAACGCCGCTGCCGAAGGACACGGTAGCGCCCGACTGGAAGTTCGTCCCCCGTGACCGTGACTGAGAACGACGTGCCTTGCGTGCCCTTGTTCGGCGTCACCGCAGTGACACCGGGCGGCCCCGCGGGTGGCGGATCGCCCGGGCCCGGTGGCGCTTGGGCGAGGACTGGGCCGACGACGCACCACACCAACGCCGCGACGAGCGCGAGAGCAGGCGGGAAGCTGCTGTACGCGTGCCGGCTCCTCACCCGCTCGCACTCGTCTGCGTTGGCTCGCTCTGCTCGGGGGACCAGCATCTGATTGCACCTCGATCGTCGTCATCGCGCTCCTGCACGCGCACGGGAGCCGCCACCACGGACTCCACGCCCTCCGCGGGCGCGGCTACCATCGCGCGGCAGGAACCTGCGCCGCGACTGTCTCCGCGCCTCGCGGTTACGGCGGCGAGGGG
>PEVN01000358.1 GCA_002779825.1 Armatimonadetes bacterium CG06_land_8_20_14_3_00_66_21 | reverse complement strand
CCGTGGATAAAGTCGAGCTCAGCGTAGGGACGTTGCGTGCAACGTCTCTACAGTCCACCGGCACCTTCTGAGGAGATCGATGACCCCGCCGGCCGGTTGCCCAGCGCCATGCGCCCAGCCTCGCCCAAACTGAACTTCCTCGATGCCAGTCGCGCAGTGCTGCTGTACCTCAGCGGGTGCGCAGTGCTTTGGTGTATCTGGCATTCGGGCATCAACCCCAACCAGCAGTGGGTCGAGTGGGTCTCGATGAACGTCTTCTTGCTGTTGACGTTCCCCCTCCTGTTCCGCGCGATCTTCTTGGACGATGCGCTCTCAGCCTACGGCATGGCCTGGGGCGACAAACGGAAGACGCTCTGGTGGAGCGTGGGTTTGCTCGTCGCAGTGTTGCCGTTGTTGGTCTACGCGTCCCGCGGCCCCGAGTACCAAGCCTTCTACCCGCAGCTTGCGGGAGCGCGGTACAGCGCGGCGGCGTTTGGCGTCCTCTGCGTGACGACGGCCGCGTACATGTTCGCGTGGGAGTATTTCTTCCGCGGGTTTCTGCTGTTCGGTCTCGCCAAAGGCTTCGGCGCCCCCGCCGCGATCTTCCTACAGGCGATCCCCTTCGGGCTCTCGCACACCGGCAAGGTGCCCACCGAGATGTACGCGTCCTTCGGCGCCGCCGTGATCCTGGGTTGGGTCAGTTGGCGCTGTCGCAGCTTCGTCCCCTCGTTCGTCGTGCACACCGCCGCGAACCTTCTTTTCAACGCGTTGGTGATTCACGCGACGGGGACGTGGCTGTAGGGTCGTCGCCCGGGTGCAGTGGCACACCTCGCTCAGCCACCTCAAGCACGAGCACGCGCCGGACCGGCCACCGCGCCAGTCACGCGAGTCGTTGCCTGCCTCCGGCTGCGGGGCTTCGGGGTGACGACAATCTGAACGTCGCGATCCAGCGCATTCAGGAAGCGGATGAGTCGCTCCAGCGAGAACCCGGCGAGCTTCCCCGCGAGAAGATCGGAGACCTTGGGCTGCGTCGTCCCCAGTAGGCGGGCTGTTTCTGCCTGAGTGAGGTGCCGATGAGTCGCGATGCTGGCGATCTCGCGCACCAAGGCCGCCTTGGCGAGGAGTTCCTCGGAGTCGGGCAGACCGAGATCCGCGAAGACGTTGCCGCTGCTGACCTCGTGATCCGGGCTGTTGCGAATCATTACTGGTCTCCTGTCCGCGGAGCCTGGCGTTTCGCGTGAAGCTGTCGTGCGAGCGCAAGGCGAGTGTTGACGAGTTCGAGGTGATGCTTCGGCGTAGCCGCGCCACGCTTGGCCTTCTTCTGAAACGCGTGCAGGACATACACTGCGTCCGAGAAGTGCACCGTGTACACCGTCCGATAGGTGTCGCCGTCGTAGTCGTCGACGATTTCGAGCACCCCGGCGCCTCGATGCCCTCGAAGCGGTTTGGCGGCGACGTGCTTGCCACCGGTTTGGGCCACGTAGAGCGCAAACCCCATGGCTTGGCGTACGTCCTCCGGGAATTCGCGCAGATCCTTCAGCGACGAGGCGACCCAGATGAGTTCCTTTGGCTTCGGAGTGCTCACGGGAGGAGTATCACCCATCTGGGATACGCCCGCAAGGTCGGGAGCGGTGCAACGTTGCGCATGAATCTCGTCGCGCCGCGGTGCTCTCCGCGCTGGTCAGGCTCCGTCTTCTCCTTGACCCGGGGACATGAGGTCCCGACCCCCAGTCTCCAATATGCATGCTCTCGGTTGCCGAACCCGCTATCCCGCGTGCGCGCTCCGCACCGCCCTACGCCCCCTCCGTCGGCGCCACTTCGCAGTTCTGCCCGCGCCACGCGAACCAGAGCGTGCCGAGGATGCCGAAGCCGAAGGCAACCTTCAGGTTGAGTTCCGGCGACACGCGCCATAGGAGCGCGCCGCCGAAGGCGGCGAAGGCGACGAGCACGTCGCGCACGAGGTAGTAGAGCCCGAACATCGCCGCTTTGCGTCCCTCCGGCGCGAGATCCATGATTAGCGCCTTGCGGGTCGGTTCGCCGAACTCCTTGAGCCCGCGGAGGACGAACGCCAGCACCAGTGGGCCGAGTGACCGCGAATGCAGCAGCGCCAGCGGGAAGCACGTGAAGAACGCGAAGGTGATCAACACGAACGGCTTCTTGCCGAAGCGGTCGGCCATGTATGCCACGGGAATGTACACCAGCACCGCCGTGATGTTCTCGATGGCGGAGAGCCAGCCGAACGTGAGTTCCGAGACGGGATGCAGCACATAGCGCGTCGCCCAGATGACCACGAAGGCGTCCGGGATGCGCTCGCAGAAGCGAATGAGGATGTCCGACCAGAGCAGGTTTCGCAGACTGGCAGGCATCTCGGGCCACAGCCGCAGTGGGTTGGGCTCGGCAACCTTGGTGTCCTTCGAGTCGTCCGCGATCAGCCGTTGCTGCATCACGGAGGCGGCCAAGGCGAGCACCAGCGCCAGGAGGAACGCCGCACGCACGCCCTGTTCGACACCCCAGACCGCGATGCACGCGCCGCCCACGACCGGCCCCAGCATCTTGGGCACCCGCCGTACCAGCGCCAACACCGAGACGCCCATGGTGCGCCTGTTCTTCGGCACGACCTTGGCGAGCAGGTCCATGGTCGCGGGTAGCGAGATGGCCGACCAGGAGATGAAGAAGGCCGCGCCGATTAGCACCGCCCACCAGGACCGAATCAGGAGCACACACAGGTAGCCGACCATCGAGAGGGCGTTGAAGAAGAGCAGCGCGCGCTTCGTGCCCAGCCGGTCGCTCAGATAGCCGCCGGGAAAGGAGTACAACGCGGACAACAGATCGTCCATGCCCGCCAGCACGCCAATGGCCATGACGGCGGTCGAGGCTTGCGCCAGTTGTTGCAGATAGAGCGGCAGAAAGCGCTCGGCCATGTGCTCGCCCATGCCCACCAGCACGATCATGCCGACCATCCCGACCATGCTGCGCTTCTCACCAAGGAACGTCTGGATACGCTGCCAACGGGAGGAGGGTGAAGGGGGTGTCATGGGGGACTTCGGTTTTTCTCCGTCGGGTTTGGCGCTCAGCGGCCGGCTCCCGCCGCTTGCGGCCGGTCGGTCTGCTGCAGCGCGTTGTCACGCGGCCCAGCCAGCGCAACTATCGCATGGCTAGTCACAGGCAATGACTTGACCCGCAGGCGGGACACTCTTCTGCGTCACGCCATCGCACGTGGAGCGGGCGTCAGACGCTGTCTATCGTGGCTGCGTTGTGTGCCGATCTCACGATTGCACACTCCCGAGGAACTCGTTCAGCCTACGACTCACAGCCTTGCGCCTTTCGGCCAGGAAGTTCTTGTAGGCATCGACTACGAGCAGTCCAGGGTCGGTTGGGATGCACTGGGGCTCGAACGCCGCCGGTCCTGACTTTACGGCCAGCGGCGGGAAGTACTGCGCCGGCGGCTTCTGGCTGATCTGCTGGTTGGTCTTACCACCGATGAAGGCGAGGTTCGCGATATCGTCGGCTTCGCGAGATGTGTACGAGCTCTTCAGAACGGCTTTGGGGAAGATGTGGTGGAACTGCAAGCGGTGGTTGGAGCCGGAGTGATCGAGGGCAATGGCCAAGTTGGAGCACCAGTCTTTGGCACCCGCTGCGCGGAAGGCAAGAAACATGGTCTTGAAGAGCGCGCTACGCTGATTGCGACCCTCCAATTCATCCGGGGCCACATCGAGACGCCCTACCTGCAGCCGCAGGCGGTCTGTGAGTTCGCTCGCGCCGCCCCCATCCCGCAACGTGGCGAGATCCTGGTCGAGCAGCGTTTCGCTGGAACCGCGTGAATAACGGCCTTTGGCGTTGGCGACCAGAACCCAGTGCCGTAGCCGCTGCGATTCATCCGCCGCGATCTGGTAGTTCCGCCTATGACCGTAGTAACCTAGTGTCACCAGGAGAAAGGGCGACGACAGGAGCGCCGGGCTATCGATGCCAGCGTTGCTCCGGAGGAAGTTCAGCGCGAACTCCATGCCCGGCACGCACTCATCCCACGCCCGCTTGAGCCTCTCGAGCGGAAGACCGCGCACCGTGAAAAAGCGAGACTGACCGGTGGCGAACGCGACAAGATTCTTTAGATGCAATCCGAGATCAAGGTCGAAGCCAGCCTTACCGCACTGCGCGTGGAAGGCTTGGAAGGTCTTGAGTGCGCCGCGCCACTTGGCGGTGATCTGCGCCAGCGCTAGATCGGAGCTTCTAAGCTTGGCGCCGAGCGAATTGACGCGAACGAAGATCTCGGTGACTTCGTCATACGAAAGCTGGCGTTCGAGCACGTCCATGCGGTAGACGTACTTGCGAATCCCGCGCAGCCGGGCGAGGCGCCGGCTGTACTTCTCGTAGCGTGGATCCTCGAAGCCGGTGACCCCCGCGCGCTTGAGGAAGGGCGCGTCGCTGTCGGATTTGAACACCTCGGTGACCTTGACCCACTGCGGCAACAGCTCGAGCTTCCGCGTGCCCACCACGAAGGTCATCCGGTCGAAACGTTTCTGTAGCTCGTCTTCGCTTGAATCCGCCTCGTCGTCGATCAGGTCATCATCGGCCTCGTCGTCACCGTCCTCGTTGACCTCGGTCACGAGTGCGAGTTGGTCGGGATGGTCGAGGTTGAAGAGCAGCTCGATTGGCTTCTTCCGCCCGCGGACACTTACCATCTCCCCGCGGATGACTGCCGACAGTGACGTCAGGCGCTGCTGCCCGTCGAGCAAGAGACGTGTGCTCTGGTACGGGTTTCTCTGCTGCTCGACGGCGAACTCTTGTAGCGGCACATCCTCGTCCGTATCCCACAGCAGGATGGCACCCGAAGGGTAGCCTCGGTACAGCGAATCAACCAGGTCGCGGACGCGGGTGGAGCGCCAGACATAGCGACGCTGCATCTCGGGCAGGCGCAACTCGCCACGCTCAATCATGCCTACGAGTTCCTCGACGGATGCTTCAGCCTTGGCCATTGCTCCGGGCGTCTTTTTCTTGATTGCTCATGGGAGGGCCGTTCAGGCGCCGAACAGCGCGCTCTCCCCTGTATTGGCTCGCACGCAGACGGGCTGTCGGTTACGCATGCCCGTCCATCTCCGTTCGGTGCCTCGGACAACGCAACGATAGCACAGCCGATTCGCGCCGTCAACGACAGTACTCGCGCTCGCCGTCCGCGTCCAGTCTCAACTCGTCGGCGCTGTCGGCTCGCCCTCTCCGTCGCCTTCGTCAACGCTCTGGCGTTTCTTGCGCGGGGTGGTGGGGGGCAAGTGGCTGAATAGCTGCCACTTGGCGGAGCCTGTGGGGAAGCTGGCGAGGC
>PEVN01000083.1 GCA_002779825.1 Armatimonadetes bacterium CG06_land_8_20_14_3_00_66_21 | reverse complement strand
GTTGGGGCGCCAACGCGTCCTGGGCTTGGGCAGTTCCCGTACGGCCTGGACGTGGCTGGATAAGCTGCGACGCGCCCTGGTGCGGCCGGGGCGGGATCGCCTCTCCTGTCAACGCCGGAGTTAAAATCCCCAAATCGCCGGGATAGAAATCCCCACCCGGCGTGGTTAATTAGGCGTTCTTGCTCCTTTCGGGGGTGCCTAGGAGACCGGCCTTTCGGCGGTCTTTGAGGCGGTAGCTCTCGCCGCGAATGTTGACCGTGGTCGAGTAGTGCAACAGGCGGTCCAAGCGCGTGGTGTTGCTGCTGGACCCGCTCTCTGGGCGCTCGGTCGTCAGCGCGACCAACGCTACCAGCACGACGACTACCCGGCCCTCTCGGGGGCCCGCGATTGAGGATACAGCCCATGAACGCCCTCTCCCTCGTGCTCGCCTTGGCACTTCTGTTCGCTTGCCTGCCGCTGCAAGCCGCCGACCTCCTTGTGTCGCCGGCAGGCGACGACGCCAATCCTGGCACGAAGGACAGACCCTTCGCGACGCTCACCCATGCTCGCGACGCGGCCCGCGAGTTGAGGCGCGCCAACCCGGCGGAGCCGGTCGCCGTGCTGCTGCGCGGCGGCACGTACCGGCTCGTAGACACGGTGGTCTTCGGCATCGAGGATGGTGGGGTGGCTTACGCGGCCTTCCCGGGCGAGAGGCCGGTAGTCAGCGGTGGGGTGCCGGTGACGAAGTGGACGAAGGCGGACCGCGCACTGGCGGGCTTGCCGGAGGCCGCTCGGGGCGACGTGTGGGTTGCCGACGTTTCCTTTGTGCGCGACCTGAAGGCGAACCAGGCACCGGCAGCGACGGTGGCGACCCAGTTCGACCGAGGGTGGCGGTTCTTCACGTTGTACGAGGGCGGTCGGCGGCTGCCGCGGGCACGCGGCAAAGGCTTCAACCAGACCCAAGCCATCGTCCGCGGCACGCCCGATGACCGACGGACGGTGCATTTTCCGGAAGGCGCCCTCCGGAACTGGCCCGACCTGCAGGAGGCGGAGCTGGCGATCATCCCGTCCTATTACTGGATCAGCAACATCCTGCCGCTGGCGTCGGTCGACGAGGCGAACGCCGTCGCGATGACGACGGTGCCGGGGACGTATTCGCTTGGCAAGAACGGCCTCACCGACCGGCCGACGGCGTTTGTGGAGAACGTGCTCGAAGTGTTGGACCAGCCAGGCGAGTGGGTGCTGGATGCGGAGAATGCCAAGCTCTACTTGTGGCCGGAGGGCGACCGACCCAGCGACGAGATTATCGTGCCGGTGCTGACCGAGTTGATCCGCGTCGAGGGCAAGATCGACTACGCCGGTCCCACCGATACGCCGGTGAAGGACCTCTCCTTCCGCGGGCTGACCTTCACCCAGGGCGACCGGCTGTCGTGGCACGGCGGCACGGGCTGGGGCCTCCAGCACGACTGGGAGCGATTCGACAGCCCCACGGCGCTGCTGCGGTTGCGCGGTGCCGAGAACTGCGTCGTCGAAGACTGCCACTTCGTGAACTCGGGTCACACCGGCATCCGGCTCGACTTGCACTGCCGAAAAAACCGCCTCGTCGGCAACCACCTGGAGCACCTCGGCGGGGTCGGCATTCTGCTGTGCGGCTACGGACCCGGCACCAAGGACGTGAACCGGGAGAACGAGGTCAGCAACAACTACCTTCACGACACCGGCGAGCTGTACTGGGGCTCGCCGGCGTTGTTCGTCTGGCAGAGCGGCGAGAACCGAATCGCCCACAACCACACTCACCACATTCCCTACACGGGCCTCTGCGTGACCGGGCGCATCAGTTGGGACCCGAAAGGCGCCGGTGAATGCTCGCGCACCGTGCGCTGGACGGAGACCGGTCTCGACCCCGCCAAGGGCATGCCGCGGCTGAGTTGGCAGGAGCGAGAGAAATGGCTGCACGGCCGCAACAACGTGGTCGAGCGAAACGACATTCACAACGCCATGCAGGTCACCGGCGATGGCAACTGCATCTATGTGTCGGGCGCCGGCGGCGGCAACGTAATCCGCGAGAACTACTGCCACGACTGCGACGGCAAGTACATGAACGCGGTGCTGCGTAACGACGACGACCAGAACGGCACGCTGTTCGAGGGCAACCTGTTGGCGCGCACCCGCGGGGCTGCCGAGGGCATCATCAGCAAGGGCGACAACGACCTCGTCAACAACTTCGTGGTGGACCTGCGGCCAGACGCCCGGCAGCGTGGCTATCTCGTGTTCCCCTACGGCACGCTCAAGGGCTCGGTGATCCAACGAAACGTGTTCTACTCGCGGCAGGCCGGGCAGACCGTTCTCTACGAAGGCGCCGCCCGGGGCGGCACCCCCGCGCCCCGGCTGCACGACGCCGACGCCGACTACAACCTCTACTGGTGCGCCGCCGACCCGGACTGGGGTGCGCAGCACTTGGAGAGCCAGCAGAAGCTCGGCATCGAGAAACACAGCCTCGCCGCCGACCCGCTGTTCGTCGATCCGGCTAACGGTGATTACCGCCTTCAGCCCCAGTCGCCGGCACTGAAGTTGGGCATCAAGCCGCCGGTGTCATTGGACGAAGTCGGGCTTGAGGAGCCGTACCGTTCGCGGCTCCTCGGCAAGCGGCTGACCACTCGCATCACTCCCGAACAGGGCACGGTCCGGCAGCCGCTGACCGTGACGATCACCGCCGATGCCGCCGCCGCGCAGATCCACTACACCATAGACGGCTCTGAACCCACAGGGAGATCGCCGCTCTACGCCAAGCCCCTCGTCCTGACCGCTGCCGCCACCGTGCGCGCCAAGTCCTTTGCCCCGGGCGCGACCGACCTCATTGGCGCCGTCGCCGCGTTTGCCGGGCCGCCCAAGCCGCTGCGGGAAGACTTCGAGTCCGTCGCCGTCGGCGAGCGCGCCCCGGGCGCGACGACGACTGAGGAGAACGAACCAAACACCGCCCGCGTCAGCGACGAGCAAGCCGCCTCCGGCAAGCAAAGCCTGAAGTTCATCGACGGTCCCGGTCAGAAGGCGGCGTACAACCCGCATGTATTCTACCGGCTCAGTTTCACCGAGGGGCGCGTGCTCGGCTGGTTCAGCGTGTTCGTCGATGCCGCCACGCAGCTCTGCTGCCAATGGCGACAGTACGACGGCGGCAAGTACAGCCGCGGCCCCAGCGTGCAGATTTCGCCCGGCGGCAAGGTCGAGCTGGATGGCAAGGAGCTGCTGACCATCCCGACCGGCAAGTGGGTGAGGTTTGAGGTCCGCTGTGCCCTCGGCGACGAGGCGACCGGCACGTTTGACCTGACCGTGTCCGTGCGAGACGCGGACCCTCGCACGTTTGCAGACCTGCCTTGCGAGCCGGGCTTCACCCGTCTCGACTGGGTAGGCTTCGTGCCGAATGGGCAGCAGGAATGCGTGTGCTATGTGGACGACGTTGAGGTGGGGGAGGCGGGCAGGATGCCCGCGGTACGGACGGGCGCCGAGCCGCGACCGTGAAGGAGCGCGTGAGTCGCCGAGGGTGTCGCCCTGGGGGGAACAAGGGCACACGGCGATAGGGGGAACGGGCGGTGCGCCCGGCGGGTGCCGGCGAATTGCGTTCCCGGGGAACGACCTGTACAATTGAGCGCGACGTCCACTGCAACGGAGCGCCCCAACCCGGGAAGGTGGGCCGGTGATCCCACCGTTGACTGCGCGCGGACAGACCGTGGTTCCCGCGTCCACTCGAAAGGCATAGGGAAACCGACGTGAAGAAGGGCCCTCTCGTGATGACCGCCCTGCTGCTGACTGCCTGCGCCGCGGGCGCCGAAGTCTACGTCTCGCCAGCCGGGAGCGACGAAAACTCCGGCACTCAAGCAGCGCCCTTTGCCACGATTCAGAAAGCAGCTTCGCTGATGAAGGCTGGCGACACCTGCATTGTCCGCGGCGGCACCTACCACGAGACGGTGACGCCGGCGGCTTCCGGCGAGCCGGACAAGCCAATCACCTTTCGCGCAGCGGAAGGCGAGACGGTGACCGTCAGCGGTGCGGAGGCGGTGACGGGCTGGGCGAAGCACCAAGGCGCCGTCTGGAGGGCGCAACTAAACTGGGACTTGGGCAAGAACAACCAGGTCTTCTTCGACGGGAAGAGGCTGCCGGAGGCGCGCTGGCCGAACAAGACGAACGACGAGCTGCTCGATCCGGAAGGGGCGAAGATTGACGGCGGCGACGAGGCGGGTCTGGTCTGCAAGGCGTTGCCGGACGGCGACTGGATCGGAGCAGCGGTGTGGGCGCTGTGCCACTCCAAGTGGACCAGTTGGTCGGCCACAGTTACGGGGTACGACGCGGCGCAGAAGAAGCTGCTGTTCGCGTTGCCGGAGCATGTGCTGCGGTTCCACAACCCCGGCGAAGGTGGCGAGTTCTATCTGGTCGGAAAGCTGGCACTCCTCGACGCGCCCGGCGAGTGGTTCTTCGACCCGCCGACGAAGACGCTGTACCTCTGGCCGCCGGAGGGGGCCGACCCCAACACGCACGCTGTCACTGCGAAACGCCGCCTGTTGGCCTTCGACTTGCAGGGACGTGCGCATGTCCAAGTGGTTGGGATCAACGTCCACGCGGCGACCCTCGACCTGCGGAACGCCCGGCATTGCGTGGTGCAGGGAGTCCGCGCAACGTACGTGTCCCACACCCGCGGCGGCGACACGAGTTACGGCTTGGGCGAGCCGACGGGGATCACCGTTTCGGGCACGGGCAATGTCATCCGCGACAGCGAGCTCGCCTGCTCGGTGGGTGATGGCATCCTGTTGGGCGGCGACCACAACGCCGTCATCAACTGCTGGCTCCACGATCTCGACTACTTCGGCTGCTACGGCACGCCCGTGAAGATCGCCGGGACGGCGAACATGCTCAGCCACAGCACGATCCACGACACGGGCCGCGACTGCATCCAAGTCAGCGGCCAGGCGCACTTGGTTCAGTACAACCACGTCTACAACGCCGGGCGGATTTGCCACGACCTGGGCTTTTTGTACACGTGCGCCAACGATGGCGGCGGCACGGAGATCCGCTACAACCACTGCCACGACAACCTGGCGCCGGGCACTCGCTGCGGCCTCTACCTGGACAACTTCACCTCCAACTACCTGGTCCACCACAACGTGGTCTGGAACACCAACGGCGAGGAGATCCGGCTCAACAAGCCGTCGCAGTACAACTTGGTGTACAACAACACCGTCATGGGCAACCTGGGCAACTGGGGCCGCTGGAAGAGTGACCGGATGTTCGGCGACCGCGTGCAGAACAACCTACTGGGCGGCAAGATCGCGCCGCACCCCGATCTGTTTCTGGCCAACAACGAAGAGCGCATTCCGCCGGAGAAGCTCAACAGGGACAGCTTCTCCGCGGAAACGCGTCCCGGGCTCGCGGCGGGCGCAGTCGTGCCCGGCATCACCGACGGGTTTGCCGGCGCTGGTCCTGACCTCGGCGCCTACCAGGCGGGCACGCCGCAGTGGACCACCGGCCACGACTTCGGCAATCCGCCCAACCCGGAGTATCGACTGTCTGAGACGCCCTACCGCAATCGAGTTGTCAACGGTTCCCTCGACTGGCCGTCGCCGAAGGGAGAAATCGCAGGTTGGGCGAGAATTGAGGCCGGGACGGCAAAGCTCATCCGCGGTCAGAGCGGCATCACCGAAAACCAGGATGAGCGCGACTCGTTCATCGGCCAAGCCGTCTGCCTCAGTGGCCCAGACGATGATGGCATTGAGCAGGTTGTCGCGGGGCTGGCGCCGAACACGCGGTATGTTGTCGCCGGCTGGCTGAAGGCAAAGGACGCGGGAGCCATTCGGCTCGGCGTGAGAGGTCACGCAGGCTCGGAAACCTCGATCGAGAGCGACGGCCGGACATGGGAGCACATCGAGGTGAACTTCACCACGGGAGCGACGAACACCACCGCCACGGTGTTCGTGGTGAAGGGCGGCAGCGGGGCCGCATTCGCGGACGACGTTGGCCTAGTCCTGGCACCGGTGCCGGCCGAGTAGCTCCGCTCAAGAACGCGGACCGTAGGGGCGGTGCCTGCGTGCCCGCCTGGCCGGGGCAGGGCAGCCGGGGCAGACACGCGGGTCTGCCCCTACGTTTTCCCTTTGGAGATTCGCCCATGAACCAAGCAACCTTCGGAATCATCGGTGCCGGCGGCATCGCCCAGTCGCAGCATTTGCCCAACCTGACCCGGGCGCCACATGTGAAGCTCAGGACCCTCTGCGACCTGCGCGAGGACGTGCTGCAACAGATGCAGGCGAAGTACGCCGTGCCGCAAGCGGAGACGGACTACTGCGCCCTGCTTGCTGACCCGGAGATCGCCGCAGTCGTCGTCGCCACCCGGGAAGACATGCAGGCGCCGTTGCCCATTGAGGCGCTCAACGCGGGCAAACACGGTTACGTCGAGAAACCACTGGCCAACACGCCGCAGGAGGTGGAGGCGGTGGGTGCGGCGCAGCAGGCGTCGGGTAAGTTCGTCGCGGTCGGCTTCAACCGACGGATGGCTCCGGCGTACACCAAGGCGAAGGAGTTGCTCTGCGCCGACGGTGGGGCGAAGAACCTGCACTACCGCATCAGTGACGAGTACTGGAGCTGGGGGAAGAACTACCCGCCGGGCGTCCGCGTGATCCACGAGGTCTGCCACATCTTCGACTTGTGCCGGTGGTTCAGCGACTCCGATCCGGAGCACCTCTACTGCCTCGAGTCGCGCCCGGACGACGAAGTCTTCGTGCTGAAGATGAAGTCCGGCTGCGTCTGCTCGATCATGAGCTCCGGCTACGTGACCATGGATCTGCCCAAGGAGCGCGTCGAGATCGTGTCGAATCTGGGCGCGGTGACGGTCGAGGAGTTCGTGGAGCTGCGCACCTACGGCTACGCAGACGCCGAGCCGGTCTACCGCTATGCCGACCACTCCCACCCCGACCGCGAGTTTACCCACAAGTACCTGCTGGAGAAGGAAGGCGCCAACGCCCTCTCCGCGCTCCGCCGCCTGGGCTGGGAGCAGCGCAACCGCGCGCAAGCCAACGGCGATCCGCTGCCCGATGCCGCCGAACGCAAAGACTACGTCGGCAACCGCAGCCCGCACTGGAACTACATGGTCGACAAAGGCTGGTTGGCCGCCGTCGATCACTTCGCCCAGTGCGTGCTCAGCGGCGAGCCGCCACGGAACGCCGGGGCAGCCGACGGCCTGTGGTCGGCGCGGATGAGCGCTGCGGCCATCGAGAGCCGGAAGACGGGCGCAGTAGTGCAGTTCTGACGCTCCGTCGAAAAGGAGACTGAAGACCCATGAACACTCTCAAGGGCACCGCCCTCAAGGAAGAGTGCACCATTGAGTACTCGACGTTCCACACCGTGCTCGAGAACATCCCGTACGCCGTCATGCTGTTGCTGGGCGCGGCGATTCTCGTCTTGACTTTGGGTTCGTCTGCGACGAGCTGGTTTGCAGCGGCCGGCTTCGTGCTGTACGGCGTCGCCGGATCGTTCTGGATCATTCTGTTTCTCTGCCCACACTGCCCCAGCCACGGACAGCGGTCGTGCCCGTGCGGCTATGGCGTCCTCTCGGCCAAGTACCGGCCCAAAGGTGACTACTCCGACTTCACCCGCAAGTTCCGGCGGCACATCCCGGTCATCGCTCCGCTGTGGTTCGTGCCCGTCGTCTTCGCGGTAGTGGCCATGGTCAGGTCCTTTGCACCCAGCATGGCGGTGCTTCTCGGCATCTTCGTACTGGACGCCTACATTCTGCTGCCGTGGCTCTCGAAAGGTCACGGCTGCAAGGACTGCCCGCAACGCAGCCTCTGTCCGTGGTGGGCGGGCAAGGCCGCGGGCTCGGCGGCGACCGGGTGAGGACGATGCAGATGACGCCGGCCGTCCCCCGTTCCCTGCACTTCGGTTGGGTTGTCCTCGCCACCGGCACGCTGGTCGTGTTTGGCGCGCTGGGTCTGGCGCGGTTCGGCTACAGCCTGGTGCTGCCGGCCATGCAGGTGGGGTTGGGGATGGACAACACGCAGGCCGGGGCGTTGGCGTCGGCCAACTTGGTCGGCTACCTTGCCCTGGCAGTGATCGGCGGGACATTGGCGTCCCGGTTTGGGCCGCGGGCGGTGATCACCATTGGACTCACCGTGGCCGGAGTGGCGATGGTGCTATACTCGCGAAGGTTAGGAATACACCGAAGTGGAAGTTCGCAGAACTTCACCCGGGGGCGTGTGGTCAGCACCCAACACACTGCTGTGCACGCAGAGGCGTCGAACTTGTGCAATAGCTTCGGTGTATTCCTAACCTTCGCGAGTATACCTGCCAGTACGGGTTGTTGCCGCCGCAGCGCATGACTTGGGTGTCGTACAGCCGGATCTCTTTGCCGTCTGCAAGGCGCTGCGTCATGTTGGAGCCGGCGTCCATGTTCTCATTGCGGACCCACGCGGTGTACAGGTACGTCTGCCCGCCGCGGAGTGGGATGGTCCGGTTGCAGTGCTCCCAGTCCGGCGAGTTCTCGAACCGGAACACGTGCTTGCCAAGCCCGTCGCCCAAGCCTTCGGAGCTGGCCCACTTCCTGGTTGTGCCGTTGACCGCCCAGCCCTCGGGGCCGGTGCTTGCTGCGTCGGGCGTCTCGAAGTCGCCGTTGGGAAGGAGGTTCCCCAGCATGTCGGGTGAGATCACGGACACCACCGCAACCTTCTCGACCAAAGGCAGCGCACGAGCGGCCGAGTTCTGGAGGGCGAATGTCAGCCGGAGCGGGTAGTCTTTCGGCTCGACGGACTTGGGTACCGGCAGGCTGAGTTCGCGGACCTCTTCCTTGCCCTTGTCGAGGGAGAACGTGAGCGGCTTCGCCGTCGGCCACCCCAGTGGCAGCGCAAGGGTCACGCTGCCGGACAGCGTCCGGTCGTAGAGATTGCGCAGGCGAACGGACAGCTTCCCGGCCACGCCCTGCAACACGCTCACCCGCGGTGTGAGTCGACGCGACTGCGTCACGTTGGCCGAAGTGCCTGAGCCGACTCGGGCGACCTGGATCTCGGGCACGACTTGGGCTTTCATCGCGTCGAGGTCCCTCCCCTCGACAAACACCGGCAACGTGCTCAGCCGGAGCTGCGCTGCGCCGCCTGGTGCGGGAAGCGGTGTCTCGTTGCCCTGGTAGTCGGTGACGGTCAGTTTGTCTGCGCCGACGTTCAGGCTGACGGGTTCCCCTTCCTGCTCGTACGTAGCGGCAACCAGCACCGGCTTGCCGCTTCGCTCGAACAGGTGGAACAGCCCACCCTCGCCCAACAGGAACACACCCAGCGGCGTCGCTCCCTGCAGCTTGCTGGTGAGCACAGCCAACGTCGCGGCGACCGGCCGCGGACTGAGGTCGTCCAGCAGGTAGTCCCACGAGCCTGCTGCGTCGCCGGGCCCGCCGAAGTAGGTGAGCTTCTCGCAGCCCGCTGCCAGCTCGTCGGTCCACTGGCGCAACACCCACTCGCACTGGGTCGTGTTCTGCAGTTCTTCCAGCGGCGGCATGCCCCAGGCGTTGACACCCTTGGCCGACTCGTCTTCCCAGACGGCGACGTGCTTGTTGCCGACGGCGTCGAGGTCCTGCCGCGCTTCGTTGATGCCATCGCCGTTCTGGTAGTGGACCGGCAGCGCGTCCACGTACTTCCCGATACCGGCCGTCAGTACTTGGTTGCGGAAGGCGCGAGGGTACAACCCGCCGGCCAGGATGGTGACGATCTTTGAGTCAGCCGCCTTCGCCGTCTCCGTCCCGATCTTGCACATGTTGACGTAGGTACCCACGGGGTCTGCACAGCCGCCGGGGGTGATCTCGTTGAGCCACTCCCAGCCGTAGAGCTTGCCTTTCAGCCGCGTGGTCGCCGTCTTCACGAAGTCGCGCCAGGCGTCTTCCACGAAGTCAAACGCTCGGTAGCTGGTTGCTTCCGGTTTGCCGGGAAACGCGAACGGCGGCGGATCGACGAGGCAGACCCACTCCGTCACGCCGTACTTGGCCGCGGTATCCAGTTCCGTGGCCAGGTCGTCCAGCTTGTACACACCCGGACCCGGATTGAGCCGGTACCAGTTGGTGAAGCGGCGACAGGTGCTCAGCCCCAGCCGCTGCGCAATCGCCCACACCTCGGCGGGCGGCGCCTCCCAGTGGTTGGTCATGCCGAAGCGCGTGGGCTGCCCCTTGGTGATCGCCTTCAGGTCAGGGATTCGTGCCACGGTCGTCAATCGTTTCTCCCAACCGGGCACTTCCACTTCCAGCAGAAAGACGCCTCGGCGCTTCAGCTTGGGCTCGATCCACACCTGCTGGCCGGCGTGCTGGACGGCGAACTCCTTCTCGCCTTTGTCCACCAGAGCGCCCGTCGTGTCGTGGATGGTGTAGCGGAGCGTCTTTGTCTGACCGGTCTGACCTGTCGGACTCGTCTGACCCGTCTGATCGCTGCTGGCGCCCGCCCCCACGTTCTTCAGCCGAATGCCCACCCGCACCGGCTGGTCGTAGGCGAACAGGTTCCCCGGCACGCCCGTCTCGATTTCGAAGAACCCGCGCTTGCGCATGAAGCTCGTGTTCGCGCGATGCTCCCACGGCCACTGCTGCCCGGCTGCGTCGCGGAAGGTGGCGATGAGCAGAATGCGGTTGCTCCTGCGCACCAACTCCAGGTCTTGCGGCACCGTCCACTTGAACACCTGCCGCCCCCGCCCCGGCTCCGTCAGGTCGACGCGCCCGCCCAATCCCGGATAGCCGATGTGCCCGCGCTCCTTTGTGTACTTGCCGTCGGGGGTGTCAATCCACGGTCCCGTGCCCCAGATGCTGAGCGTCGTCTTCTGGTAGTGGTCGGCGGGATCGAGGTAGTACTCCACCGGCACTTCCCACGTGTCGCCCGACACCAGCGGCTTCCCGTCGTTGGAGGCGTCGACCCAGAGCCAGCTCTTCTTGTAGGTGAGATCGACCAGCGGCGACCGGCCGGCAATCTCAATGGGCGCGCTGCTCGCTTGGGCAATTGCCTTCTGCCAGTCGTCGGTCTCGTTCCGCGTCGCGATGACCAGCGCGTACGCGGACTTGAGGTTGGGCACATCGAGCACCTGCAGCGCCCAACTCGCCTCGCCGCCCGCCTCCACCGGCTTCGGCGGCCCGCCCCACTTGATCATCTCGTGGTCCTGGGTCTTGAGGTCGCAGGTCAGGAACACCTTGCCCTCGCGCCCGGTGCGCTTGACGCGCACCTGCACCGTGTCGCCGACTAACGCGGCCTTGGGGGTGGAAATCTCGCACCAGTCGGACTGCTTGGTCTGGGAGGCGGGCGGTTGGGCGAGGCAGGAGGCGAGGGACAACGCCGTTGTGATGAGGACCCATGTCCGGCGGGGGCGAGAGGTGACGTTCATGTGAGGCTCCACAGGCGAAGGCGCGGGGTAGAGGGCGCTGTCGGTACTTCGCCTCACGGCCGCGTTTTCCTGCCCCGGGGCTGGGCATGGTAGCGGCCCGCAGTCGGCCAGCGCTGAGCGTGGTGCGTTTGTCCGCAGCGGCACTTGGGATACACTTCCCCAGACCACTCAGCGTTAGGAGCTGCCCCATGCTTTCCCTTCAGTTGCTCTCAGCAGCAGTCGTGCTGCACGCCGCGCTCATCCCCGCGCACGCCGCAGTCGAAGTCGATTGCGCCTACTTCCACGTCGACGTCGGCGGCAAGTATTCGTGGACGGAAGGCGCCCCCGGGCTGGCCGACTTCGCCCAGACGGACCGGCGCGCGGGGACGCTCAAGGTCTACGTCCACAACGACGGCGCCGCTCCGGCGCGCGTCGACGCGACGGCACTCAATGGCGTCGCGCTGGAGCACCTGCGGACCAACGAGAAGCACGAAGTGATCTGGTGGCGGACGTGGCCCGACCCGGTGCCGGCGAAGGGCTTCGCCGAGATCAGCGTGCGGCTGCGGTATCCGCTGAAGGCGGACGCTGCTTTGACGCTGGAGGCAGACGGGAAGCCGCTGAAGGCCATCGTGCCTGCGAAGCCGCCCTCGTTCCGCATTGAGACGGTGGCGTGGCAGAACGCAGGCAAGGAAGTCTTCCTTGTCGCCGAGCAGCTTGGCCCCGAAGCGACGCGCGTGACGAAGGTGCTCCTCGACGGCGTCGACGTCACCAAGCGGGCCCGGATTCTCGCGTCCGGGTTCTTCTGTGGCGCCTGCCCGGTGACGCTGACGCCGCCCGTCGCGCTGCGGCCCGGTTCGTTTCACACCTACAAGCTCGTGGCTGCCAACGGCGAGGCGGTGGCGTGCACGCTGCGCACGCTGGACGAGTTCCTGCGGCTGGGCATGTACGGGGCGGGCGACCTGGAGCGGAACCTGAAGCTCGGGATCAACTGCGCTGCGCACTTCCGGCCGTTGGACCGGGAGCCGCTGGACCGCTACGCCGCCTTCGGCCAACGCAGCGCCTTCCACGTCAACGCCGACCCACCCGCGCCCGAGGTGCGCGGCCATCCTGCGGTCCACACCTACGTGCTCCACGACGAGCCGGACTGTTGGGACTACAGCGCCGACGAGTGGCCCGCCGCCATGCGCATAGGGTTCCACGGACCCGATATCGTTCGGCACACGCAGCAGTGCGCCGAGGCGGACCCGGCCAAGCCGGTGCAGGTGACGCTGGATCTTACCTACAAGCCGGCGAACTACTACGTCTACGCGCAACTCCCCGACATCGTGGCGCCCGACTGCTACCCGCTCACCATTGGCATGCCGCTGGCTTGGGTGCGAGAAGTAACCGAGACGTGCCGCAAAGCTGCCGGGCCGCGCCGCGTGGAGGCCATCCCCCAGGTGGACTTCGAAGACCGGCATAAGGTCGAGATGAAGTTCCGCCGACCGCCGTTCGCCCGGGAGGTGATCATCCAGTACCTCTACGCGCTGGGCGCGGGCGCTCGTGGGTTCTCCGGTTGGGAGTGGTTCGACGAGAAGTCCGACTTCGCCGACTTCTACGGTGCCCCGAACTACGCTGATGTGCTCGACGCGGTCGGGCAGGTGTATCGCCGGTTCGCCCTCGTTTCGCCGTTGATCCTGCAGGCGCACCCGACCGCGCTCGCGACGTGCACCGACGAGCAGGTGTGGGTGAAGACACTGATCTGCGGTGGCGACGCGCTGCTGCTTGTGGTGGTCAACGACGACTACGAACCCCTGCCAAGCGATTTCGCTCACCACCCGAAGCGCGAGGTGGAGATCCGGCTGCCGGCGATTCCCTGGCTGAAGGCGGGCTACGCCGGCAAGGTGGACGACGGCGCATTCACCCCCTTGACCGTAGCTCCCGGCAACGGAACTACGGGGCTGACGTTGCCCGAACTGGACACGGGGGCGGTAATCCTCGTGGCGGCCGACGCGCGCGTTACGCGTGCGCTGCTGCAGCGCTACCACCAACACCAGGCCGAGGTCGGTCTGACACTCCTCCGGGGCAGTCGCCGAGCCGCCGACGAGCGCGCCCAAACCGACGACCTGACGCGCCTCATTGTGGGGAGGTACGCACCATACGTCATCGACGTATCCAAACCACTGGCCGCCTACGGCGTGGAGCAGACCGGCTTCTGGAACCCCACGCAGAGCAAGTACCCCGGGCTGGAATGGTGGACCCAGGAGGCGCCCCGCGGCGGCGAGTGGACGGTGACCATCCCCGAAGCCCAGGCCGGCAAGCGGCACACCGTCTACTTCCAGCGCGAGCGTTGGTCCGGCGGCGGCTACCTGCGCGTGGAAGTGAGAGGACCCGACGGAACGCTGCTGTTCGAGAAGGACCGGCCAACGTGGGACGGACCAATCCCGAACTTCGCCGTCGGCTTCCCCCGGGCGGGCGAGTACGCCATCCGCCTGCTGGACGCCGGGGAAGGCAAACCGGCCGGCCGCCTGTCCCGGGCAATCTTCGTGGTGCCGGAGACGGCGGAAGGGCTCGCCGGGAGTCCGTGGTAGCATTGCCCCGACCCGGTGAACGTCCTCACCGCCGGTAGGTGCGGCCGAGGTACGCGCAGTACCCCACCACTTCCCTCGCCGTCGAGTAGATATCCCGCCACTCGAAGAAGTCTGCATGCGCGTGGTACCCGGGTGACACGCCAAACCGCCTCACTGCCAGTGCCGCCCGCGCCAAGTGGAAGTACTGCGACACCACCACGGCGCTGCGCCAGTGGTGCTTGTCCATCAGCCGGGCGGCGTTCCTTGCCGAGAGGTATGTGTTGCTTCCGGCGCTGTCGACGAAGACGGCTTCCCTCGGAACCCCTTTGCCCACGAGGTACTGCTTCATCACCCTCGCCTCGTCGAACCCCTCCCGGCCAGTGCCGCCGCTGACGATCAGGCGGAGGCACAGCCCGCGCTGGCGCAGTTCGAGCGCCTTGTCCAGGCGAGCGCGCAGCCGGGCCGAAGGGCGACCGTTGGCCTCGACTTTGCTGCCCAAGACGAGAGCAACGTCTGCCGGGCGGATTTCGTCGCGCAGCCCGCTCCAGGCGATCGCTGCTGCTGAGACGACGAACACCGCCGCAATCAACGCTGGAAGCAGGATCAGGGCTCTGCGAAAGCCGCTCAACTCCCCCCCTCTGGCGAGGCGTAACGGACCAACTGGTTTGCTGGCGGAAGCGCCATGGCGGAGTTATGGTAGCCCGGCCGCCGTCAGTTGGCGACTGTGGCGACGCGAAGGTGGTGTGCTGCCATTGTCAGAACGCTCGCCATTCGCTATCGTGTTAGAGCGTACCCGGGAGCCCGCGCCAGTGCCGCTCTCGGGGGCAAGAGAGGAGTTGGCGCCATGCTCGTCACCTACGACCCGTACTCCGGCACCCTGGGCAGATTCCCGCGTGCCGACATCATCCGGAGGGTCGCCGAAGCCGGATACGAGGGTCTCAACCTGCCTGTCCGCGAGCCGTTCATGAATGCGGAGAAGGAAGCCGACGTCGACGAGGCTGTCGAGTTGCTGGGCGATTGCGGCTTGCGGGTCAACACGCTCACCTTCGGTAAGAACGAGTGCACCACGCCCGGCAAGCAACAGGAGATGCAGGAGTGGCTGGACGTAGTGCTGTTCGTGGCCGACAAGCTGGGCGCCAGCGTCGTGAGCATCTGGCCGAACTTGCCGGCCGGGGTGTCGGTCGAGGCGGCGCGCGAAACGCTCCGGGAAAACCTGGAGCGCATGATCCCGATCGCCGATGCCGAGAACTGCGTGATTGGGCTGGAGTTCGAGAAGGGGTGCGCGCTCGACAACTACCGCGAGGGCATCGCCTTCATCGACGAAGTCGACCCGCGCCTCCAGCTCACCGCGGACACCTACCACCTGAATAACGACAACGCCGACTTGTATATTGCCGCAGTGGCGTTGGAGGGGTTGCTGTCAGACGTGCACATCTCGGGGAGTCACCGCGGCGAGCCGGGATCGGCGGGGGACACGATCGACTACGAGGCATTCATGAAGGGCTTACGGGAGAGTGGGTACGCCGGGGACCTCGTCCTCCAATACCACCTCGAAGACCCCGAGAGCATGAGCCGCGCGTGCCAGTTCACCAAGGGACTTCGGGCGAAGGTGCTGTGGCGGTGAAACCGGGATCAGTGAACCACGCCCTGACGAAAGTGCTGATGACCGGCGCCGCCGGGTACTTGGGTTCTCGCCTCCGGCCGCTGCTGCGTGAGCGGTTCGACTTCCGGGCAGTCGACGTGCGCCCGACCGAAGACGAACCGGACAGCCATGTCGCCGACCTCACGAGGCTGGACGAAGTCCTCCCGCTGATGGACGGAGTCAACGTCGTCATGCACCTGGCCATCGCCTCGCAGCGGGAGTTCCGGGAGCGGCCGGACGAGTTCGCCGAAGCCCAACTCGATGTGAACGTGAAAGGCACGTACCACGTCCTGGAAGCCGCGCGGCGCGCCGAAGTCCAGCGCGTCGTGATCGCCAGCAGCATCATGACGATCTGGGGCTACCCACTCAACCGATACGTGGCCCAGAATGACCCCGCCTGCCCGAACCTGCTGTACGGAGCCACCAAGTACTGCGGCGAGGTGCTGGGCGAGCTCTACGCCCGCGAGCACGGGCTGTCCGTTCTCTGCTGGCGCATCGGGCAACCGGCCGATCACACCAACCAAGAGGCGAAGCGCCGCCAGCACAGCCCGCGAGACGGCAACGCCCTGGTGACCTTCGTGGACATCGCCAACGGGTTCGCCGTGGCCGCAGAAGCAGAGAGTGTCCCGTTCGGCGTCTATCCGCTGCTGTCCGATAACCCCGAGTGTTACTGCGACACCAGCGCGGCCAGGTTCGCACTCGGCTATGAACCAGTGCACCGATTCACCGACGACGGGGTGGAGACGTTGCGCGAGTGGCCGTGAAGCGTGGGCTGCCGGCCTCGCTTCGGGGCACGCCCTGCCTGCCGATGGCGCCCTGTCCCTCGGCGATGTGATCGAACGCGTCGGGTCTCACAGTAGCTCTCACGCCTATCTGCTCCGCCTCCGTGGCCGTCGAGGGGCGAGGCGCCGACTTGACCCTACGGGGCCGCGGCGAGGCCGCGGAGGTAGGCAACGGCGATCGAGGCGCCTTCCGCGTCCGTCGGGTCGAGGCGGAGTTGGTGGATTGTGCCCGCCCACTGAGCGTTCTCCGCAACCGGCAGGCGGTAGACGTGGAACGCGCCATCGGCGATGAGTGGGAACGCGCGCGACGCCTGCTCGGAGAACGTCGGCGGTCCCTCCGTCAGCCAGAAGAGCTGGCCTGCCGTGCCGCGGTCGACTGCCATCCGGAGCTCCACCGCTGCATATCGGCCCGTCGGGATATCCATCAAGGCCGGTCCGAGCAGAGCGGGGTCGGCGCCCGTCGAGCGCAGCTTCAGGCAGCCGGCATCGGCGGGCAGGATGGTTAGTTGAGGGGTGCGGAACCACCCAGCGCGGTCGGCCGGCCGGTCGAACTGCCAGTCGAGGCTCGTCACCGGCTTGACGCCGTGCTCCTCGCGGTCGCGGCGGATGTAGTCGGCGTCGAGCTGCTGGAAGGTGACGGGGGTGTCGTACGACGCCACTTGCGCTGGTGTGGGCACGGTATCCTGATGGAGACCGCGGGCGGAGGTGAACACGTCGCGCACGGCGTCGAGGAAGGAGAAGCTGCGCTCCTTGGACGGCTCCAGGAAGCCGCCCTCGCCCCACTCGTTCCACGCCTCGATGATCAGCATGTTGAGCTTCGGGTCGACGTAGCGCTTGCCGATCTCGCACAGCGCCCGGAAGCGCGCGGCGGTGTTGTTCCGCGTGCGGTGGCAGCGGTCACGGGCGCGGGCGTAGTCGTCCCAGCCGGTCCAGACAGGCGGCATGTACGCGAGCCCGCCCGCTTGCGCGTTCTCCAGCGCCTTTGCCGACAGTCGCTCGTGTTCAGGCACCAGGTCTTCGTACTCGCAGTCGCCGTTGGGGTATCGAGAAGCGTCCGCCCAGCCCAGCGCGTAGGCGGTGATAGCGTCGTACCCAGCACGCTTGTAGAGCCGGCTGCGATCCGCAAGTCCGATGCACATCAGGTAGAGGTCGGGGGGTCCGTGTTTGCGCGCGACCTCCCGCATGGCGTCCAGCGCTCTGCGAGACCCGTCGGGGCCGCCGTGCCACTCGATGATCGGGTCGGGTCGGATGATCATCACCACTGGGCGACCGTCCACGCGGAGGTACTCGGGAGGCGTGAAGTAGTGCTCGCAGAGGTACGTCATGAACCCGCAGAGGCTCTCCGTCGAGAAGTTCAGCGGCCGGTCCCAGGTGCACTGGCCCTCGTTGCACCAGTTTATGCAGAACTTCATCTGTGACCGGTGGCGCGCCTTGAGGAAGCCCTTCTCCAGAGCGTCCTGAATGTACTTGCTCCCGTCATTGTAGTACCAGTCAAAGGCGAAGAAATCGATGCCGTGCTCGGCCGCCCACTTGATGTGCCAGTCCGCCACCTCCGGCAGTGCCTCGTCGTAGTAGCCGAGCAGTGGGTTGAGGTAGTCAACGTGCCGCACGCCCCAGTCGCTGCGGTCCCAGTCCAGCGTCACCGGGAAGTAGTACGTCCCGACGAGTACCTTGCCGGCCGCCGGCCGGGGAGTCGGTACGCCCTGTCCGTCTCCCAGTGCACCGTCTCCAATGGTGACGAACGGTCGGGTCGAGGCGACTACCGGTTTGGCGCCGGCAGCGACTACCCGCACCGTCAGTGGCGCCTCGGCAGCGCGCAATTCGCCGCGTACGACCCACTCGGCGCTCTGATGCTCGCCGGGGAGAAGATCCGCCAGAGGCTTCACCGCGTCGTCGACACGCAACCCAGCCGAGCAGCGAAGACTGGCCTGGGCCTCCCTGGCGGGTTGGTCCCCCTCATTCTGAATGCGCGCCTCGACGGCGAAGGTCGCGTCCGCGCTCCGTTGTGCGCAGAACACGTACACCTTGAGCTTCGGCCCAAGCGGCGGCAGCGACTCCAGCACGAAGTCATCCATCAGGCATGCCGACCCGCCTGCCACGGCGATGAGCAACCGCGCCTTCGCCGCGCCTGGAGGCGCCACGAACTCGCCGCCGTGCTCCGCATACACGAGCGGGTAGTTGTGCCCGGTCCAGTCGTTGGCGTAGCTGAGATGCGCGTTGGCGGCGTCGAGCCAGTCGATCACCGCTTTGTACGCACCATACCCGACCGTCTGCTTGACCCACACGCGAAGCCGGTATCGGGTGCCCGCCTCGATCGGCACAACTGCCGACTCAGCGCCTACCTCGTGGCTGAGACTCGTGGCATCCATTCGCAAAGCGGCGCGGCCGCGGTAGGGCGCCTGCGCGTCCAGACCAACGCGCTCGGTCTCACCGGCAATTTGCCAGTTGGTGAGGCCGTTCTCGAAGTCGCCGTTCGGGAGGAGGTTGTCGGCGGCGGTTGCGCCGGCGAAGGCGAGGGTGAGAAGACCGAGGATTGCGCTGATTGGGCGATCGGCCATGGTGCTTCGCTCCGAGTCGGGCGCGACTGCGGTAGGGATCAAACCAGCCGGGGCAGGTGCGCCAACCAGGGATCGTCGGTCTGCTTCATCCACTCAACGAGTCTGTCCAGCAACTCGCGGCGGACCTTTGCGTGAGCCGGGTCGTCGGCCAGGTTGCGTTCCTCGCCCGGATCCTCCGTCAGGTTGTATAGCGCCAGGGGGCGGCTTTCCTTGAAGGGCTGCTCCGAGGGGCGTCCCTGGTAGTACAGCCAGAGCTTCCACTCGTGGGTCGAGATCATCCGTCGCACGGCGGCGGCAGTAGGGTGAGTCGCCTCGCAAAAGCCGGGGCGGTTGAGGTCTTCCGTGCCCTCCACGAAGGGCCGTAGGCTGAGGCCCTGGCACTGGGCGGGGACGGGCAGCCCGGCGTAGTCGAGGAGCGTCGGCATGAGATCCACGTTGTTGACCATCGTCTGCACGCGACGACCTGCCGCGATTCCCTTGGGCCAGTGCAGGAAGAGAGGCGCCCGGACGATCTCGTCATAGAAGGCCCAGATCGCTTTGCCGCCGGCCGTCCGGTGGGCGCCGCACAGGTCGCCATGGTCCGCGGTGAAAACAAGGAGCGTATCGTCCAGGATTCCTCGGTCCTCCAGACCGCTGAGGAGGCGGCCGAGTTGGTCGTCGATCTTCATGATCCGGCCGAAGTAGCAGCGCAGGTACTCCCGCACGCCCTCCTCGCCCAGGTAGTCGTATATACTCGCGAAGGTTAGGAATACACCGAAGTGGAAGTTCGCAGAACTTCACCCGGGGGCGTGTGGTGAGCACCCAACACACTGCTGTGCACGCAGAGGCGTCGAACTTGCGCAATAGCTTCGGTGTATTCCTAACCTTCGCGAGTATACCTGGTTCAGTACTTCTACGGTGCCGCCTCCCGGCTGGGCGCGCCGCCCATGCCGTTGCAGGGCGTGTGGACAGCCGACTCGGGCGGGCTGCCGCCGTGGAAGGGTGACTACCACAACGACCTCAACACGCAGATGACGTACCTCGCGTACCAAGCGGCCGGCCGGTTCGACGAAGGGCGCTGTTTCCTGGAGTTCTTGTGGGACCGGTTGCCGCGGTTCCGTCGGTTCGCGAAGGAGTTCTACGGCACGGCGGGCGCTGCCGTGCCGGGCGTGATGAGCGCCGCCGGTGAGCCATTGGGCGGCTGGGGGCACTACAGCCTGTCGCCGACAATGAGCGCCTGGCTGGGCCACCTGTTCTACCTGCACTGGCGCTACACAGCCGACGACAGGTTCCTACGCGAGCGAGCCTGGCCGTGGTGCCGGGAGATCGGCGAATGCATGAAGGCGCTACTGAAGCGCGATGCTGACGGTCGGCTCAAGCTGCCGCTCTCGACCTCGCCGGAGATTCACAACAACAGCCAAGCCGCCTGGCTCACGCCAATGAGCAACTACGACCTGGCGTGCCTGAAGATGCTGTTCCTGGGGCTGGAGGAGATGGGGGGCGCCGTTGGCGACACCACCGCGGCGGCAAGCTGGGCTGAGACGGCAGCGGAATTGGGCGACTTCCATACGCGGCCCGACGGGGTCCTCAAGCTCAGCCCCGACGAGGACCTGGCCGAGAGTCACCGGCATCTGTCCAACCTCATCGGCATCCATCCGTTCAACCTGATCACGGTCGACGGTAGCCCGCGCGACCGGCAGATCATCGACGCCTCGACGAAGCGGTGGGACGAACTGGGCACCAAGGCGTGGTGCGGCTACAGCTTCTCGTGGATGAGTTGTCTGCGAGCGCGCGCCGGTCAAGCCGAAGCGGCGCTGCGGTATCTCGATATCTACGTGAAGGCGTTCATCCTGCGCAACGGCTTCCATGCCAACGGCGACCAACTCAGCGCCGGCTTCTCGGCAATGACCTATCGGCCGTTCACGCTGGAAGGGAACTTCCTTGCCAGCCAAGCCGTGCACGAGATGCTGCTCCAGAGCTGGAGCGCCCACCCAGGCACAGGTGACCCCGGCGTCCTCCGCCTGTTTCCGGCGACGCCCTGGCGCTGGCACGAAGCCTCGTTCGACAACCTCCGCGCCGAGGGCGGCCACCGCGTGTCGGCAAGGCGCCAGAACAACGGGACGACCTGGTTCCGCGTCGTCGCGGGGAGCACCGGCATCGTCCGCGTCCGCGACGACTTTGGCGGAAGGCGACCGAACTGGAATCGCCGGGGCGTGAAGGAGGTCGGCGGCAACCACGAAGTGCGCCTGGGCACAGGGGAGACGCTCGAAGCGTCGCTGCCCAAGCCCGCCCGCGTGCCGGACCCACCGGCCGACGCGGCTCACCCTCTGGTGATCGTCCGCAAGGTCATCAAACCCAACACGCTGCCTTTGCGCGTGGGCGCTGACAGCAACGGAGAGAACCGGTTCATCGGGGACATTGCGCGAGCGTCGGTCTTCGCGCGCGCCCTCAGTGCAGCGGAGACCGCCGAGTTGGCGGCCCCGCAGTCAGGTCAGCCGGCCGGCTTGCCCGACTGTCTGGTGGCCCTGGACTTCGAGTCTCTGGCCGACGGGCAGCTCGTGAACGACGGCTCAGCCAAGCTGCCGGCGCGACTGGTCGGTCTGGGCGTTCTGGTGGACACTGGCGAATTGCTTCCCGGGAAAGCGCTTCACCTCGATGGCAACGGCTATGTCGAGATCCCCCACGATCCCCTCCTCGACTGCCCGGAGGGCGTAAGCCTCGAAGCCTGGATCCGCCCCACCGAGCTTGGCACCGGCCGCCTCCTCGACAAGTCTCCCGCTGGCGCGGCGACCGCGTACCTCCTGGACATGTACCCCGGCAACGCCCTGCGCTTCATCTTCCGCGACCCGCATGTCGTCTACGACGCCAAGCTGCCGGTCGGCAAGTGGAGCCATGTGGCGGCAACGGTGGACGGGAAGACGGGGGAGTGTGCGCCATATACCCGCGAAGGTTGGGAACACACCGAAGTCCCGGTGCGACTTCGGCTCCGTCTGGGAGAATACCCTCTGTCCTACGTCTGCTGCACGCCTGCCGGGGAAGTTCCGCGAACTTCCACTTCGGTGTGTTCCCAACCTTCGCGGGTATACCTCAACGGGAGGAAGGTGGCGCGGCAGCGCCTTCCCCCCGAGGTTGCGCCGGGAGTCCTCTGGCGGCCATAGGCACGAACGCAACTGCATACAGAGGCAGAGCCAGGCACGCAAACGTCGTGCCGATCGGGAGCTGGCGCGGAATACCCGTCCCCAGGGAAGTCCTTGACCAGTGCCAGGTCACCGATGCGGTGAGCATGGAGGTGAGGGGCCGGAAGATCCCCTTGGAGTCCCTCAGCCGGGAGCCGCTATTCGGGAGATCCTGGTGGAGTGAGTGCAGGCAGGGGGGGCACGGCGGCCGCGGCCGGGGACCCCAGACCTGCGCCGAGCGGCATTGCTCGCGCCCTATCCGAGTAGCTCGAACAGCTCGGACTTCGACGCTTGCTTGTCGAACGTGAGCACGCCGTCACAGCCAGCGCGTTGCGCGGCGAGGCCGATCAGGAGGTCGGCAAGGCCGGTGGAGGTTTGGCGGGCAACAGAAGTCAGTCGCCGCACCATGGCTGCCTCCTCGATCCGCAGAACCGGCAGGAGCAGCAGGTCGTCGAGCGAGTCCAGAATCTCCGTTCGGCCCACGTCATAGGCGGACTCCAGCACCCAGAGGGTCTCCAAGAGCACCAGCAGTGGCACGAACAGGACCTCTCCCTCGGCTTCCGCCTGCTTCAGCCGGTTGCGCACCCTCCCGGCCTGCCGAGGATCATCGTTGACCAAGAAGCGGACCAACACGTTTGTGTCAACGGCCTTCATCGCAACGTCGTCCGTGCTCTCTCCCGGATCGCAGAGTCCATCTGTTCGGGCGTGGCGGCTTCTCCGTCCGGTGAATGCAGTCGTCCGAACACGTCATCCACCTTCTTGGTCACGGGGCGCAGGACGGCCTCCGCGCTTCCCGTCACGGTGAAGTCGACCTTGTCTCCGGTGCCGATTCGCAGCAAGTCCCGGACGCTCTTGGGGATGGTGATTTGGCCCTTGCTTGTCAGTGTCGCTACTGCCAATCGAGCAGCCTCCTTGCGAGTGAAGGATTCCTTACCATACTGTAAGGCGTGGGGCGCGAACGGTCAAGGGGCGGGAGGCTACGTTCAACCGACCGGCGGTGCCGGTTGGTTCGCTCACAGAGGGCCCGTAGCACCGGCCGACTCGCTCCCGAGCCTGGGAGTCACTCTGCCACCACCGCATACCGCCTCACCAGACTGCTCCCCTTCTTCCCCACCCGCAGTTCGGTTTCGCCCATGAGCTCTTGGCCGGTCCTCACCTCTGTCGTCTTCTCCCGCGCGTCGTCCAGGGACTCGACGGTGTACTTGGCGGCCGGATCCAGCCCGCGCAGGCGGACGGTCAACGCGGGGTAGTTGCTCTCGGCACGGCGGAAGACCAACACGAGACCGGCGTTGAGGTCGGGCCGGTGGAACTGGTAGGCTGCCCAATGGTCGGGGGTGAGGGAGCAGCGGTTCAGCGGGTAGAAGTCACCGTACCAGTACGTCTGGTTCTCCTTCGCTTCGGCGAGGGTTGCTTTGGCCAAGTCCATGGGGAAATCGGGGGCAAGGTAGTCCCACTGGCAGATGGCGCCACCGGTGGCGGAGCTGCGGAAGTCGTAGGGCTCGGGCGTCCAGCCGCAGGCGGTGTGGAGCGGAATGTACTGGCTCAGCCCGCAGGTTTGTGCCTGGTTCCAGTCGGGGTGGCCGGGTGAGCAGCTTGTGTCGCTGCGCCACAGCGGCAGTGAGCGCAGGCAGGTCTCGAGGTCGATCCGGCGGCCGCCGCTGGCGCAGTTGTCGATGAGCAGGCCGGGGTATTTGGCGCGCAGCTCGTCCCACATCTCGTAGTGCCCCTCGACGTAGCGGATCTCCGTCATGCCTTGTCGGTCGGGCGCGTCGTTCTGTCGCCAGAAGCCCAGCGGGTCGATATTGAAGTCGTTGCGATAGATGTCGATGCCGAAGTCGGCGATGTGCTTCGATAGCAGGTCGGTCAGCCAGCGGCGGCCCGCCGGGTCGTTCAGCTTGAACAAGCCGCCCTTCTCGCCGCCGAACACGAACTCCGGGTGCTCCCGGGCGATCTGCGTGCCCGCCGCGACGCGCTCCGGCTCGAACCAGAGGACGAACTTCAGCCCCAGCTTGCGGCAGGCGTCGCCGACGGGCTTCAGGCCGTTGGGGAACTCCTTCGGCTTCGGGTACCAGTTGCCCACACCGTTGGGGAAGCCACCCTCGAACCAGGCGGCGTCAAACCAGTGCGCATCGCACCCCACGTCGTGGGCGAACTGGACGGCGTCGATCTGCCCAGCTTCGGTCGGCCACTCGGGTCGCGTCCAGGAGTAGCGGTCGAAGCACTGGCTGACAACGGGCAGGCGCGCCGGCCGACCGTTCACTTTGGGTGCGTACTCGAACAGCATCAGCCGCCGGAACCGGTTGTGCGCCGCTTGCACGTCGCCCTGCCACGGCAGCAGCAGCACGCGCGGGCTGCGGATCCGCTCGCCGGGATGCAAGAGCAGATGCGTCAACTCCATGCCGGCCTGAAGGCGCGTCGGCCCCGCCTCAGAACGGTCCAGCGAAGCCGCCCATTGCCCCGACCAGCCGATGGCGGCTATGACGCCCTCGTCGCGGTACTGGAGGTTGAAGAAGGGGAACGCGCCGTTGGACGATCGACCGCCGTTCGGCGCCAACCGGGTGCCCTTGCCAACCTCCAGGCTGGTGTCGAACGGCACGAAGCTCTGCTCGCCGCAGACGTCGCCGGTGATCCCGTGCAGCACGGCCGGCCGCTTGCTGTTGCCGGTGCTCAGATCGAGATCGAGTGCCTGGATGGACTCAAGGAGCGGCGTGTCCTGCGCGCCCTGGTTCTCGAAATGGAGCAGCCATTCCACCGCCGCGTAGCGCTTGAAGACGGTCACGTCGGCCGCAACGCGCAAGCCACTCTTCGAGTCCGTCCAGTTGATCGTGAACTGGGCGCGGTCGGCGAGTTCCTTCGTGTCGACGGTGCGCTCCCACGCGCTGAGCAACTCGGCGGAGGGCGTGCCGCCGCAGACGAAGGAGAACGGCGGCACCGCGCTCCGGAAGAAGGGCTCCGTCTGGTTGTCGTCGAGCCAGCGCACACTGCCGTCCGCCATGACCAGCTTGGCGTTCGCCCAGTCTGACTGATCCCAGCCGGGCCCGTCAGGCGTGGCGTCAACCTTGAGGACAAGCTGCGGGGTGCCTGCGGGGAGGTCCACCTTCACAGGCACCGGCTCCTCGCCGCCTCGAACGGTCGGCGTACGGAAGACCTCCTTCCCCGCGATCTCGACGCTGAACGCGACGCTGCCACGCACGCCCTGGGTGTCGTAGTTGTTGTCGACGCCGACAAACGCCTCGAACCGCTCTGCGCCAGTCGGCAGCGCGACTGCAATCTCGCTGTTGGCGTGCGTGCCCAGGCCGTGCTGAAACTCGCGCTGCCCGATCTTGAGCGGCGTCTCCATGCACGATTCGCCGAAGCGCAGCACGTTGAAGTCCTGCCGACGCACCTCCAGTGCAATGCGCGGTCCGCGCGCGGCCGGATTGGCGCCGGTGAAGGCGGCCGCGATCCAGTCGAGGAGCGCTTGCGTCTCCGTCGGCGTCGCCATGATCGCGTCGTTTGGGCAGTCGGTCGGGATGTCGGTGTCTTGCATGGTCCAGCCTCCGAGGGGGTGTGTGATGAGCGCGAGGCAGAGGGTGAGTAGGGTACTCCGCATTGTATGAGCTCCTTTGAGGACGCGGACCACGGGGCGTCGGACCGGCGCCTGCGTGCTCGCTCGGCCGGGGCAGACCCGCAGGTCTGTCCCTACGTTGCCCGGCGTCTTCCTCTGCAGGGGTGCAGTCTCGTGCAGTTGAACTACCCTTGCGCCGCAATCCAGTTCCCGATGCCGACGACGATCGTTGAGGCGACCAGCACCAGGATTCCGGCGACGATCAGGGTGTGCGTTTTGCGGCTGCTGCCTTTCCACTCGCGGAAGGCGAGACCCCACAGATTGCTGAAGACGATGATGAAGGCCATGTGGATGGTCCAGCTCGAGAAGTCGTAGCGGCCCATCTTGGTGGTGCCCATGCTGTAGAAGAAGAACTGCAGGTACCACGTGACGCCGGCCAGGGCGGAGAAGACGTAGTTCACTAACAGCGAAGCATCGGGCGCGCTGGTGTAGTCGCGCAGCGTGCCGTTGCGGACATTCAGGAGCAGGCACCAGAGGCAGTTGGTGGTGAACCCACCGGCAAGGGCGACGATGAGGACGGGGAAGTTCTTGAACAGATCGAGCGTGCCGTTCTGCAGAGCCGCCTCGGCGAGAGGCTTGCCGGCGGCAAATGCGAAGGCCATGCAGGCGCTCATAACGCCGGCGAACACAGCCACCCAAACGCCTTTGAGGAAGTCGAACTCCTGGATGGTGGCGCGTTTCTCTTCAGTCGACACCTCGCGCTCTTTCTGCACGCCGGCCAGCCCGCACACGATGATCCCCGCCAGGCAGACAAACACGCCCAACAACGTAACCTGCCCCGACAGCTTCGCCAGCAGGTCGACGAAGCCGCCCTGGAACAGCGGTGGGATCAGCGTGCCGAAGGTCGCGCAGAAGCCAAGCGACAGCGCGTAACCCAGCGACATGCCCAAGTACCGCATCGACAGCCCGAAGGTCAGCCCGCCGACGCCCCACAGCACGCCGAACAGGTAGCACCACAGCACCGCCTTCGGCGGCGCCGAAGTGAGTGTTGCCACCAGTTTCGGGCACAGCAGAATGCCCACCACCCACGGCGCGACGACCCAACTGAACGCGCCGCCAACCAGCCAGTAGCTTTCCCAGGCCCACTGCCGGACCTTCTTGTACGGGATGTAGAAGCTGCCGGCGGCGAGACCGCCGAGGGCGTGGAGCAACACGCCGAGGAAGGGGTTGGGTTGCATGAAGGGGTCTCCAGTCGGGTGCTTGGGCCGTGCTCTCTCGGGAGAGATCGAGCAGTCCGGCTCGTTTGCCGGACAGCAATGATAGCCGCATTTGCCCCGGATGGTGAGAGGCGCGCGATGGTACTCGCGCTATTGCTCTGCGGGCGCCGGACTCATTGGCGACTGGGTAGGTACAATGGGACTCGGTACGGGAAGGCCTGCCAAGGCCGTGTTGGGCAGCCACGGCGGGCGGAGGTCGGCAAGCTCTGGTCTACTCCAGGAGGATCGCTCGATGAAAGTGCTCGGCATTTCCGGAAGTCCCCGCAATGAGTCCACGGCCCAACTCGTCCAGGCCGTACTGGCCGCCACCGGGCTCGAGACGGAGTTCGTCTCGCTGGCAGGGAGGAACATCGGCCCGTGCGTTGCCTGCGTTGGCTGCGTCAAGGACAACGTCTGCGTTGTCAAGGACGACATGGCAGAGCTGCGCGGCAAGCTTGTGGAGGCGGATGCGTTCGTGGTGGGCGGCGCCAACTACTACTCGCATCTCAATGGGTTGACCCATAGTTTCCTGGAGCGTTGGTACCAGTTCCGCCATCAGGAAGGCGGCGCGGTCGTGGGCAAGCTCGCCGTGGCGGTCGGCGTCGGCGGGATGAGCGGCGACGTGGTGGCCGACAGCATCGAGACGTTCATGAGCTACAACCTCGTGGAGACCGTCGCCAAGGTCTGGGGGCAAGGCGCGGCCTGCTGCTTCACCTGCGGACATGGCGAGGAGTGCAAAGTCGGCGCGATCCACATGTTCTTCGGCCCCGGCACGAAGATCACCGAAGACATCTTCCCCCGCCTCTCGAAACAGCCAGAGGTACTGGAACAGGCGCGCCTGGCAGGGCACCTGCTGGGCGAACGTCTCCGCAACGGTCACGACCGGCAGAAGGTGGCGCAAGGCGTGATGGCGAAGCTGGGCGCGCGGTTCAAAGAGGCGGGATAGACCGCGCCGTTCACTACGCACAACGCACCCGTTTCAAGGAGACCACCATGAGCTGCCGCTGCGCATTCCTGGGCTGCGGGCCGCGCGCCCGCGGGCATGCCGAGGCCTACAAACTGATCGACCCGTCACTGGGCGAGATCGTCGCCCTGTGTGACATGAGCGCCGAACGGCTGCAGGCCTTCGGCGATCAGTTCGACGTCCCAAACCGCTACTCGGACCTCGACAGGATGCTGGCTGAAGAGCGGCCCGACGTCGTCCACCTGGTGACGCCGCCGACGCTTCGAGTCGAGCTGATGACGCGCCTCGCTGAAGCCGGCGTGCCCGGCGTCATCGTCGAGAAGCCAATCTGCATTGGCGCCGCCGACTACAAAGCGCTGCGGAAACTGGAGGCTGGCTCGCGGACGAAGTTCGTCGTGAATCACCAACTCCGCCACCACCCGAAAATCCTCGGCTTCCTGCGCGACGTGCAGGAAGGGAAGATCGGCCAGGTCCGCTGCATCGACGCAAGCTGCGTCCTGCCCATGTCCGGGCAGGGCGTGCACGTGCTGGACCTGCTGTTCGCCTTCAATGGCTACGCCGCGCCCACCAGCGTGTTCGGCGCTTCCTCCGGCTACGACGACATCAACGGCCACCACCCAAGCCCCAGGTCGGCCGAGTCCCTGATCACCTTCGAGAACGGCACCCGCGCCGCCCTCATGGCAGGCGCCGGCGCGCCGGTCTTCGTCGCGGGACCGAACCACATGCACAAGCGCATTGCGGTCTACGGCACCCACGGGTTCCTCCACTGGCGCATGAACGGCTACGAGCGTTCCCTGCCGGGCGGCGAGATCGAATCAGGTGAGTTCGACTACCGGGAGGAAGACAACCCCGGCCAGGCAAACCTCACCACCGCCCTGTTCGACTGGCTCGCAGACGACGACGCCGTCCACCCCAACAACCTGCAGACCTCCCTGGACGAGTGGCTCGTGATCCTGGCCGGCTATGCCAGCACGGTCGAGGCCCGCGCCATCGATATGCCGTTCGATCCGGCGGACGATCTGCTGGAGCAGTTCAAGCGGTTTGTAGGCGCCTGAGAGGCCGAGCAAGGGCCGCGCCGCGGAGCGGTCAGTCCGTGCTCGGCGAGGGTCTCCTGACCCCGCCGGGCCCAGGGGCGCCCCCGGACCGACAGGTCTCCTCGAATCCCGTGGATTCGCAGCCCTTTGAGACCTTCCGGTCGGGCGTTTCGGGGCGGTCGGAGACCTGCCCCGAG
>PEVN01000500.1 GCA_002779825.1 Armatimonadetes bacterium CG06_land_8_20_14_3_00_66_21 | reverse complement strand
ACCAGCGCTCGCCTCGGCGGTAGCGGTCCAGGTAATACTCCGTCACTTTCGCCATTTCGGCGTCGTAGGTCGCCAGGTCGTCGTCCGACCAGTCCAACTCCGGCACCGGGATGAACGCCATGTTCTTGTAGCCCACCTCGGCCAAGAACAGCACCGACTCGTACAGGTGCGGCGCCGTGTCCGGCGAGACGGTGGCTCGGGCGGTGATGTTCGGGTACTCAGCCAGCACGTGCCGGGCGTTCGCCGCGACGACTTCGCAGGAGCCTGTGCCGTTGGGGAACACCCGGTGCTTGTCGTGGGCGGCGGGGGCGCCGTCGATGGAGGTGTGGAACGTCATGCCAAGCCGCTTCGCCCACGCCACTCGGTCCTTATCTGCCAGGACCAGGTTGGTGGTCATGCCGAAGGTCATCTGCTTCCCGGCTTCTTTGGCCTGCCTCTTGCCGTAGGCGACGAGCTGCTCCATCAAGTCCGGCGCCATCAGCGGTTCGCCGCCGAAGAAGTGGATCTTCACCCGCTCCTGGCTCCCCGAGTTGCGCAGCAGCCAGTCCACCGTCGCCTCGGCGGTCTCCGGCGCCATGGTAACGGCGTTGTGGTCCGCCATGTAGCAGTAGTCGCACCGCAGGCAGCAGGCGCGGGTGATCTCGACGGCCAACTTGGTGACAGCCGGGCCGCCGTTGTTGGGTTCGGGGGAGCAGTCGGGGTCGAATCTCATGGCTCACGGAAGAACGCAATGCAAGGCAGTCTGAAGGGCAGGATTCGCTCGGAAGCGCATACAGCTCAGTGCACGCGCACAGCCAGCATGTCGGCCGATTCGTACAGTTGGGTCTCCTTAAGTGGTTGCACCTTCGGTGGCCGGACAGCAGCGGATTCAGACGGCGTCAGGCGCCATTCGATATCGCCCGTGAGCAAGGTGGAAGCCATGGAGGCATCTTCAACCCTGCGGTACGCACCAAGGACGAATTCGTAGCCGGGCTCGATCTTGGCAGAGATCACTGAGATGTGGTCAAAGGCAGGCCGTGGTGCTGGCGGCTCTACCGTGCGGCCTCCCTTGGTGACGCCACCCGAGCTCCAGGCTCGTCGGGACGCACCCGAAGGGACGGTCAGCATCTGCAACGAACCCGAACCGGCGCGTTCCTTCCGCCAACCGCGCTCATAGACCAGGCGTAGACCTCCCTGCCAGTCATTGGGAAGACTGCTGAAAGGGACGTAACCAGAGAGGAGATCACGGTACGTTGACGAGGTATCAAGTCCCTGGAGGGCCAGACAGCGGCGGTCGAGTTCGGCGAACCGCTCGCCGAACTCCTGCATCAGCGAGTCTGCACGCGCCGCCTGTGTGCGGAGTGTAGCAGAGCCGGTAGCCGTTTCATAGGCGGACTGCTCCGCATACGTGATGAACGCGACATCACCCACTTCGCGGACAGCGAGACCCCAGACTTCCTTGATGGCGATCAGCAACAGCTCCGCCGAGAGCTCCTTCGCTGCGATTAGCACCTTTCGGCCGCGAATTCGCGCATCAACCACGTAGGCCTTCCCCGTTAGCTCCGAGAGCGCAGAAGCGACCCGAGTGGCTGTGGCAACCTTACCAGCCTCCCAGGGAAGGGCTCGGCCTGGCGCGGCGACGATGTCCAGAACGCTTCCCTCGAGAACCAGCCAAGCTGCGATTGCCAGCGCACGGGTGGAGGTCCGGGGCTTTCCGCGATGGAGTGCGATGGATCCGCTGGAGAGCCGCTGGCCAGCTTGGCTGGCAAGACTTGCCAGCGCTCCACACACAGGGCCCAATAGGTCGCGAACAATCGGGGGATCATTCATTGGGTGTCAATCGACCCCCTCCGCATGTGGCCGTTGAACGCCCTGAGGCCGCTCGCCCGCCAATCGGTACCACAATCGCAATGGGTAGATGGCCTCAGGACCCGCGAGTCGACCTCGCGGGGACACGAGCCACCGATTCGTCTCCAAAGGTCCGTATTCAGAGAGGTAGTCCGAAAGGCCGCCGACCCCCGTCTCCGCCTCTTTCTCTGGACGCCACACCACCCTCGGTTTGCACATCAAGGAGAGGGCGCGAACCTCCCCTCGCCCCATGAGCTGAGACACGCGGTCTGCTCCGTATAGAGAGGCAAAACACGCAGTGACTTGTTCTCGCGCCCCCCTAGGCAGCGACTCCATGACGAGCGCTTCCTCGCTGCCCAGCACGCGGAGGGAACCAGCCGGCAGCGCGCTCAGCATCGCCTCGAGAGCCTCCAAGTAGCGCAATCGGTGAGCCGACGGCGTGACGGCCGGTAGGCGTTGCAGCCGAGCGGCCGCGTCGTCAGGGCGACGAAGGACCACCATCCCATCCGTGAGTCGCCGCTCGGCCTTCGCAGAAGCCGATATCACACGGAGGACCTCGTCCACTTCCACCTTTCCGCTCAGCTCCACAAAGGGCCGTGCAGGGTCAAACTCGGTGACATCGAGCAAGACTGGCCGCCCGATCTCGTTGGCCACAGCAGTGACGGCGGCGGCGGCACTGGGCGGGTCCTGGGCCGGATCAAAGGCGACTGTGATGCCCGCGAACTCCGCCCCGGATCGCGCGCTACACACCGCACACAGCGCGACAACCACGGCTTGGCATAGACCGTGACTACGGGTCACACGGGTTGGACCGGTCATGGGTGAGCCACCAGTGTCCACGTGCAGGACTCCACCGATCCAGGGCAGTTGTAGTAGGCTTTGCACGTTCTCAGCAAGGGACCGCCCAGACCTTCGTACACGTCCCTCTTGTACTCATACCAGCACCGGAAACTCACCAGGAAATCCCCCTCGGCGCACTGCCCCGGTTGCAGTTCTATGCCGCACCCCACGTGTTGGCATATGGGTGGACCTTCGGCGCACTGACACTCTTGGACTTGGCCCGTCATAGGCGCGATGCATACGTCCACATTGAACTCGATCGGGATGGGACCTGGGCACGCATCGTTGCACACCACAGGCTTCTGGGTAGGAGAGAAGTCGAATGGGTCGCTTACAGGCCCCGGGAGCTGCTGCCCCACTACATAGCATGTCTCCCCCATACCTTGTTCTGCAGAGACTATCGCCAATGCCAATGCGACCCATGCTGTTCGTGTGTGTGTCCGAGTCAGACTCATCATCTACGTTCACCTTCCTTCTTGTATGACGTATAGCGCATCGGCTCCACTGGCAGGGCTTACTGGGCCCATATGGGGTCAGAGCAATTCCCACATGACCTAGTTCCCCCTTTCTCCGTGAGGAGTGGCCGAACCCCCGGATGACAACCGGCTATCCTGTCATTCGTGTCCGCCTTGTCCGGCGCTCCTCCGTGGTCCCTGAACAACTGCCGAGCCACGTGCCACGTCAGTTGCGGCAGCAGTTCCTGGCACATCTGGCACCACCACTGGCGGTAGTCGAGGTCCTCCGTAGCCGCAGCCGTGGAGGCTGTAGCCGCGCCCGCCAAGGCAGTAGCTGCGCCCGCGGAGGGCGTGGAGGCCGCGTCTCGGTCGCTGTCCACGCGCTGGCGCGCGCGGCTACGGACGGCACTGACTGCCCCTGCTGGGCGCCGAAGGTCGCTGTCCACGCGCTGGCGCGCGCGGCTACGGTGTTCGAGCGCCATGGCCGGGCAACCGCCGGCGCAGAGGTGGCGCCACTGGCAGTCGGCGC
>PEVN01000484.1 GCA_002779825.1 Armatimonadetes bacterium CG06_land_8_20_14_3_00_66_21 | reverse complement strand
CAACCGTACTGGCCCGGACGGCACACTGGCCGGACGCGGACAAGCTCCACGTTGCAGGGAGCTGCTGCAGGATTAGCTCGCGATGCAGGTCGGCGCCTTCGCCGCAGAGGTGTCCGGCCGCATGTTGGCGGGCGAGAGCGCACAGCACCTCGTCGATGTCTTCGTTCCGCGGCTCCGAGAGGGGAACTGTCGCTCCGCCTTCGGGCTTGTGCGTCTGCCAGTAGACGTGTCGCGCGCGACTGGGAATCAGCGCGGCGAGGAGCGGGGCGACCCGGGCCGGGGCTTGCGCAGCCGCCGCCCGGAGCGTCGGGATGCCAATCAATGGCAAGCGCAACGCCTGACTCACCGCTCTGGCGTAGCTGACTCCCACCCGAATGCCGGTAAACGAGCCGGGTCCCACGGAAACAGCCAGGCCCTGAAGCGAGGCGTAGCCCGCGAGGTTGGCTTCGTTCAGGACGAGAGCGATCATCCCCGGCAGCCGGCGGGACAGGTCGCGGTAGTTTCGCGTGACGACCTCGGCGAGGAGCCCTTCCTCGCCCCAGACGGCAACGCTGTTGACGCGAGAAGTTGCCTCAATCCCCAAGATGTTCACGGTGCAACTCCTCCACGAGCGGCTGGTACTGCGCCCCCGCACTCTCCACGGCGACCACCCGGCCCGTAGGCGCATGGGCGAACGTCAGGCGCAGGCAGTCGGCCAGCACCCCGGCGGCAAGGCGGTCTGCCCACTCGATGACGCAGAGCCCGTCTCCGCAGAGGGCTTCCATGAGACCAATCTCGATCAGTTCCTCCTCGGGCGGAGCGTCGCCGAACCGATAGAGGTCGAAGTGATGGAGCACCAATCTCCCCTTGTAGCGAGACTCGAAGACGAAGGTAGGGCTGGTAAGGCGTTCCGCGACACCCAGTCCCTCAGCGATCCCCTGGGCGAGAGTGGTCTTGCCGCTGCCCAGCGGCCCTCCCAGCGACACCACCCAACCTGCCTGAGCGGCGTGGCCGAGCCGCCGTCCCAGCGCGTGGGTGGCGGCTGGGTTGGGGAGAGTTCCCTGCCAAGTCATGTCAGCGGCTCCGGTCAAAGTCAAGGACGGTCATACGCAATCGATAACGCAAGTCAGCCGAGTGCCACCGGCTTGCGCGCGAATCAACAAGCCTACCCAACTTTGCCGCCGGTGAAAAGCGCGGTGGCGCCGAAATAGAAAGGCACAAGGGCGGCCCGGATGGTTGACTGCGGGAAGGGCATCTTGTATAATCGCGCCATCGCCTTGGGGCTGCCAGGCCGACACCGAGCGACCCAGGTGTCGCCGATTGCAACGCTCCAACGGTTTGAGGTTGCCTCGCGCTTACCTGTTCGCCCGCCTTCCCATGCCCCCAAAGACCCCGGAGGTCCAGCATGCTCAGATTTAGCCGGAGTTGCAGCTTTGTCTTCGTCGCTCGCGCACTAACGGTCGTCTTCGCGCACCCCCTACTCCTTGCCCCGTTACTCCTTGCCGCGCCTGCTGACGCTGACGTTCAGGTAATGACGTATTTCGCAATCCTGCCGTTCGAGTGCACCGACGCGTTGGGCGGGGCCCAAGTCGGCGAACTGGCTGCGAAGACGATGACGCTGGCGTTGGTGGAACGCAACGGCTACGAGGTCGCCAGTTCGGACGAAGTCAAGAAGGTGTTGGCGACAAGTCAGACCAAGCCGCCGTACCTGGCCGCCGATATGGTTTCCCTCGGCAAGCAGCTCGGCGTCGACCGCGTGATCCGGGGCCGCGTCGAGAGTGCGTCGATTGCGGGCAAGCCGAAGACAGCGGTGGTTGAGCTCACGACCAAGGTCGTGGACGTCGCCACCGGAGCGGTTGTGCACGAGACCCGCGCCCGGGGAACGGCCCGCGAGAGCGGAGCCGGTCGCGCGACCGACGAGGATCTGCGCTCGGACGCCCTCAAGGACGCCGCGAGGCAGTCAGCAGCGCAGCTCACCGTATTGAAGGGGTTGCGGGGCATTGTGGTGTCCCGGCCCGGCGACACCACGGCCCGGCTCAGCGTCGGCTCCGATTCCGGCATGGAGCCTGGCGCGCGAGTGGCCGTATTCGACAAGGGCACCCAGGTCGCAGAAGGCACCGTCACCGAGGTCGCTCAGGCGGACTCCGTCATCAAGTTCAGCACTTCCGACGCGGCCAAGGGGGTTCGAGTTGGGCAGCGCTTCCAAACGGTGGCCACGCCCGCTCCGGACGTGCGGGCGGAGCAGACCGTGGAGCAGTCTGGGCAAGCGGACCAGAAGAAGTCCGGCAAGAAATTCCTGATCGGGCTACTGGTGGCCGCAGGTCTCTACCTGCTGCTGCGCGGAGGCGGTGGAGGGGGCGGCGCAGCCGCCACCACTACCTCAACAACAGCCAGCCTCACTCTGGTGGCGACCCCAACGGCCATTGCAGCCGACGGGCAATCCACCTCGACCATCACGATCTTGGCGCGCGACCAGAATGGGAACCCGGTTGCCGACGGATCCGAGCTGACACTGACCACCACCCTGGGGATCATCCCAGCGACCGCGACAACAAGCGCCGGAGTCGCCACCGCCTCCCTGCGAGCAACCACCACGCCGGGGATCGCCACCGTTACAGTCAAGCTGGGGACGCTCACCCAATCACTGACCGTCACCCTCACCTCGACCGCGACCTCGCCTGTGGTTGTCGCCGCAGACGTCGACTCCGTCCCCGCCGACGGCCGGAGCCAAGCCACCATTACGGCGACGTTCCGTGACGCCAACAACAACCCCGTGCCGGACGGCTCCAGCGTAACGTGGACCACCACCCTGGGTTCGCTCGCCGCCCGTTCGCGCCAGGCGTCTCGGCAGACCGGCGTGTCAACGACAACGCTCAGTGGCAGCACCAGCGTCGCGCTGACCAGTTCGCAGACGCCCGGCACAGCAGTCATCACAGCCACGCTGACCGGAACCAACACCAAGGCCACGACCACCGTGGCCTTCACGACGACCAACGTGCAGGTTGCGGTGTCGCCACAGAG
>PEVN01000029.1 GCA_002779825.1 Armatimonadetes bacterium CG06_land_8_20_14_3_00_66_21 | reverse complement strand
TCCTCCGCTGTCTTCGTCCTTCGTTCGCCGCTGAGAGTATCCCATCATGGTCGCTCTGTCAATACTGAACTTTGAAAGCACGGCCCCGGTGTCCCGGCCCACACTGAGAAACAGATAGCCTTCCGGATCGACCAGCCACCAGCGGCCGTCCACCTGCTCCGTGCGAAAGAAGCCGGTCGCCTTCACCCGCCGCGCCTTCCAGCCGCCGTACCGGCTCAACTCGACGGTTGCTGTGGGTCGAAAGCCCTGCACTTGTTCGATCGTTCGGACGGGTGTTGGCACCCACTTGCCGTGGTCGAGCAATGATGCCACAGCTCCGGCGGGTGGTTCAGCCTGTGAGCAACCCGGCCACCAGATGGCGATCCCGATCACAGATACGAAGTAACTCACTTGCTGACGCCTCACTCGTTCTCCTCGCGGTGCGCGACGGCATCCTCGTCGACCCAGTCCTCTTCCTCCCACGTCATCCCTTTCCGTCCGGGCACGTTGCGGGTCGGGCCGGACTTGTAGAGTGGGCACGACTTCGGTCCGTAGCAGAAGGTCTCAAAGCGGTACTGCTTCACCGACGGATTCCAGTGATCCACGATGATCTCGACAGGCATGAGGCAACCCCAGAGGCAGGTGCTGCACTTGGTGTCATAGGTCACCTTCGCCAGGCGGCGATGACCGCGCTGCCGGTAGGTCGGCAGGGCGGGCGGGACCCCGAGCCACGGCGGCGGCACGTTGCCCGCCTCGGGACCGCGCCCCAGGAGCTTCAGACCGCTTACCTTGTAGTAGCCGACCGGCTCGGTGCGCGGGTCGGCCACCGGCACGCAGTGCCCGCACACGACATCGCCAGCCCGGAACGCGTGCTTCTCCTGCGCTGCCTTGCCGATCCCCGCGGCGAACACCCCGGCCGTGGCGCCCACGGTTCCCTCGATGCGCAGCACGAAGCCAAGGTAGGTGTGATTGCGCTCATCGAAGGAGCGCATGAGCCGAATGCGTGGCTGGACGGCCAGGACGGTCCCTTGGAACGACAGCTTGCAACTCAAAGCCAGATTCCTCCCCGGTGCCCGTGCCGCACTGCGGGTGAAGCGGCATCAGGGACGGCGGTTCAGGCGGACAGCTCGCCGAAGATCGCCTCCAGGGGCTTCAGCAGGAAGTACCAAAGCGGCATCACTGCGACGCGGCCGTCGCCCGTGGTCCGAGGCTCCAGATAGAGGTCGTCACTCACGATCAGACCCTCGGAGGCACCAAGGGCGGCCATGTCTGCTTGAAGGCTGTTCCACTCGCGGGCCGGGATCGAGTCGGTGCAGCACACGTTGATCGGCAGGCGCCTTCCGCCTGCGTCCACGACGAAGTCCACCTCGGCACCGTTGCGCCAGTAGCGCGGGGCGAGTCCTTGGTGCCTCAGCCAGAGGAATGCAAGATTCTCGGCCGACCTGCCCAAGTCGCGGGAGAAGCGAAGCGAGACGACGTTTCGCAGACCACAGTCAACAGCGTACATCTTCTCATTACGGCGATTGACCACCTTCAGGGAGGGCGAAGCGTACGGCACGCCGAACACCAGGTAAACCTCTTCGAGATAGCCCAGGTACTCGCGAACGGTCTCTGCGGAGATGCCCAACGTCTTCGCCGTTTGGGTCACCGACAGTTCGTTGCCGACGTTTGTGAGGGCGTAGTGCGCCAAGGCGCGGAGGGCACGGGCATCCCGTACCCCCCGGCGCGAGACAACATCGCGGGCGATGATGTCCTCAAACGACTGCTGCAGGATCAGCCGGGCCACCTCCGGCGGCTTACCGCAAGTCTCGGGAAAGCTCCCCCACTCCAGGTAGGTCGCCAGAGCCGACCGGATCCGGGTCTTGTGTCGCCGCAGCGCCTGGTAATCGCCGTCGGGCACCTCGCCGCCCCCATGCCGCACCAATTCCCCCAACGAGAACGGGAACACCTCGACAGCCAAGTGCCTTCCCGTCAACAGGGCCCCCAGGTCACCCTCGACCAGTGACGCCGTCGAAGCCGACACCACCATCTTCAGATCACTCCGCCGATCATAGATCGCTCTGGCCCACCGCTCCCACTCCGGGACGTTCTGGACCTCGTCGAGGAGAAGGAAGGCCTTCTCACCGGGACTGTACCGCTCCCGGTACGCCTCCACGATCTCGTCGATCAGTCCCGATCCCAGTTCCGGCAGCCACCGGGGATCTTCGAAATTGACATAGAGAACCTGCTCCCGACTGTGCCGCCGTGCTGCCACCTCGCCAAGCTGCCGCATCAGGGTACTCTTCCCGGACCGGCGCACGCCCGTGAGGGTCAGAATGTGTCGCTCGTCCAGTAGACCCTCCAGTTGGCCGAGCACCTCGCGCTCCGTGCCCGTCGGCGCCGGTTGCTGCCAGTAGTTCCAGTCGTTCAGGATCTCGAGAATTCGGCTTCGGTCCATTCGCTAAGTTTGCCAAGTATGACCGGCGAATTCAATGGCCGTTTGCCGGTTGAGGTTGGCGAATGCGCAGGAAGAGGAACCGCGCGCCCCTGGCCCGGCTCGACAACCTCCCCAACCTCCATCGTCCATGGCACTCCCCCACCTCACAAGTCCGCTGGCATCATCGTCGGGTCGTCGGTGCCTTGAGCGAGCCGATCATTGCTCCGAATACGTCAGGAGCGACTCGGCTGCCTCAGCCATGTCGTTCAGCCGCTCAGTGATCTCTTCCTTGTGTTGTTTGAAGGCCATTGCGACCGGCATCAGCCACCCCGCTTGGTCGCAGACCTGATGCAGGCGCAGGAGCCCCTGGCCGACCTCGTCTGGTCGAATCGAGCTGCTTTGGGGATCGAGACCCGTGCGCAGAGCCGCCGCTGCATCGCGGAGGTTGCTCACGACACCAAGTAGCCCCTCCCGCGGTGTAGTGCGACCACCCGCTATGACTGCCGCGTCCGGGCTTGGATCATCGGCGATTGCGGCTAACCGGTCGGCCGAGTCCTCCAGCCTGTCGACGACACCGGGGCCGTGGATTCAATATTCAATCTATTGGCTATTGGTGTTGGTAAGCATTCAGTGAACC
>PEVN01000572.1 GCA_002779825.1 Armatimonadetes bacterium CG06_land_8_20_14_3_00_66_21 | reverse complement strand
CGGTTCCCAGACCCCGTTGCACCCTCCCCGCCGCCGTCCTGCGGGCCCGGGAAACGAGGATTGCAGGATTTGGGTACGTTTCAAAACGCCAAACATCGTACCTTCAGCGAAAAAAGTGCTTGCACCGGTATGCGGGGTGCGGGTCAGCCCGGAGCCGAGCCGTCCTCGGCACTGCCGCCCTGCCCGGAGGCGCCCTCCGTCTCCGCGCCCACGGCTTTTCGGTACTGGAACGGCCGATCCGGCAGCATTGAGCTGAGCGGGCGGGGAATCGCCAGCACTTCTTCCAGCGAGTTGGCGCCGGTCAGTTGGAGGAGTGCAGCCGTGATCCGGCGGCGGAGGCGGGGCTCATCGACTTCCTGCAGGAGCAGGATCAGCGGCACAATGGCGGCGGGGTCGCCGAGGCGGGCAAGCGAGCGGACGGTCTCGCCGAGTACCGTGCTGTCGAGGCGCGTCAGATTGCCGACCAATGCCTCGACGGACCCGGTGCTTGGCAAGTAGCCCAGGGCGCGGGCGGCTCGCGACTGGACGCCGGTGTCGGGGTCCAGCAGGGCCAGTGCGAGCGCCTCCGCAGCGTCGCTCATGCCGATCCGCCCCAAGGCATCCGCCGCAGCGGTTCGGACGCGGTCACTCCGGTCCTGCAGGGCGCGGATCAACTCCTTGATTGCCAACGGGCTTCGGAGCCGTCCCAGTTGCAGGGCAGCGCGGACGCGCGTCTCCTCGTCTGCCGAGTCGTGGAGTTGGGTGACTGCCCGAACTGCCGGGACGGAGGCGGCCCGGTTCAGGTAGGAGAGCACCGTGCGCGTTGGCAGGCTGTGCGGCTCGCGCAAGCGGCGGGCGAGCGGGACCGAGCCGGCCCGCAGAAAGAAGCTGACCAGGAAGATCAGGTGGTAGCCGCTAAAATGGTAGCCGCCGACGTCGAACGCGAAGGCAGTGGTCAGCGGCTCGATGAGTGCCCCGGCAATGAATGGCGCCAGCCCGCCGGCGACACCCAAAGCAAGGAAGTTCGTCGCGCCGATGTACATGGCGCGGTTGCGCCGAGGGGTGTCTTTGAGCATCACTCCCTGGGTGGCAATCTGCCCGCCGGCGTTGACCATGCCGTCGACCAGCGACATCAGCGCCAGGATCGGCACCGCGATCACCGGGATTGGTGGGACGAGGATGTAGCACAGCGGCACCAACGGCTTCGCTGCAGCCACCATTGTCAACGCGGGCCGATGTCCGTAGGTGTCGCACAGCATGCCCCACAAGCGCGACGCCAGCACCACACCCAACGACGAGGTGATGAAGGTGAGCTGCACCGTGAGCGTGCTGAGCTTCATCTCCTTAATAAGGTACACACCGAAGAACGGCGCTGAGACCATGATCGCGAAGTTCCAGTAGGCGCGGAACAGCAGGTAGGGGCGGAAGTCGGCATTCCGGAGCGGCTCGATCAGCACTTCCCGCAGCCGGATGTCTTGCACCCGCTCGTGGGGCGGCTCGGGGACCAGCGCAAACAGGCAGATGTCGCCCACACCGAGGACGGTGCCCGCGATGCCCAGAACGATGAACCCCAGCACGATTTGCCCGCGGGCCTCGAAGTGGTTGAACGCGAACGCGACGGCGAGTTGCGCGGCGATGTTGCAGGCGGAGATGAACCGCTGGCGGACAGCCCAGTGGACGTTGAGCGATTCGTGCGGCACCAGATCGCTCATCCAGGAGAACCACATGGGGTTGCCCAGGTTGGCGAGCGCGCTGTTGGCCGCCAGCACCCCGATGATCCACCAGATCCGGACCCGCTCCCCGGAGAACAGCGCGGGCGCCGCGAGGACCAGCAGGAACAGCAGCCGATGGACGATGTACAGACTCATCCAGACAGGCTTCCGGCGACGAGTCCGATTGGTCCAGAGGCCAGAGAGGATCTGGAACGCCAGCATCACCGCGCTGAGGCTGGAGATCACCCCAAAGTCGAACGCCGTCGCCTTCAGCTCGACCAGGAACTTCGTCCGCGGCGCGCTGGCGGTGCAGGTGAAGTAGATCGTCCCCAGCAGACCGGCGACGGTCACGATGCGCCAATGCCGCTGGAATTCAGGGTGGGTGAGAGGAGATTCAGACACGGGGGCTCACCGAGGGGGGAGGTCGCGCCTTGGGGCAGCGCAACGGGATTGCCCCGCGTCTCATTGACAACTGGCGCCCACCCGCCATACACTCCCTCCCATGCCATTCACGTTGGCACATCCTGCCGCAGTGCTCCCGGTGCGGAAGGCGCTGAGGGGCTGGGCAGTCCTCCCGGCGCTCGTCGTCGGCAGCATGTCGCCCGACTTCGCGTACTTCCTGCCGGTGCCGTTGAACACTACCCCAACGCATTCCCTGGCGGCGCTCCTCTGGTGCTGCCTGCCGACTGGCGTTGTGGCGTTCTTCCTCTTCGACTGGGTGCTGAAGCGGCCGTTGGCGTCCCTTCTCCCGCGAGCCGTCCGGTGCCGCCTCCCGGCAGAGCGGCTGGCGCCCGCTCGCTTCTCCCTCGCCCGGCTACCCAGAGTTGGCCTGTGCGTGATCCTCGGCGCAGTCACGCATCTCCTGTGGGACTCGTTCACCCACGAGGGCGGGTTCTTCGTGGTGCGCGTGGCTACCCTGCAGACCGTGATCGTGGACGCTGCTGGGTACACGATGCGCACCCATCGAGTGCTTCAGCACTGCAGCACCGTGTTTGGGCTTGCGCTTCTCGCTGCCGCCGCTTGGCGGTGGTGTCGGACGACGCCGGCTCGCGCGGACCGCAGGGCTGAGCCACTCCCAAGCTGCCTGCGTCCCTGGACCGTCGCGGCAGTCCTGCTTGCGGGCTGTTGCGGCGCTTGCCTGCCGCGCCCTCCTGCGCAGCAAGTCGGTGGCTGGCTGGGGCGGGCGCAGGCGGCCGCCAACCCCGCGGTGATCGCCAGCGGGCAGGCGATTCTCTGCGCGCTCGCGGTGTATGTGGCTGTGTGGTGGGTTGCCGCGTGGCGGGCGAGGCGTTGACAAGGGCGCGCGCAAGCGCTACACTTCGCCCGTGAACGAACCGCGCGATACGTTGGGCGCCGGCACTTGGCCGGAAGCGGTCCTCGCACCGGACCATGGAGGCGGAAGCCGTGAGCACCCTCACTGTGGAACTCGATCAAGCCAAGGCGACGTTGCTCAGGGAGAAGGCGAGGATGTATGGTCTTGGGGCGGAGGAGTTCGTGACAGCCTCCATCGAGGAGCTGATCGCCCACCCTGAACCGGAGTTCGAGGCGGCTGTCCGTCGCGTTCTTGCGAAGAACCACGAGCTATACAGGCGGCTGGCATAGTGCGCTACCTGTCGCTGCACGAGGTGCTGGAGCTTCATGACAGGCTGATCGGCGCGACTGGAGGCGCACGAGGGATCCGCGATTTGGGCGCGCTCCAGTCCGCTGCAAGCCAGCCAAGACTGACCTTCGGCGGAGTAGACCTGTACCCCGACACTGCCTCCAAAGCCACCGCCCTGCGCCACTCGTTGGTCCTCAATCACCCGTTCATAGATGGGAACAAGCGGGTCGGCCATGCCGCGATGGAGACGTTCCTTGTACTGAACGGGCTCGAGCTCGAGGCGGAGGTACCCGAGCAGGAGCGCCTCCTCCTCGAGCTGGCAGCCGGCCGAGTATCGCGCCAACAGCTTGGGGAGTGGGTGAGGGAGCACGCGACAGCCGTCTGAAGCAGTGCGCGGGGAAGTGCGCCGTCTGCGGGACTGCCTACGTCGCCCCCACGCCCTGCGCCTTCTCCAGCTCCAGAATCGCCCGCACCAGTGAACCCTCCGCCCAGCCGTGGGGCGCTGCCCAGTACGGGTGCTTGGCGCCCAGCAACTCGGGCAGCAACCCGGTCGGGGTGGCGTGGGCGAGGCAGGAGTCGAGGTACTGCTTGCCCCAGGTGAGGTAGCCCGCAGCCGGTTCGTGTTGCGCCAGCCGGAACAGGATGCGGGCTTGCCAGAGCGTGTTTACGGCGCTGGCGGGGCCGCCGACGTAGGCGTCGCCCACGTATCGGCGGACGGTTGGCCCGCGGTCGTCGTTGACTTGCAGGTTCTGCTCGATGAACAGCACCATCCGCTTGAGGATCTCGCGGTCTGCGGCGTCGGCCGGGTCCAGCATGTCGAACGGATCGACCATGCCGAGGACGGAGGAATCCGGCGTCCAGTCTACCTCGCCCCATTCGTTGAGCCCGCGGGCGAAGCGGTCGCCGTCGACCAGGCGTGCCAAGCATGCCGAACGCAGCCGCTGTGCGCGCTCCCGCCAACGCGTCGCCAGGTCGACTTCGCCCCGCGAAGCCGCCAGTTCCACCCCGCCCGTGAACGCGCCGTACAGGGCGGCATTGGAGTAGGCGAACGAGCCGCGAAACGTCTCCCACAGGTCATACGCCGCGACATGCAGGCCGTCGGGCTGCAGGTTCTTCTCGATGAACTGCATCCCCCGCGCCAGCCAGTCCCAGTGCTCGTCAAGGAGCGCTTCGCGACGAGCCGCGGGAGTGGCCTTCCAGGCCACCCAGAGCGAGTGCAGGACCGCCCCGACCTGATCGATCTGAAGCGCTTCGCCGGGGATGGACCACGAGGGCGCGACGGTGCCGTTGAGCCAGTAGCGCTGGTGCCAGAAGCCCTCGGCGGTCTGTGTGCGCCGGCACCATTGCAGAAACCGCTCCGCCCAGTCGGTGCTGCCGGCAAGGCACAGCGCTTCGACGAACTCCGCCGCGTCACGCGGCCAGCAGTAGCCGTACCCCCCGCTTTCCAGGTAGGTTGGGTCGAACTCGGGTGCCGCGAGACAGCTTCCCTCGGTGGGGTCGAACAACAGCGACATCGCCAACAGCCCACGCCGGTACTCGGCGGCGCGGCCCGCTTCAACGGCCGGCGTCCGGAACTGCGCCAGCCACTCGGTAGCCCCGTCGCGGGCCCGGTTGCGCAGCGTCTCGAAACCAGTTCCAGCCAGCTCCGTCAGCAGTTGTCTGCCCTCCGCCTCGCGGGTCGAACACACAATGAGCAGCGTGCGGTCCAGTCGCTCACCTGGCTGCAGGCTGAAACGCCACGACCCGGCGAGGTTGGCGTCGCCCAGGGAAAATGCTTGGCCGCCGAGGTGGCCGTCTTCCATATCGACCTTGGCGTTGGCCGCGTCTTGGTCGGCAGCGCGCCCGGCGAGGATCTCGTCGAACGGCGTGCCGCCGACGCAGCAGCAGTACTCGCGCCAGGAGTGAACGAACACGCCCGCCTCGCGGTCGAACCGCAGGAAGTTCCGGTCGGCCACCTCACCCAGGTTGAAATCCGCGTAGAAGAACAGCGCCCCGGCAACGGGGCGGCGTCCTTCGTTCTCGAGTCGGTAGCCGCGGACCAACGCCGCCGTCTCCGGGACCGCGAAGTCCGTCAGCTCCAGTGACAGGTCGGTGTCGCGCTGGTGCAGCTTGGTCACCACGACGTTGGCGTCCGGCTCGTACGCCTGCTCGCGCGTCCACTCGTCGCCAAAGGTCCAGGTCAGCCCGCGCCGGCGGTCATCGTCCAGCCACAGCGCTGGCATGCACTCGCGCACGTTCTGCGCGTAATCCAGGTGGGGGAAGAACAACGTCATGAGCTCGCCGCTGTGGCCCAAGGTGGCCAGCAGCTTCGAGCTGCCGACAGCGGCCGTGGGAAGATAGACAGGCATGGTTCGGTGATCCTCGGGAAAGCACCTTCGTAGTGGCGCTCGCAGCGGCAGCGGAGTGCGCGTTCCTGGCGAGCGCTGCGTGATGGAGGGACGAATTATAGCATGGCATCCAACCGGGACGTGGGGCCAGCGCGGTTGAACCACCTCGGTCAGGCGGCTATCATAATCTGCTTTCCTTAGCGCCGCAGGAATCACCCATGTTTGCGCTTCGCTTGAACGCCTTGGCGGCTGGAGACGCTGCCGCCGGACGCCCGAACTTGCTCGGGAGCTGAGCGCGGGCCGTCCGCCGAGAAGTTGGGGCGGCCGAAGAGCCTCTTCTATAGAGCGTGCCGGGGACCGGGAAGCCATGCCTAAGCAAGACCAAGCTGCAGCCACCTTCACCTTGGCCCAAGCCAACAGCCTGCTGCCCCAGGTGATCGTCCTTACCGAAGCGGCCCGGGAGGAGATCGCCGCTTGCCGGTTCCCGTGGCACGCGCTTGGGCTGCGCAAGTTCCGTGTGACCGCGGACCTCCCGGAGGAGGACTACCTGCTGGTCCAGTGGGCGGTGGCGATCGCCCGACTTGGCGCGCGACCCAACGGCGGGTTCACTGTGGACATCCAGAGCACGGACCCGGAGGTCGTCTACTGCTGGCAACACGGCGAAGACCGGATTGCCCACCAGCACAAGGCTTGGGAGGACTTCCGCCAGCGCAGGCCCGTTCCGGAGGAGTCTCCCGAAAGGCAGCGAGAGAGATGAGCAACGCCTGGGCGGGGAAGCTCGAGAAAATCGACAACTACCGGTGGCGGATCCCCAAGGGGTACCGCCCCGAGATGCAGACCGACGGGATCGTCTACGGCTCGGAGCGAATCGTGGACGAAATGCGCCAGGATCAGGCGCTGGAGCAGCTTGCTAACGTCGCCTGCCTGCCGGGGCTTGTGGGCCCGGCGATGGTCATGCCCGACGGGCACTACGGGTACGGCTTCCCGATTGGCGGCGTGGCCGCCTCTGCAACCGCGGGCGGCGTCGTGTCGCCGGGGGGCGTCGGCTACGATATCAACTGCGGCGTCCGGCTCGTGCGGACGGAGTTGACCCGTGAAGACGTGGAACCGCACCTGGAGCAACTGGTCCACCAGTTGTTTCGCGACGTGCCCAGCGGGGTGGGTTCGTCCGGAGCCATTTCGCTTTCCGAGACGGAACTGCGCCAGGTTGCCCAACGCGGTGCGGAGTGGGCGGTGTCCCGCGGCATGGGCTCCGGCGACGACCTCGCTCACTGCGAGGAAGCCGGCGCGTTGGACGGCGCGGACGACTCCGCCGTCAGCCCGCGGGCCAGGAAGCGCGGCAGCGACCAGTTGGGGACTTTGGGCTCGGGGAACCACTTCCTTGAGGTGCAGGTGGTCGAGGAGATCTACGATGCGGAGAAGGCGCAGGCATTCGGCCTCCTCGATCCCGGTCAGGTCACGGTGATGATCCACACCGGCTCCCGCGGCTACGGCTACCAGATCTGCGACGACTCGCTGGTGGTCATGCAGCAGGCGGTCCGCAAGTACGACATTCCGCTTCCCGACCGGCAGTTGGCGTGCGTCCCGTTCGGTAGCCCGGAAGCCGAGCGCTACCTGGCGGCCATGCGCTGCGCCGCCAACTACGCCTGGTGCAACCGGCAGGTCATTACCCACCGCGTCCGCGGCGCGTTTGAGAAGGTGTTCGGCCTCGGTGAGCGCAAACTCGGCATGTGGCTTGTCTACGACGTAGCGCACAACATCGCCAAGGTCGAGACCCACGAGTACGCCGGCCGCAAAGTGGAGGTTTGCGTGCACCGCAAAGGCGCCACGCGCGCCTTCGGCCCCGGCCAGCCGCAAGTCCCGGAAGACTACCGCGCCGTCGGGCAGCCCGTCATCGTGCCCGGCGACATGGGTAGCTGTTCGTACCTACTGGCCGGCACCCAGCGCGGCATGGAGCAGAGCTTCGGCTCGACCTGCCACGGCGCCGGCCGGGTGATGAGCCGGACTCAGGCCATCAAACAAGGCCGTGGCCGCGATTTGGCGGGAGAGCTGAAGAAGCAGGGGATCTTCGTTCGCGCGCAAGGCCGTGACACGTTGGCGGAAGAGGCGCCGTACGCCTACAAGGATGTGTCGGCCGTGGTAGACTCTTGCAGCGGCGCTGGCATCGCTGTCAAAGTGGCCAAGCTTCGCCCCTTGGGCGTGGTGAAGGGTTGAGGATCCCCCCGCCAGTTGCTCGTCCGTCGGCTGGCAGACACGTCCAATGAAGACGGCGCGGCTGCCCAGACACCTGACACCTGACACGTGACACGCGCCAAGTCATACTGAATAGGCAGGCCCCCAGAGACCTCCCGCCTGCAGCACCGAAGGGAGAATCCCGGTTGGCAGAATCCCTACAATACAGCTCCGCCGTCATGGAGCACTTCATGCACCCGCGCAACGTGGGCGTCATTGACGACCCCGATGGCATCGGCACGGTGGGCAACCCCAAGTGCGGCGACATCATGAGCATGACCATCAAGGTCCAAGACAACCGCATCGACGATGTCAAGTTCCAGACGTTCGGTTGCGGCGCCGCCATCGCCACCAGCAGCATCTGCACCGAGATGGCGAAAGGCAAGACTGTCGACGAAGCCGAGAGCATCTCCCGACGAGCCATCGCCGAGGCGCTTGGCGGGCTGCCGTCGGTGAAGATGCACTGCTCCAACCTCGCCTCCGACGCCCTGGTCGCCGCCATCGAGGATTACCGCAAGAAGAGCAACGGTGGCGGCGTTGACGGCGTCCGCGTAGAGCGGGCGTGTCCCTGCGGGGACGACGAGTAACACTGCGCCGGGGCTGACCTCAGCCGTCTCGCGCCGCCGCGATGAAACGCTCCACCGCGGCGGCGTTTTTGCGCCCGGGAGAGGCTTCCACGCCGCTGGAAACGTCCACTGCGTACGGTCGAACCAGCCGAACCGCTTCCGCAACCGTCTCGGGACCAAGCCCTCCTGCCAGCACCACCGACGCGCCTGTCGCCTGCCTCAGCCGAGCGCACGCCTCCCAATCGGGCGACTCCCCAGTTCCGCCGTACTGCTTGCTTCCCCCTGCTCCCTTTGACCGATCCAGCAGCACTCGGTTCACTCCCGCCGAGAGGTACGCCTCAACCTGAGCGACAGCCTCCGCAAACTCCTGCGCGCCGACCTGCCCCGACAGGTGAACCGTCTTCCACACCTCGCTGCCGAGTAGGCGCCGGTGTTCCTGGATCCATCCCGGCGTCTCGTCGCCGCTCAACTGCACAACCGCGCAACGGCTGGTCGACTCGATCCGCTCCAGGTCACCCGCGGGCGGGCTCACCACTACGGCCACCGGCACGGCTGCCCCCACGTCGAACAGCACCCGCGCCTGCCTCGCCGACACGCTACGAGGGGAGCGAGGGCAGTCGATCACGCAGCCGACGTAGTCGGCACCGGCGTCCCGCACGACCAGCGCGTCTTCGAGGTTGGTGATTCCGCAGATCTTGACCTTCACGCTCAGAGGAGCCTCCGGCGCCCCATTATAGCAGCGGCTCTCCAATCTGGATTCTGGGTTCCCGATTAGTGTCCCAACGGATTCAGGGCGGCAACGGATTCCGTTGGTGGGGTCTTGGGTTTCGGACTTGGCATTTCGAGTTTGCCTCAACCGGCCCTATCCGTTGCCGCCCCGAATCCGTTGGGCACCGTTGCCGGAGGAAGGCCCCGGGAACATTCGCCGAACTCTACTCGTCAGACTGGTCACAACGCTTCGAGGTGTCGCGATGAGAATGGTACGAGCACTGACAGCCGCAGTGGTCCTTGGCGGAATGGTGGCGCTGATCGTCCTGCCGCGCCAGGTCAAAGGCGCTCCCGACGCAGCGACAACGAAAGCACTGGAGGAGGCCATGCGCAAGGGACAGCCCAAGACCGCCCTGGAGATTCTGGAGCCGATCCTTGCCCGGGCGCTCAAATACAGGAACTACCCGTGGGCGATCAAGTTGACCGGGCAGAAGATTGCCCTGGAGGGCATCATCCAGGGCAACAAGCCGGAAGAGAAGATCGTCCGCCTGCAAGCCGAAATCGCCAAGGCGCCCAAGGAGATGCAGCCGGTGATGGAGGCGGTCTTAGCCAACTGGTACTGGCACTTCTTCCAGCAGAACCGGTGGCGCTTCATGCAGCGAACGGCGACGGCACAGCCGCCGGGCGACGATATCCTCTCTTGGGATCTGCCGCGCATCCTTGCCGAGATCGACGGGCACTTCACGACGGCGTTGGCCGCCGAGCGACAACTGAAGAAGATCCCCGTTGCTGAGTACGACCCTCTGCTGGAAAAGGGCAACGTGCCCGACACGTACCGCCCCACGCTGTACGACTTCGTGGCGTTCGAAGCGCTCAGCTTCTACGCGGCCGGCGAGCAGGCTGGGTCGAGGGCGGAGGACGCCTTCGACCTCCAGTCCGACAGCCCGGTCTTCGCCACGACCGACGAGTTCGTGAAGTGGCAAGTCCAGACCACCGATAGTGAGTCGGTGACGGTCAAGGCGGTGAAGCTGTACCAGGATCTGATGCAGTTCCACCGGCGCGACCGCGACCAGGCAGCCTTCCTCGATGCCGATCTCGGCCGGCTGAACTTCGGCTACAACAAGGCTGTCGGCGAAGGGAAGGCCGACCGGTACAAAGCAGCGCTGAAGCGCTTCGTCGAGGACAACGGCGACCACGAGATCTCTGCCCGCGCCCGGTGCCAATGGGCCGGCGTGCTTCAAGAGGAAGGCGAGCTGGTCGAGGCGCACAAGCTGGCGACCCAAGGCGAACGGGCATTTCCAAACAGCTTCGGCGGCAAGATGTGCCACAACCTCATTGAGGGGATCGAGGCCAAGAGCGCGCAGGCCTCGACGGAGCGAGTATGGAACGCACCGTGGCCCACTATTCAGGTTCGGTACCGCAACCTCGAGAAGGTCTACTTCCGCGTTGTGCGCGTAGACTGGGCGGCGCGAATGAAGGCGGGCAAAGGCAACCGTGCGGAATGGCTGAACGGTGATGAACGCAAGGAGATTCTGGTCAGGAAGCCTGAGCGCGAGTGGTCGGCCAAGCTCCCGCCCACGGCGGACTACCAGGAACGCGTCGAGGAGTTGCCCCCGCCGACGGACCTCAAGCCGGGGTTTTACTTCCTGCTGGCCAGCTTTGATCCGGCGTTTGGCGAAGCGGACAACCAGGTGCACTACACGGACTTCTGGGTGAGCAACCTCGCGCTGGTCGTTCGCTCCCGGTGGGACGACGCGCAGACCCAGGGCTTCGTGCTGGAGGCCAACTCCGGGGAGCCTCTCGCCGGGGCTGAAGTGCAGCTCTGGCGCCGCGACAACCGGGCGGGCACCTGGGACACCGGGCCCACGGTTCGGACCGACAAGAACGGGCTGTTCTCGATAATCGAGCACGCCAGCCAAAGCTACGCACTGCTGGCAACCCACGAAGGCCAGCAGCTCTCGACAGGCAACGACTACTACGGGCGCGACCGGGCGCGTCGCTCCGATCCGTTCCGTCGCACGATCTTCTTCACCGATCGGTCGCTCTACCGGCCGGGGCAGGCAGTGAGCTACAAAGGCATCTGCGTCCGGGCGGACCAAAATGCCGGCGACTACTCGGTCCTGGCAAACGAGCAGGTGACTGTGGTCTTGGCCGACCCCAACAACAAGGAGGTCGCCCGGCAGCAACACAAGACCAATGAGTACGGCGCGTTCAGTGGCAGCTTCACGGCGCCGCGGGATCGGGTCACTGGCCGGATGACTCTCCGCGTCGAGGGCGAAGCCCAGGGCCAGACCCGCTTCAACGTCGAGGAGTACAAGCGACCTAAGTTCCAGGTGACGCTGGACCCACCGACGACGGCGCCCAAGCTCGGCGAGAAGGT
>PEVN01000282.1:343-11346 GCA_002779825.1 Armatimonadetes bacterium CG06_land_8_20_14_3_00_66_21 | reverse complement strand
TCCAACAATCCATACCCAACGGGCGACCACGCCCGCTCCGTCTACTACGGGTCCATTGGCGAAGACCCAAAGACCCTCGACCCCACGTTCGCCTACGACACCCTCTCTGCCAGCATCGTCGACCCGATCTACGAATGCCTGCTCCAGTACTCATACCTGAAGCGGCCCTACCAGTTGGAGCCCGGTTTGGCCGAGGGGATGCCGGAGCGGGAGACGTACGTCTATGTCGGCCCGGGCGCCGGGTCCAAGGCGGCTCGACGGGAGGCATATCGCTACACCTTCCACCTGCGACGGGGGCTGCGCTTCCAGGATGATCCCTGCTTCGAGGCGACGGGCGGAAAGGGACGCGAGGTGCGGAGCGACGACGTCCTCTACGCGCTCAAGCGGACCGCCGACCCCACGGTGAGTTGCCCAGTGATCTCGATCTTCGCCGAGAAGATCGCCGGGCTTGCCGCGTTCTACGAGCGCAACCGGGCGCTGACGCTCAAGCAGGCAGCCGAGGGCAAGCCGCAGCAGGCTGACCTCACCGGCGAGGTGTCGGGCCTGCATCGGCTTGACGACTACAGCCTCCAGGTCAGCCTGACCGAGAAGTACCCGCAGTTCCTGTACTGGATGGCGATGCACTTTACCGCGCCGATCCCGCCCGAAGCCGTCGAGTTCTACGGCGATGACTTCAAGAACCACCCGGTGGGAACGGGGGCCTACCTGCTGAGGGAGTACAGCAAGGGCCAGCGGATTATCCTCGCCCGCAACCCCCACGCCCGCCCCGAGCGCTACCCGGACGAAGGCGAGCCGAAGGACCGCGCGCGCGGGCTGCTGAAGGACGCCGGCAAACCGCTGCCGTTGATCGAGGAGTGTGTCTTCACCACGGTAAAGGAGTCCATCCCGCGCTGGAACCTCTTCTTGCAGGGCTACATGGATGCCTCGGGCGTCCCGCGAGAGGCCTTCGACCGCGTCATCACCGAGTCAGGCAGGCTCTCGGGGCGGATGCGAGACCGGGGCATCCAACTGGACCGCTCCAAGGACCTGGCCACCGGCTACTTCGCCTTCAACATGGACGACGCGCTGCTCGGCCGCAACCGGAAGCTCCGCCAGGCGATCTCGTGCGCAATCGACACGGCAGAGTACCTCGAGCTGTTTGAGAACAGCCTCGGCGAAGTCGCCCAGTCGCCCTTGCCGCCCGGGATGTTCGGGCACGACCCGGGCTACCGCAACCCCTACCGCCAGCACGACCGGAAGAAGGCCAAGCAACTGATGGCGGACGCCGGCTACCCCGACGGGCTGACGCCCCAGGGACAGCCACTGACCCTCAACTACGATACTTCCGGCACCAGCGCCGCCGGCCGCCAAGTCGATCGCTGGCTGATCCGCCAGTTCGAGACCCTCGGCATCCGGCTCAACGTCATCACCAACGACTGGAGCACTCAACAGCGAAAGGCCGATGACGGCAACTTCCAGCTCATTCGCTACGGCTGGGTCGCCGACTACCCCGACCCGGAGAACTTCCTCTTCCTGTTGATCAGCGCGAACAAACGACCCGGCGTCAACGTCGCCAACTACCGGAACCCGGAGTACGACGCCCTGTTCGAGCAAATGAAGGGCATGAGCAATGACGGCGAAGAGGGTCGCCGCCGATTGGCGCTCATCCGCCGAATGGTGAAGATCCTCGAAGAGGACTGCCCCTGGGTGCCCCACTTCCATTCCGAGGGGTACTCGCTCTTCCACCAGTGGTTTCACAATGTGAAGCTCCACGGCATCGCGTACAACCTGCTGAAGTACCGGCGAGTCGACTCCGAAGCGAGAGCCGAGCTGCGGGCGGAATGGAACCAGCCGCGTCCGTGGCCGGTGGTTCTGGCGTTGGTCTTGCTGGTGGCGGCCATCCTCCCAGCGATCCTGTCAGTACGGGCGAGGCGACGGTAACTCCATGCTCACGTACCTCACCCAACGCCTGCTCTACGTTCTACCGGTCGTCATCCTGGTGTCGTTCGTCACCTTCGTCCTGTTCTTCATGGTGGTGCCGCCGGAGATCATGGCGCGTCGACACTTGAGCGCCAAGGCCCCAACCCAGGAGGACCTCCAGAACTGGCTCCAGCAACACGGGTACGACAAGCCGCTCTGTGTGAACCTACAGAAGGACAGCCACGGCAAGCGGCACCCGCTCGACACGCAGTTTGTTCGTCACATGCGCAGCGTGGTTACCTTCGACCTGGGCAAGTCGGACCAGACGGGCGAGGCGATCTCGAGCATCCTGAAGCGCCGGATGGGGCCCTCGCTGATGCTGACGGTCCCGGCGTTCATCCTGGCGCTGTTCATTGACCTGTCGCTCTCGCTGTTGGTTGCGTACTACCGCGGCACCTACGCCGACCGGTGGGCACTGCTGGGGTGCGTGCTGCTGATGTCGGTACCGTTTCTCGTCTACATCATCGTGGGCCAGTGGCTCATCAGCCTGCAACTTCGGCTGTTTCCGCTCTCGGGGTGGGAGGGAGGCTTCCATGCGGCCAAGTTCCTCTACCTCCCGATCGTGCTCTCCGTCGTCTCCGGGATTGGCGGGTCGGTGCGGTTCTACCGGACACTCATGCTCGAAGAGACCTCACGCGACTACGTGCGCACGGCTCGGGCCAAGGGGATGGGCGAGACGCGCATCCTGTTCCGCGATGTGCTGAAGAACGCCATGATCCCGATCCTCACCTCCGCGGTGATGGCGATCCCGTTCCTGTTCCTGGGCAGCCTGTTACTGGAGAACTTCTTCGGCATTCCCGGACTGGGTTCGCTGACCATCGACGCCATCAACGCCTCCGACTTCGCCGTCCTCCGCGCCATGGTGTTCGTCGGTGCGTTGCTGTATGTGCTGGGCTTGCTCCTGACGGATGTCAGCTACACACTTGTCGATCCGCGCGTGCGCTTCGAGGGAACTCCCCTCAACCGGATGGTCCTCCCAGTGGCCGTGTCCACCGCTGCAGTCTTCGGGTTTGGTGCGTTGGCCCGCGGAGCCGTCCAGTTCGGCGAGCGGGCGCAGTCGCTGGGCCAGTCGATTCAGCGCCCGTGGATCGCCCAGAATGTCTTTGTGTGCGTGCTGACGGTTGCGGCTGGCGTCGCAGTCTGGAGCGCCATGCGGCGACCCCACTGGCAAGAAGCGTGGCGCCGAGTCAAGCAGGTGCCGCTGGCCGTGGTTGCTTTGCTCGTCGTTTGTCTCTACGGCGCCCTCGGTCTGAGCGATAGCCTTTCGTGGAAGGACAGCCGCGGCGACCTGCGCCCCTTGAGCCTGCTCGATCGCGCCTTCCACCCGGCGCGTGAGCGGACCTACTCCGCGCCCTTCGCAACACACGAGATCGGTGAGCGCGACCCGCAGCGGCTGCAGCATGGGCGTCACTACCTCGGCACCGACAGCACCGGGGAAGACGTGCTCTACCAGTCGGTCAAGGGCGTGCGCACCGCACTCATCATCGGCCTCTTCACCACGTTGCTGGTCATTCCCCTGGCCATCGTCATGGGGCTTTGTGCCGGGTACTACCGCGGCTGGGTAGACGACACCATTCAGTTCCTCTACACCATGCTGAACTCCATCCCGGACATCCTGCTGCTGGTCGCGCTCATGATGATTCTCGGCCGCGGCTTGCCGCAGGTGTGTTTCGCGTTGGCGATCACGAGTTGGGTCGGACTGTGCCGGTTGCTCCGCGGCGAGACGCTGAAGCTTCGAGAGCTGGACTACGTCCAAGCCGGCCGCGCCCTGGGGCTTTCGGACCTCAGGATTCTCTGGCAGCACATCCTGCCCAACGTCATGCACGTGGTCGTCATTGCGTTCGTGCTGCGGTTCAGCGGACTCGTCATGTCCGAGGTCATCCTCAGCTACCTCGGCATCGGCGTGACGCCCGGCACCGCGAGCTGGGGCACGATGATCGACGGCGCCCGGCTGGAGTTGGCGCGGGACCCGACAATCTGGTGGAATCTGACAGGCGCATTCACGTTCATGTTCGTGCTCGTGCTGGCTTTCAATTTCTTCGGTGATACGCTGCGGGACGCCCTCGACCCGCGCCTCCGCGAACGGTAAGGCGGGAACTCCTGTTCCGCCGGGCTTCCGGTGACGGGAGACCCAGCGGGAAGAGATTGCTCGCCCTACAGACACGACCCCTGACCAATGACGGCAACTACAGACAACCGGGAAACGCCTCTCCTCGAAGTGCGCGACCTCCGCACCTACTTCCGCACGCGTGCCGGCATTGCGCGGGCGGTTGACGGGGTGAGCTTCAGCCTGGCCCGCGGCGAGACGCTCGGCATCGTTGGCGAGTCCGGGTGCGGCAAGTCGGTCACGGCGCTCTCCCTGATGCAGCTCGTGCCAGAACCTGCCGGCTATCTGGCGGGCGGCGAGATCCTCTTGGACGGAGAGAACCTCTGCAACTTCTCGTTTCAGCGCAAGCAAGACATGCGCGGCGACAGGATCGCCATGATCTTCCAGGACCCGATGACAAGCCTGAACCCAGTGTTCACCATCGGCTCCCAGATCATGGAGACCATCCGCCGACATCAATCCGTCAGCCGTCAGGAAGTTAGGCGCCGCGCCCTCGATATGCTCGACCAAGTCGGTCTGCCGAACCCGGATCAGCGGCTCAGGGAGTACCCGCACCAGCTCTCCGGCGGCATGCAGCAACGCGTCATGATCGCCATCGCGCTATCGTGCAGACCGGACCTCCTGATTGCCGACGAGCCCACCACGGCACTCGATGTGACCATCCAAGCGCAGATCCTGCAGCTCGCGCGCACCCTGCAGTCGGAACTCGGGACGGCAGTGCTGCTCATCACCCACGACCTCGGCGTCGTCGCCGAGATGGCGCAGAACGTGTGCGTCATGTACGCCGGCAAGATCGTCGAGTCGGCACCGACCTCGGCGCTCTTCGATAGCCCCAAGCATCCCTACACCCAAGCCCTGCTGGGGAGCCTCCCCTCGCGAGCCCGCCGCGGCCAGCCGCTGAGGGCCATCGAGGGCACCGTCCCCCTGGCCACTGACTTCCCGGAGGGCTGCCGGTTCTGCGACCGCTGTTCCCATGCCATGGACCTCTGTCGCGCGCAAGCGCCGCCGCTGGAACCCATTGACCCGGGGCACCAAGTCGCCTGCTGGCTCCTCCACGCAGAGAACCACGACGCGCTCGGCACGTGACACATAACACGTGACACATGACACACAACACGTGACAGATGACACTCACCCCATGACACCGTCCACCCCGCCGCTTCTCTCGGTCCGCGACCTCCGCACCTGGTACCCCGTGCGGCATGGCGTCTTCCAGCGGGTGGCGAACCACGTGAAGGCAGTAGACTGTGTGTCGTTCGACCTCCCGGTGCGGAAGACACTCGCGCTGGTGGGCGAGTCGGGCTGCGGCAAGACCACCGTCGGGAAGAGCATCCTGCGACTGGTCCAACCGACCAGCGGCATCGTGCGGTACGCCGACAAGGAGCTGACGGCGCTCCCCCAAGCGGACCTGAGGCCGCTCCGCCGGGAACTGCAAATCGTCTTCCAGGATCCCTACAGCTCGCTGAACCCGAGGCAGACAGTTCGGGACATCGTCCGGGAAGGGCTGGATGCGCACGGGCTGGGCACCAAGCGCGAGCGTGACGAACGCGCGACAGAGATGGTTTGTCGCGTGGGCCTGCCCAAGGACGCCATGGGGCGGTACCCGCACGAGTTCTCCGGCGGCCAGCGTCAACGAATCGGCATCGCCCGTGCCTTGGCCGTCCGACCGAACTTCGTTGTCTGCGACGAGCCCCTCAGCGCCCTGGATGCCTCGATTCAGGCGCAGATTCTCAACCTGCTGAGGGAGCTTCAGGAGGACTTCGGGCTAACCTACCTGTTCATCACCCACGATCTGTCCGTGGTCGAGTACCTCGCCGACGAGGTTGCTGTGATGTACCTCGGCAAGATTGTCGAGCGCGCACCGGCCGGGGAGCTCTTCGACGCTCCCCTACACCCGTACACCAAGGTGCTCATGTCCGCCGTTCCGCGTTTGCGCCCGCGCGATCGGGTGGATCGCGTAGTGCTGCAGGGAGACGTACCGTCGCCAATCCACCCTCCCTCCGGCTGCAGCTTCCATCCGCGGTGCCCGGTGGCAGAGCCGCAGTGTGCGAGGCAGGAGCCCGACCTCGCTGAGCTGGCGCCCGGCCGGTTCGTCAAGTGCCTTGTGGCGCAACGGGAGGCGGGCGCAGGCGCGTAGCCTCGCTTCCGCAGTCCAACCTGGGTCGTTCCCAACCCTGCAGTCAGGCTCTCAGGATTTCCCCGTGGGTGCCCTCCTCTTTGCCTACGCCCCTTGGCGTTCGCTTGCCGATGCGCGAGAATCCTCTCTGTGGCCACGGCGGCTCCGTGGTGAGTACCCCCAGCGAATGCAGTTCAAAGGCTACCAACTTGATCCCTTCCAAGAGCAGGCGATCCGGGTCCTCGAACAGGGCGAGTCGGTCGTTGTTGCCGCTCCCACGGGCGCGGGGAAGACGCTTATCGCCGAGTACGCCGTCGAACTGGCCCGGATCGAGCGCAAACGGATCATCTACACCGCACCCATCAAGGCGCTGGGCAACCAGAAGTACCGGGACTTCGGCACCGACTACCCGGGCGAAGTCGGCATCGTGACCGGCGACATCACGCTGAACCGCGACGCGCCGATCCTCATCATGACCACGGAGATCTTTCGCAACACGATCTTCGACGACCCGCTCCGGCTCGAAGACGTCAGCCACGTCATCTTCGATGAGGCCCACTATCTGGATGACTTCCAGCGCGGCACCGTCTGGGAAGAGGCGATCATCTTCGCGCCCCAGCATATCCGCTTCCTCTGCTTAAGCGCGACCATCCCCAACTTGGAGGAACTGGCACGGTGGCTGACCACCGTACGTGAAGTGCCGGTCCACACCGTCCTGGAGCACGCTCGCCCGGTGCCGCTGCGACACCGGTTCTGCGTGGATGGGCGACTCTACGACAGCGTCAAAGGCTGGAAGCCCGCGCAGCAGTCCCGAGGCAGGACGCACCGCCCGCCAAGGCAGTCGCAGAAGGAGCCGGACCCGCTCCTGGAACACCTCGAACGGACGGCCCAACTGCCGTGCCTGTACTTCGCCTTCAGCCGCAACCGCTGTGAAGACCTGGCGTGGCGACACCGGAAGATGCGTCTCCTCAACGAGGACGGCCGGCGCGCCATCACGAAGCAGTTCGATGAGCTGGTGGCCCGGTATGGCATTCACGACACGGCACGCCTGGGCCGTGTGCGCGCCCTGATCGAGCGCGGCGTCGCCTTTCACCATGCGGGCATGCTGCCGAGCATGAAGGAGGTCGTCGAGCGGCTCTTCACCTCCGGACTGCTGCGGCTGGTCTTCACCACGGAGACATTCGCTCTGGGCATCAACATGCCGGCGCGCACGGTTGTCTTCGATCAGCTCACGAAGTTCGACGGCGTCGACTTCAGCGACCTCACGTCTCGCAGCTACCACCAGATGGCCGGACGGGCCGGGCGGCGCGGGATGGACAAGGAGGGCGTGGTGTACTCGAAGGTCGAGGGGCGTTTCATGACCAGCTCCCGGGTGAAGCGGATCGTCTTCGGCAAACCCGAGCCCGTCCACAGCCAGCTCAACTCCTGCTATGCCACCATTCTCAACCTGTGGGCGCTGTTGGGCGAGCGGCTCTACGACGCGTACGAGCAGTCGTTCCACTTCTTCGGCGCCCCCCGGAGTCAGACCGGCTTCGTCCGCGAGCAGATCGTCCGCAAGCTGGACGTGTTGACAGCATTGGGCTGCCTCTCCGACGGCCTCCTGACGCAGAAAGGCCGCTTCGCCGCCAAGCTCTATGGGCAGGAGCTGGCCTCCGCCGAGTTCCTCTTCAGCGGCATCCTCGACAAGCTGGAAGAAGTCGACCTGGCCGTGCTGGCAATGGCAGTCGTGTTTGAGCAGCGGGGGACCCTCGGGCTGACCAAGGCCGACAAGAACGCTTCGCGCAATGTCTACCGGCCGGCCACCCGGATTGTTGGGCACATCCACGAGCTTGAGCGGAAGCACGGCGTCAAGGACGGCACCGAACCTCTGGACTTCCGCTTCAGCGCCTTCATTCGCGCCTGGGCCGAAGGCTGCGCGTTCGAGGACCTGGTTGCTTGGTGCGAACGGGATGAAGGCGAGATCGTCCGCCACATTCGGCGGGTGGTGCAGCTTCTCAGGCAGATGCACTCCGCCGCCGCTGGCTACGACGACCTCCGCGCGCGGATGCGCCGGACCATCGACCTGCTGAACCGGGACGTGGTTGACGCGGAGAAACAGATGCGGGCCGGGGAAGCCGATGAGACGGCTGCCGCCACAAAGCAGCGCGCAGCCGACGACGAAGAGAGCGAGGTGCGCCAATGACGGTCCCACTCTTCGCGGGCGCCGCGAAGGCAACCATCACGCCGCCGGTCGGCATCGACATGGGTGGCTACGGCGGCCGACCCGGACCAGCCGCTGGCGTACACGACGAGCTTGAGGCCGCCGCGCTGTGTCTCCACGGCGACAGCACCGTGATGCTCCTCACCGCCGACCTCGTGGGTCTCGACCGCGCCACCGTCGTAGAGGTCCGTCGTGGCATCGAGGAAGCAACGGGCTGCCCCGCGGCGAACGTGATGCTCACCTGCTCGCACACCCACGCCGGCCCGGCGATGCCGTGCATTCGATCGCTGGGAGAGCCGGATGCTGCCTATCTGGCGGAACTCAAGCGGACGCTGGCGGCAATCGCGCAGCTTGCCTGGGAGCGCCGCGAACCGGCCCTTGCCAGAGCCAGCCGGGTCCCCCTCGTCTTCGGCATGAACCGCCGGGATGGCAATCGCGCAGCCGCTGCAAGCGACAACGTTGACCGCGGCACCGTCCAGCCGCACGTCGAGGTCCTCCGCGTTGAGGAAGCGTCCGGCTCGCCGCTTGCCGTCTGGATGTGCTACTCCGCCCATCCCGTCACGCTCCGCGAGTACAACCTTCTCTTCAGCGCCGACTGGGTAGGCTACGCACGGACGACGGTGGAACGGCGTCTCCCGGGCGCGGTGGTCCTGTTCGCGCAGGGCTGCTGCGGCAACACGGTCAGTTGGCCGCACGACGGCACCTACGAGGAATGCGAGCGACAAGGAAGGACGTTCGGCGAAGCAGTCTGCGCGACTCCCCGTCCCACGTGCGAGAGTGGAACCCACCACGTAGCTTGTGCCAGCGAGGCTCTCCAACTCCCGTTGCTCGACCCACCGCCGGTCGCGCAAGCGCGAGCGATCCTCGCTCAGTGTCGCGCGGCGCGCGATGAGAGGTGGGAAGAGGCGAACTACGGCTGGCGGCAACTGCTGGCCGGCGACGTAGACTGGGCCGAGCGTGTCCGGGCGGCAGCCGAGACCGGCGCAACCAACCTGACCGTGGACTACGAAGTGCAGGTGGTGCGCCTGGGCGATTTCGCCGTCGTCGGTCTCGACGGCGAAGTGTTCGTGGAGTACGCGCTCAACCTCCACCGCGGATCGCCCTTCGCCCAAACGGCCGTCACGGCGTACTCCAACGGAAATGTGGGCTATGTACCGACGGCGGCGGCCTTTGCGGCGGGGGGGTACGAGGTGGAAACCGCCATCCGCTACTACAGAACGCTGATGCTGAAGCCGGACTGCGAGCGCCTGATTCTGGAGTCGGCAACGCGACTGCTGGCACGTCTGCATCACGGGTGAGGGGGCGCGCTGGGTTGCTCGGAGCTTGCTGCCGACGGGGGTGGCCGAGCCGTCCCCTTTCAGCGGCGGCACACGCTACACGTACTCGTGCGTCCCAGACACGACCGGAACGCCGGTTTTCGCCTCGATCCTCTTGCCCATCTCCTCAGCGCTCACGTAGGGGCAGTCGGGCTTTGCCTCAGCCATGCATTTGGCCAGGTGGATGGCATCCGGCTTCCGCTGGCTCTGCTTGATCGCCAACCCCACGTTCGAGACCGTGGCGCGGCCCGGGCACTCGCACCGGATCATCGCGAGGATCTGGGACGGTTCCGCGAACTTCCCCTCGCCGACCGCGGCTGCCGTCATGCACCGCCACTCACCGGGGCAGCCGTAGCAGCTCTCCATGTACGCACTACAACCAACAACCATCACTTGCTTCATCTCTTCCTCCTGGTCCGCGCTGCTTGCGCCAACGCTCAGAACAGCCGCATCAGCTCATCCACGAACAACTGGTGCCCGGCGTCGTTGGGATGGTTGATGCCATTCCGCAGCAGAACGTAGTACGGAATGCCCTCCGCCGCCAGATGCTCCCAACGCTTTGAGGCGTCGGCCAACGCCACTTGCTTCTCTTCCGCGATCTTCCGCAGGTACCCGACCGCCGGCCGCGTCTCGGGCGTCTCGACGCCGGCGAACCCCCTCCACGAAGGCCTGGTGAAGTGCGGCGTGATGATCGCGACTTCGGCGCCGATAGCGCGCAGGCGGTCGATCGCCTCGAAGTAGTTCTTCTGCAGGTTCTCCTCGCTCATGCCCATGTCGTTGACGTACTCGATGGTCACGAGGTCGGGCTTGTGCTTCAGCACGTCGTCCTCGAACAACGGCAATGAGCGATTGCTGTTCCAGCCGCCACGACCGGCGTTGACGAGGTTCACCCGCGCCTGCGGGTACTTGTAGCGCAGCGCCTGCGCGAAGGCATCGGGAAAGCGGAACTCCGGTCTGGTGGCATCGCCGCCGGCGGTCACCGAATCTCCCCAGGTGACAATCGTGACTGAGTCGCCTCGCTCCAGCTTCTCCCGCGTCTTGGCAACCCGGGCGCGATGCGCGTCCAGGAAGTCCACGTCCGGCTCGGGGAAGGGCTCGCCGATCGGGTACAGCTCCTTCGCGGTGATCTCGGTGCAACCATACGGCAGATAGACGTTGCAGAGCCCCCTACTGCCGTAGTCGACCGGGGGGATTTCCGGGCAGAACTTCTGGTCGTCGCCTTGCCCGAGGTAAGCTCTGCCGGTGGTGTCGACACAGATCGTGTCTACCCGAATGAGCCGGATTCGGTAGCTCACGAAGACGGTC
>PEVN01000282.1:0-283 GCA_002779825.1 Armatimonadetes bacterium CG06_land_8_20_14_3_00_66_21 | reverse complement strand
CGCCAGTCCTTGCCTTGCTCGTAGACGCGGCCTTGCTGACCCGCTTTCTCCGCCACCACAATAGACCCCGGCTCCAGGCAGCAGCAGAGCGACACGCCTGTTCCGAGGCAGTGCTGCAGCGCCGTCCCCTTGCCGTAGCCCTGCGGCTCTTCCTCTGTGAGGCGCAGTTGCTCATCCCCGATCTGCAGCACCGCGGCTGCGGGGACCTGCAGCGTGACCGGGGCGACGGCTACCACACTGCCGAGCACCCGCACCTTCCCGGCTGCAACCGACACCTCCATAC
>PEVN01000434.1:11966-23463 GCA_002779825.1 Armatimonadetes bacterium CG06_land_8_20_14_3_00_66_21 | reverse complement strand
TCGTCAACGTCACAGCAGACAACTACCTCGGCGTTATCCAGCGTCGCCGCCTGGTCGGCGAGGCTCATGCCCATATTCCCGCAACTGATTAGACCGATCCGGAACTTGCTCATGTTGGGTTTCACTCCCGTGCATGGGTGGTTTGCAGCGCCGCTTCTGCCGCGGCACTGCGAACAGGGGATTCGTTCAACGTCGGTTCGGCGAAACCTCTACTGAGGTCCCATCTGTCCGATCGGTCGGATCCGTCGGACCATCACGGCAGGCAACCGGTGGTCGTCAGTGCGTCGCCTCACTGAACTCGCGCAGTGCGCGTAGGTAATCTTCTGCCGTATCGCCGTCGGCGTACTCGACCGCCTGCCAGCTCTCCGGCGTGAACTCGCCTTGCGGCCAGAGCCACACGGGAATCGGTCCGTGTGGGTCATCATTGGCGGCGGAGACGAGTTGCTCGCGGAAGTACTTGGCCCGGTAGTTCGGCTTCTTCGCGCCGAAGTCGAGGGGAAAGAGCCCGGCCGCGATCCGCTGGTTCGACGGGACGAACGGGAACTGGGTTCGCTTCCAGTCGCAGGTCTCCTTGGTGGTCCGACCTCGCCACCACGACTGGTACCATGCTTTGCCCAGATCGCCGGGACCTGCCCCGTAGGTGTGTTCCGGGCCGAGGTACGCCTCGAGCCCGGCATCCTGGAACCCCTGGTACCACCAGCGCTCGCCTTCGTACCCGAATGCGTAGACCAGGATGATCTTCGCGCCGGGCCACGTGGTCTGAATCGCCTCCCCAACCTGCAAGCCGCGGCGGTAGTACCCGCCGGTCTCGCCGTACTCGTCTGCATGCCCGCCCCAGACCCACGGCTTCTCCTTGCCGGCCTCGTCGCCCTTGTAGCTGTAGTACGACTCGGTGTCGTAGACGACGCCAGCAAAGCCCGCCGCGCGCGCTGCCGGGTAGACGGAGGCGATCCGTTCGCACACGGCCGACCACAGAGCGTCCGTCTCTGGGCTGTCGTCCCACAGGTGGGTCTTGGGGAAGTCGGGCCGCTTGCTGGTCTCGTAGAAGAAGTCGGGCACCGGGCGCTCGAACCACCAATACCGCACACCGTTCTTCCGGTAGGCGTCGAGCGTACCGGCCGCCGACAACTCCGCCACCGTCCTCTGCGCCTCGGGGCGTTGGTCCTGCGGGAAGGCGCCCTTCAGCGGGTAGACCCACGCATCCGTGATGCCGATCTTGTGATACCACGGCGCCAGCGGTGCGCCCTCGCGCAGGTCGCCGCCGAAGAGGTGGACGGGTATGCGGCGGGAGGGCGAGGCGTTCCCCCCGGCCCGCGAGTGCGTCACCACACCGGTAAGGGCCAGGATCGCCAGCGCCATCGATCCACCTATGCATCCTGCGCCACTCGAGAGTGTCATCTGCGCAGTGTTCGGCCCGGAGTAGCACATTCCTTTGCCACCCGTTTGACCAGAGGACATACAGTCGGCGCCCTTGCGCAATCACGCAGGCACTCGCATACTTGGCACACGCCCCGGCCAGCGCCGTGCTTCCATGGTCGCTGGCGAGCGAGAACGACAGGAGACCCCCAATGGACAAGCTCGCACTGCTGATTGTCACGTCCGCTGCACTGACCTCGATGGTCTGCGCCGCTCCACCAGCGGCCCCCACCTTCCAGGAGTTGATGGACCCCACCCTCTTCCCCAACCCGCAGCACGGAATGGCTGTCGAGTCGGCCGCCATTCAGGGGCGCGCACTCAGAGTGACTACGACTGGGGCCGAGATCGCTGTCGACTGCGCCACGGGGGAGGCACTTTTCAGCCAGCGCATTGGGCATCAGCGGCCGTTGGTCGCGCTCCACCTCGGCCGGCCATTAATGGGGGCGCGGCTCACGCATACGGGTCCGGGGTTCGCCCGGGTGACGTTTGAGAACCCCGAAGCCACCATCCGGGTCAACGGCGACTCGCTGTGCATGCTGCACGTGCGTGAGCCGCTGACCGTCACCGTCGAGGGGCGGATCGAGTCGGCCTGGAGTAGTTCCTTCGGCGCCAACCACCTCGTTGCGGACGAGTGGGGCGCCTTCGGGCTGTACTGCTCAGAGCGCACCTTGGACGACGGTTCCGACCCATTCGCCGAGACCGTGGCAACGTACCGGCTCCCCGCCGAGGCGGTGCTGTGGGTCGCCGTGTGCCCGCCGAAACCGTATGACTGGGAGCGCTCCCTGAAGGACAACGTCGTGTGGCACTGGTCCAACCAACTCGGTTACCCGCCAGACGAGACCCTGCGTTCGTGGCAGCCTCACGGCAACATCGTCTTGCTCCAAGCTGAAGTGATGCTCTGGAAGGACTGGAACCTGGACTTCGTGCCGCGGCTGGGCGCTGAGGAGTTCGCGCGGGTTCGCAAGACCCTCCACGACCTCGGCAGGCGGTTCATCGTCTACACGAGTCCGTACTACTTTCTGAAAGGCACGGCGCTGGAGAATTGGGCGCTGAACAGCTTCGAGAACTTCCAGGGCTGGCCGCCCGGGACGCCGACCGGCGAGAACATGGGGCTGTTCCTGACGGCAATCACCCGCGTCATGCAGGAGTACCAGCCCGACGGGCTCTACTTCGACGGGCAGTACACCGACAACCCGGCGGCGCTGTACGCACTGGCGCGTCGGGCCCGCGAGATCGTCGGTGAACAGGGCATTCTGGAGTGGCACTCGACAGGCGCCCTCGGTGGTGAGCACTGCTACCTCCCCCAAGCCGATGCCTATGTGGACTTCGTCCTGCGCGGCGAAGGCGCGCAGGCGTGGTACGGCGACTTCGACTACCTTCGCTTCTTCGTGTCGGGCTACAACCTCAGCAACTCCATCGGCGTGCTCTGCAACAACGCCGGGGGCAAGCCGACGCCGGAGCTGACCAGGGAGCTGCTGCGCGCCAACGCCCGGTATCACACCATTGCCGGCTGGCTCGCCGACGCCGGGATTATGGACGTGCTCAAGAACGAATACCAGGCGCGACTCAACTCCAGTTTGCGGGTGGCGGTGGACCGGGAGGCGGACGCGCGACAGGCGCAGGTGTCAGAGAAGGCGGACGCCACGCGCGCGGAGCGGCAAGCTCTGACCAGCCCGCCAGTCTGGGGCGACCCGATCTTCGCCGAGGACTTCGACAAGCTGCCCGCTGCCGAGCAACTCGTTTCGCCCGCGAACGCGACGCCCTTCACCGTCGTTGACGGCTGCCTGCACACCCGCGGCCTGGCGAGCAGCTTCGCCTTCCTGAAGCTACCGGCACAGGTCCAGGCAAGCGGCTTCGAGGTGAAACTCCGACTCGGGACCGACGGCGGCATGTCCTGGGGGCCTGGCGCGGCACTGCGGTGGCAAGACGGTTCCCTGCTCCGCCTCGGCGTCCGGAGCGACGGGAAGCTGCAGGCCGACATCTTGGGGAGACAGAGCGTTGGCGGCGCCGCGCCCCCGGACCGGTGGGTCTGGCTCCGCGCTCGCTGGCTTCGGCGCAGCGGCGTCATCGAGCACAGCGCCGATGGCGTGACATACAAGCACCTGTGGACCTTCGATCACGGCGGAACGCTCAACAATCCAATCACCGAACTGCTCGTCGGCAAAGTGCCCTTCAACGGCGACCCGAAAGACTACATTGACCCGGGCCCCGTCGGCGAGAGTGACCTTGACTTCGTGCGGGTGTATGGGCGGTGACGCCGGAATGGGGCCTTCGAACCGCCCATCCTCGCCCCGAGCGGCGTTGCCAGGATGCTCCCGGCCCGGTATCCTGCAAAGGCACATTCACTGCGCCCGGAGACGTGCGGTTCCGGCCGCTGTGGAGGGATGAGCTATGAGCGCGGATGTCGCCACCGGCAGCATCAGGAAGGGGCGGACCATCACACTGAATGAGACGCTTCCCCTCGATGGCGTTCAGGTCCACGTATACCCGCGAAGGTTGGGAACACACCGAAGTCCCGGTGCGACTTCGGCTCCGTCTGGGAGAATACCCTCTGTCCTCCGTCTGCTGCACGCCTGCCGGGGAAGTTCCGCGAACTTCCACTTCGGTGTGTTCCCAACCTTCGCGGGTATAGCGTTGAGCACTGAGCCTACGGGCAACTTACACCCGCCCGGCAGCATCCTGGCCGAGATCTGGGCGAGACGGCGGGCACGGGGGCACGTGCCTCCCCCGCAGGAACAAGTGGACGCGTACATCCGCGAGGAACGGGCAAGTTGGGGCGATTGAGCGCAGATCTACTTGGACGCTGCTCCCGTCATCTACCTGGTTCAACGGTCGCACCGTGGGGCCGCATTGTCAAGGCACGAATAGCGCAGCCCGGTGTAGAGACCGTCATCAGCGACCTCACGCGACTGGAGTGTCGGGGCAAGCCGATCGGCGATCAGGACGAGGCCCTTCTCGCCGACTTCGACAGGTATTTCCAGGAAGACGTGATCGAGACGGTACAACTCTCTCCCGCGGCAGTGAACCGCGCCACCGAAATCCGAGCTGCGCATCGGTTCGGCACTCCCCACGCCCGCCACCTTGGCGCCGCCTTGGCCTCCTGGTGCGACGCCTTTCTCACCAATGACCACCGGCTCAATGGCTTCCCGGACATCGAGCTTGAGGTCGTCGAGAATCTCTGAGTCGCGGCCCCAAAGTGCGCCACGCAACTACGGCGCCTCCAACAACTCCAACTCCGCCTGATCGATCCACGCGCCGATCTCGACCGAGGGTTCCTTGCCGCCCTTCTCCAACGCCAGATGCCCGCCCGCTGTGTCGAGGGTCGTTTCCAGCGTGCCGACGAGGTGCTGCCACTCGCCCAGCTTGCCGGTGTCGTAGCGATTGGTTTGTAGGTTCGTCAGCCACTTGCCTTCGGCGTCGGTAAGACCGATCTTCAGGTAGGGCTCGTAGCGCTCAGGTTCCAGGGAGTCCACCTTCAGCCAGCAGGACAGGCGGTACTTGCTGCCGGGGAGGACGGGGATCGCCAGGTTGTGCGAGGTGTAGTTGTAGCTGTCTTGTTGCGTGCCGGTGAGCTTGAGGCTTGACTTGCCCGCGTGGAACGTCTCGGTGTCGAGGCTGCCCTCGATGCCTTCAGCGAAACTCCACCCGTGGTCATCAGCCTCGAAGCCTTGCGCATACACTACGCCGGTCGGCCGGTCCGTCGCGACGGCGGCGAGGGTGCAGAGCTTGTACCGGTCCTCGTCGTCGCGTCCCTCGATCCCAAGCAGGATCTTCCGTGCCGGCTGCTCCGGCAGGAGCACCGCCACCTTCAGCGTGCACTCGCCGGGCGACGTGCCGGCCGGCACGTGGATCAGTGTGCGTTCCGTCACTTCCTCGCCCGGCCCCCAGAGGGTCGTTGGCTTCTCCGGGAAGTGAAGCTGCGCGGCGATCACCTTTCCCGCGGCGTCGTGCAGCGTGAACTGCAGCGCGTAGCTCTCGTAGCACGGAGCAACGCCGACGTTCCCCCAAGTGTGCTCGACGATCAGGCGGCCGTTGGCCTTCCCGTCCACCTGGAACTGCGAAGGCGCGCGTAGCTTGGTGAGCACGAACCGGTAGCCTATGCGCCCCGCCGCCTCGACGAACAGGTCCTTCACTTCCTGCGGTGCCGTCTCCCATTGCTGCGGGCCGAGGATGTTTGTGTTGAGGTAGGAGATCGGGTCGCTGAGCCCTTGCTCGACGGTCTGGCGGAGGTCCCAGCCCTTGTCCTGCATCTCCTTGTAGCCGCTGTGGAACTCGTAGTTGCACACCACGCCACGCCGGGAGTACGGGACGTAGTAGGCTTTTCCGACGTTAGCGCTGGGGCCGCTGGGCGTCAGCCCGTCCTGCCGGAAATGGCAGCCGCGCAGCGCGGCGTAGTCGTTGATCTCGGGGTAGCTGCCGACGTTGAGGAACACGCGGGTGTGCGGGAACGCTTCGGCATGGGCGTCGATCACCCGCCGGTAGGCGGCGACGTACCTTTCCCGTGTGAAGCCCGTCTGGTCGAGTTGCTCCGGCGTCCACCGGCCGGAAATATGCTGCCCAAGGTGCATCTCGCCCCACTCGCCGATGCTGCCGATGTCGACGTACTCCACGCCTTCGCGGCCGTCGAGGCACTTGCCGAGACGTTCGATGAACTGGCAGCACATATCGAGGTACTTGTCGTCCCAGAACACCGGATCGATCTGCTCGTCGGCATACAGCCCACGGTGTGTCACGCCGGGCACGCCCTGGTCGAACGCCCACTTGGGCGTGACGTACTTCGCCCGCGAATGCATGCTCTCCGACATCACCCGAAACGCCACGCGCTTGCCGCACTGCGTCACCCAGAAGTCGAAGATAGGCCCGAAGTAGGCATCAAAGCCGGAGCCGGGGCCGTTCTCCTCGAGCGTGTTCCAGTCGGGACGGAAATAGACGATGTCCGCCATCGTCAGCGCCCACGCGTCGGCCGGTGGTTGGTAGCCAAGCCCGCCACCCCCCGCGAGGTAGAGACCCATGCCGGGGTTGAAGAGGACGGCGTCGGTGCTCTGGGGGGTGAAGTCCCGCCTCTGGAGTGGTGCTGCCACGGGCTCCGCCATGGCGGTTGAGACGAGGCACGCTACCACGGGCAAGGAAACGGCGTGAGGCACAAGTCGGAGGGATAGGCGCAGCATCACAACGCACTCCATTCGTCGGCGCTCACTTGGCGCCCGAGGCTGTCCTCGACCTCGCGGAGCAGCATCCGGAGCTGGGGCACGGAGTACTCAGCATTGGAGGGGATCGCCAGCCGGCATCCATCGAGCACCACGAAGGCATGGCGCGTGCCGGCGAACGGCCCGGCGAACCCGAGGTTCCGGAGTCGGCGCACGAAGTCACGACGCTTGCAGGGCGACCAGTGGCTCACGGGCGCCTTTTCGGTTCAGGTCAATGCGACCGACAATCGGGAGGTCGTGCCCCAGCCGCAAGCCCACGAGGATCCAGTCTTCCAGCGTCGACCTTAGTTCCGTTTCGCAGGTGCGCAGTGACCCGCCAAAGGCGATGACACCAGTGCATGCGGGGATTCGCCCGGCGAACGAGCCGTCCTCAAGTTTGTCGTACTCAGCCTGGGCCAGCGCCCTGTCAATGTACTCGCTGAGCGCAAAGCGGGTCCTCATAGTGGTCTCCAGCTGCTGCCTATCACCGGTACTGGGAGGATAGCCTCAGGCGAGGGCGCCCGTCAAGCCAGCAGGTCGCCCAGCCCCTCCCCCGCCAACACGCCGCGGACGACAGTCTGGGTCCGCTGGCGTGCGCTCCATTCACGACTCCGGCGGGACTCGACGTCCGCCCGACTGCGCTCCGCCTGCCTCGCTAGGGCGCGCATCATCCGTCGCACCTCCCGCGGTGCGGTGCTGCCGGTGGTCCGGTAGCCCGCGACGACGCGCGCCGGGTCGAGAAGAGGGACCAGTTCGGCCGCGGCGGCCTCGATCCCAGCTTGCGACATCAACTCCGCGACGCGGCCGGCGTCGGCGAAGGCGTCGGGGGCATCGGCAACGGCGCCGACCAGCTTGCCGACGATCTCGTGGCTCTCACGGAAGCTCAACCCGCGCTGCCGGACCAGCCAGTTGGCCAGCTCGGTGGCGCAGGCGAACTCGGCGCCGGCGAGTTCAGCGGCACGGTCGGTGTCGAACCGGGCGGTTGCGATCACGTCCCCCATCAGGTGCAGGCTGGGTCGCAGCGCGTCGAAGGCCATCCAGAGCTGGAACCGGTCTTCCTGCAGGTCGCGGTTGTAGCCGAGCGGCGTTCCTTTGACCACTGTCAGCATCTGCACCAGCGCCCCGTACAGCCGACCCGTGCGGCCGCGCACCAGCTCGGGGACATCGGGGTTCTTCTTCTGCGGCATGATCGAGCTGCCGGAAGCGTAGGCGTCGTCCAGCGTGACCAGCCCGAACTCCGACGTGCTCCACAGCACTAACTCCTCGGCAAGCTTCGACAAGTTGCTCGCGCAGATCGCTAGGGCGCTGAGCGTCTCCAAGGTGTGGTCACGGGAGCTGACGCAGTCCAGCGCATGCTCGAGGACGGAATCAAACCCCAGCAGCTTCGCCGTCAGCTTCCGATCCAGCGGGAACGAGCTGCCCGCCAGCGCCGCCGCGCCCAACGGGCAGCGGTTCACCCGGTCGTAGGCGCCCGAGAGCCGCTCGAAGTCGCGCGCGAGCACGCTCGCATGAGCAGTCGCCCAGAAGCCCAACGTGATCGGCTGGGCATGCTGCACGTGCGTGAAACCGGGGAACAGCGTCGCCTCATTGCCCGTCGCCAGCTCCAGCAGCGCCGCCTGCAGATGCAGCAGAGCTTCCTGTGTGTCCAGGATCTCGACGCGCATCCGCATCCGCGCGTCGGTCGCCACTTGATCGTTGCGCGACCGGCCGGTGTGCAGCTTCCCGCCGAACTCGATGCCGGCTTCCTCGATCAAGTACGACTCGACGTTCATATGCACGTCTTCGCGGTCCTGGCGCAGCTTGAGCTTGCCGGCCTCGTGCAGCTCCCGTGCCCGCTCCAGCCCCCTCAGAATCACCCGCAGGTCGTCTTCGCCAATGATGCCCTGCGCGGCGAGCATGATCGCATGGGCCTCGCTGCCCCAAATGTCCTCCGCAACCATCCGCGCGTCCACGGACACGGACTCCGTGAACTCCTCAACAGCCTTCGCAGTCGGCTTGCTGAACCGACCGGACCAGAGCTTGTTCGACACTGGGGTACCTCCCACCAGGTTTGTGTGCTTGTGAGTCGGCCGCTGCACCGGCCGCCCGGACAGTCTATCATCGTCTGTCCGCCCGATGGAGCGCGCGCAGCTCCGCCAGGCGCGGTCGCCAGTACTCGCGGTCTTCCCGCTGCAGTGCGTCCTGCTCGCGGCGAAGCGCTTGGCCGACCTCGCCGGCTGCCAGCTCCCAGTCGAAGGGTCGTCGCGACGCCGCCTCGACAGCGGCCACGGCAGCCGCGCGACCTGTATCTGCAAGCATCGCCGCTCCGCCGGGCCATTCAGTCGCGATCGTGAGCAACTCCTCCGGTGATCGCGATTCGTGACACACCCAGAGGCCGAGCCTCTGCCGCTCGTCGGGATGCCCGTCCAGATACCGGAAGATGGCGGACACGAGCCGCGCGATCACTGGGTAGTCTTCGTCCCGTTGCGTCTTCTTCAACTCAACCAGTCGCGCGAGGTCGACGACGGGACACCGGACTCCAGCGACCGAGGATTCTGTTGCGTCTCGCTCGGCAGCGTCAAACGCGCCGACGCGCGGCGGGTGGGTCATGAGATCGACTCGGTACGCCGCCGCTTCGGTGTCCACCTCGAAGTGGACCGCATGCCCTCGCTCCAAGAACGCGCGTTCGAGGGGCGGCAGGAACCGCTGGCGGGCGGACAACTCCCCGAGGGCTGCGACCAGGTAGTGGAGATTCGCCTCGCTGGACTCGACCCACAGATCGATGTCCTTCGTGAACTGCGTGGCGCCGTAGTGGACGCAAGCCTGGCCGGAAATGAGCACGTATCGAACGCCGTGCCTATTCAGCGCCGCCAAGACGCTTGCGCAGGGATCGGATGGCGAGGTCTTCGCTTCGGTGTCGCAGTTCATTCCAGCGCAACCACATCTGACCGGCCTGGCGGAATCGCTCCTCCGGCGCCAGGTTCCACCAGGCGATGCGCTCCAGTTCATCCTGCATCACGGGCTCCTGCGGCTCGGGGATCCTGAAATGGCGCCCGACGACCGGGAAGGGGCCCCAGCGATTGGTTGTGTCCTTCGTTGGCATTCGTTCAGAGCGAGGTGAAGCCGGTCCACTCCTGGCGGAGCGCACCACGGTGGGTTGATTCTACACCCGGACCCGTCGTTTGTCACCACCACGAACAGGATTCGAGACGAACACGACGAAACGCTACCCCCTCAATCCCTCCGTTTCCCCACCCCGAGGTGCCCCCATGCACACCCGTGAGATCCAAAGCAAGCTTATCGCCGCCTTCGAGACCTTCGAGATCATCGACGCCCACGAGCACCTGCCACCCGAGCACGTGCGCACGAGCCAGCCCGTCGACGCGCTGACGCTGTTCTCGCACTACACCCGCACCGACCTCGTGACCGCCGGCATGGCGCCCGAGGCGTACGAGCGGATGAAGGACGGGTCGGCGGATCTGGAGGAACGCTGGAAGTCCTTCGCGCCGTTCCTGCCGTTCGTCCGGTTCGGCTCCTACGCGCGACCGGCGTTCCTCGCGGCCAGGGAGTTCTACGGCTTCGACGACATCAACGACGATAACTACCTCGAGCTGACTGAAGTCATGCGCAAGGCGAACATGCCGGGGATCTACAACAGCATCCTGCGCGAGAAATGCAAGATCCGCACGGCGCTGACCCAGCAGGGGCGGACCGACTATGAGGGCGACCTGCTGGTGCCGTTGATGCCGGTGGATACCTACGCGGGCGTCACCACCTGGCAGGCGGTCCAGGAGCGCGCCCACGACGTGGGGCAGGCAGTCAACACGTTGGACGACTACCTGGGCGTCGTCGAAGCCGGGCTGCTCAAGTGGAAGGGCGAGGGAGTCGTCGGGCTGAAAATGCGCTCGACGCCGTACCCGCCGGCCACCCGCGCCGACGCGCACTCTCTGTTCGAGAAGCTGCGTACCGGCGAGCAGGCAAACGTGCCCGGCACGAGTCCGCTGTTCACCTTCCTCCTGGACAGCACCCTCGACTTGGCAGCCCGACACAACCTCGTCGTCGCCGTGCACGCCGGGATGTGGGGGGACTTCCGCACCCTCGACTCCCAGCACCTGATCCCCATCGTGCAGCGACACCCGAACACGCGCTTCGACCTCTACCACATGGGCATGCCGGAGGTCCGACAGACCGGCGTCATCGGCAAGAACTTCCCCAACGTCTGGCTCAACCTCTGCTGGTGCCACATCATCTCCCAACGGATGACCGTCGCCGCGCTCGACGAGTGGCTGGACATGGTGCCCGTCAACAAGATCCTCGCCTTCGGCGGCGACTACGGCAAGCCGGTGGAGAAGGTGTACGGTCACCTCGTGATGGCGCGGGAAGACATCGCCCTCGTCTTGGCGCGCCGCGTCCGTGACGGGCTGATGACGGAGAGCCAGGCAGTCGAGGTCGCCCGGCGGTGGTTCTGGGACAACCCGAAGGAGTTGTACGGGCTGTGACCTTCGGGCAGGCGGAGCTCACCGTCGCGTCAGCTCCAACAAGCACACAGAGAACCCGGGCACCCGTACCTTGATCGCCCCTCGCTCAATGCGAACTGGCTCGGGTGTCGGCAGTTCGCTGGCGCTCAACAGGGTCTGGCGTTGTTCGTCGGTCAGGCTCTCGGGTCTGCCCATTGCCTCCCACGCCTGAGAGGGATCGCAGTCGCCCGGGGCGATCCGGGTCGCCTGGCAGCTCCAGTTACCCGGGGGCAGCGCGGCCAATTGCACCGTCACTTCCGTGGCATACGTCACGTGGGACGGGTCCTCGACGAGGTTGTAGAGCAGGACCCAGGCAGCGCCGCCGTTCTCCGCGAGGCACGCCAGACCGCCGACGGGATCGTTGAAGCTGTCGCACGCAACGCGCTGGCCGATCAACCG
>PEVN01000434.1:0-11579 GCA_002779825.1 Armatimonadetes bacterium CG06_land_8_20_14_3_00_66_21 | reverse complement strand
CCGGCAGCCGGGCTTGCCGGTGGCGTCGTTCCTCCCGGAGGCGCAATGTTCCAGGAACGCCCGCAGCCAGCCAGTGCCCGCTCCGCCCGGACCGCCAATGCGGATGTCGGGGTCGGCGGAGGTGGCGCCGGCGACGGCGTGATCGTAGATCCGCAGGTACTCTTCGAGCGTGCCCTCGAAGTAGCCCCTGGCGTCGGGCTCGTTCCACACCTCGAAGTACCAGTCGTGGATCGCGTCGCCCCACTTCTGTCGGCAGTGCGTCACCATCTCCTCGCAGATCCGCTGCCACTTGCCGTAGCCAGCGTCGTCCTTTGGCGGGAACGGGTTCTCCCACCCTCTACCACCATCGCGCGTCGCGATCTCAGTCGGCATGCCTTCGAGCATGACGACCGGCCGGAAGCCGTTCTCGACCACAACGCCGACGCGTGCGTCGAACGTGTCCCACGTGAAGATCGGGGCACCAGCGGCGTCTTCCGAGTACACCCGCGGGTTGTACACGCAGTTGTGCATCCGCAGATAGCGGAAGCCAAACCGATGGGCGTAGCGCATGGCGTCGACCGGAGTCGGCGTGACAACCCGGTCCATATGCCCCACATCACTGCCAATCCAGAGGTGGCGGAACGCACCCAGGTCCTTGGCGAAGTCGACGGTCACCGTCGCCTTCTCGAGATCCAGCGGCTTCCGGCCCAGCACGCCCGGGTCGTCCAACAACTGTAGCGAAAGATCGTCGAACCAGACGGTTCCCTTCGCGTCGTCGCCCCACAAGTGGCACTGCACGGCCACGAACGCCACGTCGCGCGACAGCAGGACCGTGCTCTCGTGGAACGTCCAGTCATGCGTCCCCTCCAACAGCACGATGCCGCACGCCACGCCCGTTCCGCGCCTGATCGTAGCTGATCACCTGGAACGCAGCCTTGTGCCAAGGCGCCGGCGCCCCGCAGACGACGTTCTCGGTCCTGACCCACCCACTGACTTTCAGCCGTCCGCCGGCATGCGGGATCAGCACCGATTGCACCCCACCGGGACCGGATACCCGCACAGAGCGCTTGCCGGAGTGACGAACCGCAGCGTCCAGTTCAACGGGTCCGCCGCCAATCCGCTGCCAGCCGGGAAGCTGGCCGGCAGTGCCGGTCTCGAATCCGGCGTTGGTGAGGAGGTTGGTGTTAGGGGCGGCGACGGACGGCGCAGCGAACAGCAGTAATGGCGCGAGCACTGGTCCCGGGAACGACGTTGGGCGCATTGCAGGAATCCTCTGATAGTGGTGGCCGGCCGGAGAACGAGCGCGACCGATACAGCGGTGGGCCGGCGTTGCTTCCCCGACGCAGAAGGGAGTCCTCTTCGACGCCAGAGGGTCCCTGCCTTCCGCGGCCGAGGGGTTCGGCGAGATCACGTGGTCTGGTCCCGCCGCTGTCAGTGGCATCGCACATGCACCAAGCGGGGAAACCGGTCTCCGGCAGTCCGTCGGAGGACCACCGGCGGGGGTAACTGTGCCGATCATCGTCGGTCCCGATGCCACCCTCTTGGGTCTGCGGGTCCCTCAAGCCGTCGCCTCTTGACTCGCCGACGCGACCGCACTATGCTCGGGGCTGATGGTCGTCTCCCAGGAGCGGACATGCGAATCGACGACCTCCTCTGGATCCAGGAGTTCGAGGACAAGCTCTGGCAGAAGCACCGCGTCACCGCCGAAGAGGCGGAGTTTGTGCTCTTCACCACCGGACACGTTCGCTTTGTGGAGAAGGGGGCGAGACCTGCCGAGGATTTGTACGCCGCCTAGGGTCAGACGGAGAGCGGCCGGTATCTGGTGGTGTTCTTTCTCTACAAACCCAGCCAGCACGACGCCCTACCCATCTCGGCGCGGGACATGACGCATGCCGAAAGGAGGAGACATGCCGCGGAAACACGTCAGTGTGAGCGGACGAGTGATTGACCGTATGCGAGACGTAGAGAGCCGGTGGTCCGAGCGAGACACGGCTGGCGTGTGGGGTCAGACAGCGCGCGTTCCTCTCCAGCCCAGTGTCAGGCGGCCGGAGTACCTGATCGCTGTGGAAGGCCCGTTGGCGAAAGCTCTCCGGGCAGGCGCCAAAGCAACCGGGGAGTCGGTTCCCGACTACACCCGCCACATACTGGCCAGGATGTTGGCGTCACAGGCGTGACGCCATTGCGCGCGACGACCTCCACCTCGTCCGCAGACGGGCCGTGGGCGCCAACCCCAGCGCTATCACCGCCCTCACCGCCGCGGACGGCCGCGCACCGGTCTGACCAGTGGCGCGGCAGTGCTCTTCCGCTTAGCGACGGTGTCCGCTGCAGGTCGCGCACTCAAGGTGACAACGTGCCCAACACCGTCCCGACATGCCTCACGGTACTGATGTTCTGCCTCCTCCGCGCCAGCGCCCAGGACCTCCCCCCAGTCGGCCGCTTCGACCACAAGCCGCTCACGGAGTCCTCCGGCATCGTGAAGAGCCTGCGCTACCCCGGCGTGTGGTGGACGCACAACGACTCGGGCAACGCGCCGACGCTGTTCGCGACGACCCTCAAGGGCAAGCTCATTCGCGAGGTTCCACTGCCGAGCGCGTCTAACCTCGACTGGGAGGACCTTGCGCTCGACGAGCGCGGCAATCTCTGGGTTGGCGATATCGGCGACAACCTGAAGTGGCGGTCGTCCCTCACCCTCTATCGCGTCGCGGACCCGGACCCTCGGTCTCGGGTGACGGCGCGCGCCACGCCCTTCGTGTTCCAGTACCCGGACAGCCCGCACGACGCGGAGACGCTGCTTGCCCGCGAGGGTCACCTGTTCGTGGTGAACAAGGTGCCGCCTCCCGAGGTGACGACGGTCTACGTGGCGGATCCCGCGGTCCGCACCCCCTTGTCGCCCGGGGTGCCCGGCCAGTCCCTGCCCGCACCGCTGAGTCGGGTCACCAGCCTCAAGTTCGCCTTCCCGATCACCGGTGGCGACGTGTCGCGCGATGGCAAGCGGTTGGCGCTCACCGGCTGCGATGGGCTCTACGTTTTCGTCGGCGACGGCAAGGTGGAAGACCTGCTGCGACAACAGCCGCACCTGCTCTGGCACAAGGGCAGCCGACAGGTGGAAGCCGCCGGGTCCGACGGATATGATGTATACCCGCGAAGGTTAAGAACACACCGAAGTCCCGGTGCGACTTCGGCTCTGTCTGGGAGAATACCCTCTGTCCTACGTCTGCTGCACGCCTGCCGGGGAAGTTCCGCGAACTTCCACTTCGGTGTGTTCCCAACCTTCGCGGGTATAGTGCTCACTAACGAGCAACGTCAGCTCTTCCGTGTCAGCGCAGCAGCCTATGAGAACGCGCCCCAGGTCAACGTCTCCCCGTAGTCGTCACGCCCCCCGTCCGATTGGTGAGTTGGCCGAATCGCGCACTTGCACAACTGCGCGATTCGGCGCACCCGGGGTGCTGGGTGGGGGCGGAGGGGGAGTGCTGATCGCTGGGTCCATGGTGGCTGTGCTGTTGTGTGGCCACCCCTGCGCCGAGACGGTCCGACACCTCGACAAGCTTCGCCCGTTGCGTGTCTCGACACCGTTGGTCAGGGACGGCAAGCCCGCGGCGATTGTCGTCTCGCCGCCGGAGCGGAAGCACCAAGCCCTGGCCGATTGGCTGATTGCGCAGGTCCGCAAGCAGACGGGTGTCGAGCTGCAGTTGGTGGATGACAGCAAGGTGACCGATGAGGACTTGCGCCGATCGGAGATCGTCGTCATCGGCATCTGGCAGACCAACAAGGTCGCCGAGCGGCTGTACCTCCGCAAGTGGACGTTCGAGGACTACGTGTACCCAGGCGTCGGGGGCGAATCGGCCGGGTTTGAGGAGTTGGCTGGCGAGGACGAGCTGCCGCCGGTGTGGAGCTTTGCCTCGGGCGATTCGGGCAGTCACGCCGCGCGCGTATCCGGCCAGGGATCGCGCGGCGGAACGCGTTGCGCGTTGCTGTCGGGGCGCGACTCCGGGTCGCGGGCGTGGGCGGCGGTGTCGCGCGTCGTGGTGTCGCCCGCCGACGCGTTGCTCCACCCGGGGCAGTGGTATGTGGCCTCAGTCTGGTACCGCAGCACCGGGAAGGGCTCTGCCCAACTGAAGGTTGCTCCCCTGAAGGGCAACATGCCGCTCCAGTCCACTTCACTGCCGCTGCCGCCCCACGGAGAGTGGGCGCAGGCCGAGTTGGGCTTCGCGTTTCCCGCCGGCGCCGATCGCTTCTCTTTGGAGGTCCGCCTGAGTGGACCGGGCACATTGCAGGTCGACGACGCCTTCGTGGCCCCCCCAGGAAGCGACCGCAACTTGCTGGCGCTCAGCGGCTACGTGGTTCGGACAGTGCACGACCCCTTCGCGATGGGGCACAACTTCGTCGTGCTGGCCGGGAGCGACCTCGGAGGGACGACAGAAGCGGTTGAGCACTTCGTGGCGTCGCTCAAAGGCGACGAGAAGTCGCTTGAGGCGCCCCAAACGGTCGACGTGCGCCTCGGCGCCAAGCAGCGGATGGTGCCCAGTTACGGCAGGGCGGATCCGACTGAGGAGACGGTCCGACGGAGCGTCGCTCAGCTTCAGCGCACCATCGCGCACATGCCCTCGCTGCAGAACAACGTCTGGTACGAGACGCTGAGTTCGGCCGAAGGCTACCACCTGACGGGGAATGCGGGCTGGGCACGCCTCTACAAGGCGCAGATGGAGCTACTCGCCGACAACCTCGAGCGATTCGGTGCGCTGCCCAACAACTACGTTGAGGGGATGCACCGCTTGGTCCCTGCCTGGGACCTCATGGAAGAGACGCCGTTCTTCACCGACCAGGAACGGTTGCGGTTCACGAACGTGGTCTTAGAGGTCGCCTGCCGCAATGCCGACGCGTGGGCCAAGCTGCTAGCCAATCCGCGCGCTGAGGCGCTCAGCAGCCACGGCGGCGAGCGGGTGCAGTCGCTCAGGTTAGCGGGGCTGTACTTCCGCGACCACTACGGCATCAACGGCGACTGGGTGTCCCTGACCGACCAGGCCATCCGGTTCATGGACGAGACGCCGCGTTCGTGCGATGGCTACCGGGCCGGCTGCGGTCACGGCGTTCGGATGACCCAGTACGCGCGTCGGTCGGGCGACATGGCCTACTTCGGTACCGAGTCGGCGAGGCAGCAGGCTGACTTGGTGACGATGTGCACGGACAATCTGGGCTACCTCGTCTCGGTCGGCGACCAGGACGACTGGAACGTGAAGATCGACCGCGGCTGGGATCTCGCGCGCTTCCTCGGCGAGGCCGCGTGGTTCTACTACGACCCGGAGTGCCTCTGGTTCACGCAGCACCTCGGCTACTCCGACCGTCCGTTCGGCGCCTTCGCCACCGCTGAGCCGCCGCCTGCGCCCGCCCGGTTCGTCGGGCTCCACGCGCTGCCGCTCCACCCGAACCTCTACGACAACATGCTGCTCGACGAGAAGGAGACCCTCCGCACCTACGAACCGGCTCCGCCGCTGACGGTGGGGAAGGAGGAGGCGTTCGACAAGCTGACGTTCCGCGAGGCTGCCGATCCGGCAAAACAGTACCTCCTGCTGGACGGTGTGTCAGGCATGGATCACGGTCACCTCGACGGCAACTCCATTTCGCGCTTCACCGACCTGGGGCGAATCTGGCTTATCGACTGCGGCTGGACGCGCGTCTACCCGCGCGATCACAACACCCTCCTGGTGAGTCGAGACGGCGTGTCGCGGGCGCCGCAGAAGGCCACCCGGCTGGACTTCGCAGCCGACTTGGACACAGTCGCGTTCACGAAAACCACCATTCCCGACTACAACGGCGCCGACTGGTCGCGGCATCTGATCTGGCTGAAGGGCGAGTGCGTGCTGGTGCTGGATCGGGTGACAGCGAAGACGCCCGGCGACTACGCGCTCCGTTGCCGCTGGAGGTCGCTGGGCGACGGCGAGCTGAGGGAGGACGGTCTGCGGGTGACGCAGCGCGGCCCCGAGTTCCGCCTCCGCAGCGCCGACGGTTCGCGCAAGAAGCTGCGCCAGGTCTACCCCGACGACACCGTCCGGTCGACGCTGACCTACCCGTACGCGAACCGGCAAGGGACAACGCTGATCTTCGACAGTGTACGTGAGCAACACCTGGACACCGGCGAGCGGTTCACCTTCCAGAACGTGCTCTACGCCAGCGCGGCGGAGCAGCGTCGGCGGTTCGATGTTGCGCAGGTGGACGACTCGACGGTGCTGCTGACCTCGCCCGAGGGCGACGCGGTTGCGGGGATCGGGGAGCGCGCGGCGGCCTTCTTCGCCGATACGACTCGGTTCGTCCTCGCCGGCGCCACGAGGTTCGGCAACCCGACGCTGTTCCTGTCTACTGCGCCGGTGGATATCGAGTTCGACGTAGCCGAGGGCAAGGGTAGAGTCGTCGCCAAATCCACCGCGCTGGTAACGCTCGCAGCAGGCGCCACCCTCGGCCAACTCGACGGACGCGCCCTGACAGGCCGCCTGGCCAACGGGCTACTCACCATCGAGGTCGGCCCCGGCTCGCACGCGCTAAGCTTCCCGCCCTCCCGCGAGGCGGCGCGGCGGCTGACGGAGTTTGTCCGCTCATTCCGCGCGCAGTCGTCTCTGGCGACGCCACCTGCCGAGCCCGCAGCCGAAGGGGAGCCGCGCCTGCGAACGGTCTGGGAGTACCACCTTCCCAACGACTCGCTCACCCCCGGCGGCCCCGATCCGAGGCAGACCGCCAATGAGATCCTGGACATGAAGCTCATGGACCTCACCGGCGACGACGTGCCGGAAATCGTCGTGGCAAGCAAAGACGGCGCCGTGACGGTGCTAACGCTGGCCGGTGAGAAGCTGTGGCGCCGAACCGGGCTCGACCAGGCATTCGCGGTGGCCGTTGCGCACTTCCGTCCGTCGGTCGCCGCGCCGGCCGATGCCACCAGTCTCGCGCCGCTGCCGCCCAGCGCACTGGAGAGCCGCCCGACGGCGACCGGTGCCCCCCCAATTGCGCTGCCGCCCCTGTGGGTGGCTTCCAAGGACAGCGGTTATGTCATCGTTGGCACGGCAGCGTCGCCCTTCCTCTACGTCTACGACGCGGACGGTGAGCGCGTTCTTGAAGGCTGGCTCCGCTTCAACCCCACCGGCGACGAGTTCGGCGGTCTCGCTTCGCCTGTCCGCTGGCTGGGCACAGCCGACCTCAACGGGGACGGCAGCGAAGAGATCCTGGCCGCCAACTTCTCAGAGCCAACGCCCAAGGGCGGCCGCGTCGAAGGCCGCTACTACTGCTACGACCAGTCCGGCAAGCTGCTCTGGTGGCGGCAACCCGTCTTCCACGAACTCGGCGCAGGAACAGTGGCTCCCCTCAAGCCGGGCGCAAGTCCGTTGTGGTTTGTTGCCGGCACCTTCGGCGCTTGCGCCGGTCTGGACGCCGCCGGCAAGGACTCGTTTCGCGCCGGCGCCAGCCACCGACCGACCGTCATCCGCGTGGCCGACGTGGACGGCGACGGCGCCAACGAGGTCCTGCTCGGCGGCGAGGACAACTACCTCCACGTCCACAGTGCCGACGGCGCCCGGCGTTGGATGCACAACTTGGGCGGCGCCCTCAGCGGGATTGAGGTCACCGACCTCGACGGCGACGGCAAACGCGAAGCTATCGTCTCCACCGCCGAAGTGGGCTACAACGTCTTCGCACTGAATGCCGAGGGCACTCGGCTCTGGCAGACGAAGGCGGGCGAAGAAGTGAACGCGCTCGCAGTGGGCGACTTCAGCCCCGCGCCGGGCCGCGAGGTGGCCGTCGGCACAGACGCCGGCGAGGTGGTGCTGCTCGACGCCCGCGGGAAGGGGCTGGGGCGGATCGCGCTCTCCGGCTATGTCGCCAAGATAGCACCGTGCCCCGGCGCGGAGGCGGGGGGACACGACGTGATTGTGGCGCTGAAGAATGGGTGGCTCGCGAGAGTAGCCGCGCCGCAGCCGACGCCGTGAGTCTCCGTCCGCACACTGGTCACCCGCGGCGTTGACGGGTAAGATACCGAGTAGCGGGAGGAGCAATGGATGCCCACCGTTCTGCTTCGGAGCGTGAGATGACACTGGAAGCCACCAAGTTCGTCACGGCCACGGCAATCCGGGCAACGACCGAGGCACTGCTAATCACAGCCACTGGCACGTCCGAGGCGATTCCCTGGGAGCGCTGCTCCCCGCGACTGGCTTCGGCGACAGGGGCCCAGCACGCGCACGCGGAGTTGTCCCCGGGCGGCTACGGCATCCATTGGCCATTGCTCGACGAGGACTTGTCGGTCGGCCGCCTTCTCCGTGGGTGACCGCAATCAGCCCGGAGTGGTTCTCGCCGGGAGGCGACTCGGCGGGCGGGCAAGAGCTGAATCTCGATGAGCCTCCTGATCCGAAACGCACTGGTGCTGCGCTCCGCGCGCGCCGCCGAGCTGGAGTTGGCGGACGTATTGGTCTGCGAGGGGCGCCTTGAGAAGATCGGCGCCGCGGCGGCCACTGACGCCGACCACGTCATCGACGCCCACGGAAATGTCCTCCTGCCGGGTCTCATCCAAACCCACGTGCACCTCTGCCAGACGCCGCTGCTTGGGTCGGCAGGCGACGTGCGGCTGATGGACTGGCTGCGGCAGCGCACGTGGCCGCTGGAAGCGGCGCACGACCCCGAGACGCTGTACCACTCGGTGCGTTGGGGCGCACTGAAGCTGATTCAGAGCGGAACGACGGCGATCCTCGACCACGCCACCGTCCGTCACACCGAGACTGCCTTCCAGGGCATCCTCAACTCAGGGCTGCGAGCGCAGTCGGGCAAGGTGCTGATGGACCACGAGGAACACTGCCCGCCAGACCTCCGCGACAGCACCGCAGAGGCGCTCCGGGACACGTTGGCGCTGATCGCTCGGTATCGCAGGACCGACGAGGGGCCACTCACGTACGGGCTGAACCCGAGGTTCGTGGTCTCGTGCACCGACCGGTTGCTGCGGGAGGTGGGCAAGCTCGCCGGGCGTATGGGTTTGCCCATCCATACTCATGCCCACGAAGAGCCGGTGTCCATTGACATTGTCGAGCGCGAGCGCGGCAAACGCCCGATCCCCCATCTACACGACTTGGGGCTGCTGGGGCCGAAGACGCAACTGGCCCACTGCGTGCACCTGACGGCCGACGAGATCGGGCTCCTTGCCGACACTGGCACGCACGTCTGCCACTGCCCAAGCTCGAACCTGGTGTTGGGCTCCGGCATCGCGCCCGTGCCCGAGTTGCTGGAGGCCGGCGTCAACGTGTCGCTGGGCAGCGACGCGACGGCGTTCAACCCGACCTTCAGCCCCTGGTTTGAGATGCGCGACGCGGCCCTCATCCAAGCTGGACGCCTCGGGCCAACGGCCTTGACCGCGCGCGACGTACTCGAGATGGCGACGCTCAACGGCGCCAAGGGCTTGGGGATGGAAGACGCGTTGGGCACGTTGGAGGTCGGCAAGAAGGCGGACCTCGTCATCGTCGAGGTCGAGCCCTCGCCTTACGCCGACTCCCTGGCCGACGGGGTCATCCACTCGATGGTGTACGACCCCGCGAGCGTGCGGGTGCGCACCAGCCTCGTCGACGGCCGGGTGCTCATGCAGGACGGCGAGGTGACGACGCTCGACGCAGAGGAAGTCGAGGCAAAGGGGCGCGAGGCGATGGCGGAGCTGATCAGGCGAATCGACGCCGCAGGAGGGAACGACACATGCCAAGCCGCCAGAGCCGGCGCGACAAGCTGAGAGCGGACTACCCGAGCGACGGCAAGAGGGTGGAGACACCCCCGAAGATGCAGAAGTAGCACGGCTGCGAGACGAAGGGCACACGGTCGTGCCGGGCGAGGGAAAGCAGCCACCCGCCGTAGTGGGGTCCGCGAGCAAGCTGCTGGGGCTGTAGCAGTCGGCCGCAGGCGAGTTGATGGGCGAACCTCTCTTCTCGGCTGGTCTACGCCCCGATCTTCTCCTCACGCGCCTTCGCAGCGGCGCCGGCCCGCTGCGGCGCGGGCGCCGGGCGGAGAACGTACTCGGCCGAGTGCACGCGCTCCACCACCTCGCCAATGCCGTCCTCAAACGGTTCGGTGAGCCGCTCGCACCGGGGACCCGGCACGCCTTCCACCTTTTCCTCGACCGTGCCGTCCCGGCGGATGATGAACTCAAGTCGTTCTGTTGCCATGGTTGTATTCTCCTTTGGGTCCGACGTACAGCGGGGCAGCTTGCCCGCTGTACTGCGGCGTGCCGCGGAGCGCGCTGGCAGCACCGCTCTACGTTCCCGCGAACTGTCTGTCGCTACGCCTGCGCTGCCTCGGCCGGGCGCTCATACACCAGCCGGATCGAGCCGTCTGCCGTCGTCTCTTCCCTCACCTGGGTGAAGCCCTCGGTCTTGGCCTGCTCGACGACGGCGTGATAGGCATACCGCTGCATCACCTGGTTCAGGAACTCGTCCTTGTCGATCTTCAGCCCCCAGTCGTCGGCAACCAGTTCAAACGTCTCGCCATTGCGAATGAAGCCGACGTCATACTCGTTCGGTTGCCGCACGACGAAGTCGGCGCGCGTCTCCTGACCGGCGTAGCCGCGGACCTGGGCGTTCCGTTCGAACGGTACGCCCAGATCCTCTAACGCTTTCTGGAGGTTCTCCTCGTCTACCAACTGGGTCTCGATCTTGGTGAAGTGGGACATGGCTGTGGCTCCTTGTTTACAGTCAACTGCAAATTGCGAATTGGCAATTGGCAATCTGCAATTTGCATTTCACTCCGCTGCGTTCCGGTCTCCCGTAGGACAGATTGCCAAATCTGTCACCCGAACCGCGACAGATTGGGCAATCTGTCCTACGAAAATCAATCGCGAGGCGCCGCCGGCGGCGCCCTCAGCATAGGTCAAGGGCAACGTCAAGGGCACCACACGTTCGACGTTCGACGTTCAGCGTTCTCGACGAGCAGGTCAAGGGCGAGATAAAGGACTTAAGGACAGTAAGGACTTAAGGACGTAAGGAGGTAAAGAGGTTATCAAGGTCTTGGGCGCAACGAAAACCCCTGTTGCTGACCCTGCTGCCGGGGTCGAAGTTGTTGCGGTTGGCGCAGCGCAACCCGTCGAGGCTGCTGTTGAACCACGCGCCGCCCCGCAACACCCGCCGGGAGCCGGACTCCGGGCCGCGAGGGTTTTCCTTTGGCGAATTCTTGTAGTAGTCATCCTCATACCAATCCGCGCACCACTCCCACACATTGCCGACCATGTCCTGACAGCCATGCCCTCGTGGCATCCGCCTTCTGCCCCCGGACGGCACAACACGTACTCCGAGGGAACCGGCGAGCCCTGGCCGTTCCCGCTGCCTCCATGCCTGCTTACACGACGGAGCATCCTATCCAGTTCGTCGGCAATCGGTCCCTCGCGCGATGCCAACAAAGCCAGGTTCTGGAGGGACGACAGATGGCCTGGGTCGTTGAGCACAGCCTTCGCCCACTTCCTCCTCGCTTCCTCCTCCCGCCCCAAGTCCAGCAGCGACAACGCCTGGTTGTTCAGTTCATCCGGCCCCGCCTCGATGGCCGCGGGCACCGCCCGTGTTCAGTTCATCCGGCCCCGCCTCGATGGCCGCGGGCACCGCCCG
>PEVN01000111.1 GCA_002779825.1 Armatimonadetes bacterium CG06_land_8_20_14_3_00_66_21 | reverse complement strand
CATCCCGGCGTTCATCAAGAAAATCGTGGAGGAGCACCTGTAGGAAGTGGTTCTCGCTGCACAAGGACGCCGGCACTGCAGTCGTGTAACAGCGCCAGCGTGACGGCGAGGTCCGCCACTGAGGAGACCGGTTGCCTCCGGCGCCGGTTCGACGAGGGTCCGTACCAGACCGGCGGTCCTCACTGAGGCCGCCGGCGCTGCGATTGGTGAAGGGGAGGAACTCGGCGACTCCATGAAGCAACCCAACCTGCTGGTGATCATGTCCGACCAGCACAACCCGCACATGGCGGGGTTCGCTGGTGACGCCGTCGTACGGACGCCGAACCTGGATCGGCTTGCGGGGGGCGGGGTGACGTTCCCGCAGACGTATTGCGCCGGGCCGCTGTGCGTGCCGTCGCGGCTGACCTTCCTGACCAGCCGCTACCCCAGCGACCTGGAGGTCTGGGTGAATGGCGCCGTCCTTGGGCCGGGCGTCCCGACGTTCGCGCACCAACTGTCCTTGGCGGGCTACGAGACAGTGCTCTGCGGCCGCATGCATTTCGTCGACCGCGACCAGAACCACGGGTTCGCGCGTCGGCTGGTGGGCGACGTCAGCGGCGCCATGCGGGTTGCGCCGGGCGGGCTGTTTGAGGGTGTGTGGAACCAGGCGGGATGCGGCCAGGACCACCGGTCGCTTCTGGACGATGCCGTCGGACCGGGCACTGCGACCTACGCCGTCTACGATGACGTTGCCACGCGGCGGGCGTGCGCGTACCTGCGCGACTATGCGGCGCAGGGAAGCGCGGCCCCCTTCTGCCTGGTCGTGGGCCTACTTCTTCCCCACAACCCGTATGTCTGCCCCAAGGACCTGTTTGACGAGTACAGGGACACGCTCCCGGACCCCGTTCTGACGCCTCCCGCCGACGAGCACCCGGCGCTGCAACAGCTCCGGGCGACCCGCGGCACCGCGGGCATCACCCGCGAGCAAGCGCGCCGCGCGCGGGCGGCGTACTACGGGCTGGTCACCTGCCTGGACCGCAACGTCGGGGCAATCCTCGACACCCTCGCCGAGACCCCGTGCGCGCAGGATACGGCCGTCGTCTACACGTCAGACCATGGCGACCTGAACGGCGAGCACGGCATGTGGTGGAAGGACTGCTTCTACGAGGGCGCAGTCGGCATCCCAATGGTGTGGTCGTGGCCCAGCACATTTTGTCAGGGGCACCGGGTGGAGGCGGCGACCAGTTTGCTCGACGTGGGTCCGACTCTGGCCGAGTTGGGCGGCGCCGACCCGCTGCCAGAGCGCCGCGGTCACAGCCTGACTCCGTTCCTCTACTCAACCGGCGACCCCGCAGGCTGGCCCGACGCTGCCTATGCGGAGACATACGCGCACGGACAGCGTCCGGCGCGCATGATCCGGTCGGGACGCTGGAAGCTGAGCGTCTACCACGGGTACGACACCCCCCAGTTGTTCGACCTCCAGACGGACCCCGGCGAAACCACCGACCTCGGGCGCGACCCGGCGTTTGGCGAGGTGCGCCGCGAACTGCACGCGCGCGTCACGCGCGGCTGGGACGGAGACTGGGTCGAAGCTCGTTGCCGACTTCGCAGCGCGGAGTTGGCTACCGTCCAAGCGTGGCTCCGCGCTGGCGGAGCGCGTGAGTCGGAGTGCTGGGAGATGCCGCGCGGGTGCAACGTGCGCGCGCCGGGCTGAACAGCGCTTCTCGCGCACCGCCTGCGGAGTTGTTGAGTCGTCGAGTCGCGGAGTGGTCCTGAGCAGTCCTCACTCCCCAACGCGCCGCTGCTCCTCCTGACTTCCATGCACCCTCCGCGCAATCTGCAGTTTGCTGGAGGTCCGGCCCTCCTCAACCTGCTCAGTCCCGAAAGAAACCATCAGTGCGAGGCAGGAGATGGCCACGCTGTCGCGAACCTCCAGCCGTTGTTCGAATAACGCCTTGGGGAGCGGCTCACAGGTCCCGCTCGCCCACGCAAACAGTCGGAGGAAAGACATGGCAGGCAAAGTCCGAGTTGGATTCATTGGCAGCGGGGGGATGGCGGTTGCGCACACCGGCGCGATGGAGAGCATCCGCGACGCGCAGATTGCGGCGTTCTGCGATGTGGTGCCGGAACGCGCGCAGGCACTGGGAGAGAAGTACGACGCGCCGGTTTTCGCAGACGCCGGCAAGATGATGGACGAGGTAGCGCTGGACTGCGTCTACGTGCTGCTGCCCCCCTTTTCCCACGGCGCTGCGGAGAAGGCGGCCATCGACCGGAAGATCCCGTTCTTCGTCGAGAAGCCCATCAACGTGAACCTGAAGCAGGCAAACCAGATCGCCGAAGCTGTAGCCGGTGCCAACCTCATGACCTGCGCAGGCTACATGAACCGCTACCGAAAGGGCGTCAACGCCGCGAAGAAGCTGCTGGCGAAGGACCCGGCGGTCCTGGTTATCGGTGGCTGGATCGGCGGCAGCCCGAACCCCAACCCCGAGGTCCCCATCACCATGTGGTGGGTCCAGAAGGACAAGAGCGGTGGTCAGTTTCTCGAGCAGGTGACCCACACCGTCGACCTCGTCCGTTACCTCTGCGGGGATGCAGTGCAGGTTTCCGCCGCTGCCGCAACCGGCTTCAACCCGCCAGTGCCCGGCTGCGACATTGACGACGCCACCGCCGTCACGGTTAAGTTCGCCAGCGGCGCTGTCGCGAACCTGTACTCCTGCTGCGCCTCCAACGCCAAGGGCGGCGTCGACCTGCGCGTCTTCGCCAACCAGTGCGCCTTCACCATGGACGGCTGGGGACACGACACCGTCATCCATCGCAGAGGCAAGGAGGACGAGACCATCGCCGGCGAAGGCAACATCTTCGAGATCGAAGACCGCGCCTTCCTGAAGGCCGTCCGCACGGGCGACCCGAAAGGGATCAAGTCTTCCTACGAAGATGCCGTGAAGACGCTGGAGATCAGCGTCGCTGCCAACAAGTCGACCGCGACCGGGCGAACGATCAAGCTGGCCTCGGCGGCCTGAAGTGACTGGGTAGCCCAATGACCTCCCGACCCGTGCCGGGAGCCTCAACCAGCCGCCCTGCGCAGTGCCCCC
>PEVN01000510.1 GCA_002779825.1 Armatimonadetes bacterium CG06_land_8_20_14_3_00_66_21 | reverse complement strand
GATGGCCGAACTCTACCTGGAGACCGAGAGGGAATGGCATCCGTTGGAGGAGGAGGTGCAACGTGCCCTGGACGCGTAGACTCGCGAACCGAACCTGTTCCGCACCTCGCGCATGAAGCAGGAGCTGGAGGAACTCCTTGCCCGACGCGCGGATGTCGTGCGACTGCGCAAGCAGATGAACCCGCGTCTGAAACGGCGAATCCTCCGGGAGACCCGCTATGTGTGATCGGCTACCGGCCCGCTGCCAGTACGGGACTGCCCAGCAGGCCCGAACTGCCGGTGCAATGAAAGAGGGTCTACAGGCTGGCGCTGCCCTCTGAACTACCCCCAATCCCTCCCGTCCACCAGCTTCCACGTATCTCCGCCGTCGGGCGACATCAGCAGCGCGCGGCGGTCGCCGACGTGGTCGTTCCGGTAGAACCAGTGGGTCGACCAGTAGTCCTTCGAGAGGAACAGCCGGCCTCGCTGGTCGATGGTCAGGCGGTGGTAGAAGATGCTGTACTCGGAGAAGGGGGCCACGACCAGGATCTTCGGCGGCTCCCAGGGCTGGCCGGGGCGCTTGCGCTGGTAGGCCAGCGTGGCGTGGGTACTGTGCGGGAACGGCTCGCCGGAGCGCCACAGCCGGAAGACGGTGTATAGCGTGTCGTCGTTGCCGCAGACGAAGCCGATGTACGTCTGGTTCAGTCCCTCGCCGGCCTGCACCGGTTCGGTCCACCCGCCGCCAGCGTCGTTGGGGGTCAGCGACTTGGCGTACTGGAACGGTCGGCCGTGGGTGCCGACCAGCACGTGCAGGTAGCCCTGGCTGTCCATCGTTATGCTCGGCGAGTTGTGCACGTCATTGGCCGGCGGGCCGTAGCCGATCAGCGCCGGCTTGCCGAGTTGCCTCGTCTGCGTGTCGTAGGTCACCACGAACGTCGGGACGCCGGGAACCGTCTTGTCCTGCGGATCGGTCGCCTCGCCCCAGGCCACGTGCACCTTGGCGCCACGCGACACGACCGAGGACGGGATGCCCGAGTGGGCGGACAGGCCAAGGCACAGCTTTGAGAGCAGAATCGGCTCGCCCACGTCGATTCGACCGTCCACCTTCTTCGGCACGAACAGCTCCAGGTTGTTCTCGCTCCGCCAGCGCAGCCCGGGAGTGTTCTCTCGCGAGGTGCGCACAAATCGCACAAACGGCGGCGGACCGGCGGGGCCGTTGTGGCCGGAGAACTGCTCGAGGTCGAAGCCGCCCCGGGGGCCGGGGATCTCGTAGGCGGTGAACGTCTGGCCGGCGTCGGTCGAGTGCAGCAGCGCGGCTCTACCTGCTGCCGAGGCCAGTGCGTAGAGATCGCCGTCTCGGTCGAAAGCGATCTTGGAGAGGCTGAGACCAACCGACGCCCCCTGGAACACGGCCGCGGCCGACTGCACGGCGCCCCGAAGCGCGGTGGTGCGCCACCTGCCGTCGCGCAATGCCGCAATGCCGCCGTCGGTCACCACGCACGGCCGATTCTTCAGATCGAAGTACATCTGGCTGCCCGTTGGGTAGTCGGGCAGGTAGCCGAACAGCTCGTTCTCGTGTCGGTAGGGCGTGAGCATTATCGGCATCTGCAGCGGCCTGGCGGCCGGCGGCTCGCCAGCTTTGACGAAGACGGTGGAGTAGGTCGAGAAGCCGGGCGTGTCGGCCGGCGAGACCCGCACGTGACACACGCGCGTCTCGCCCTCGGGCGGCACCGTGCACGTGACAGCGACTTCGGCCGCCTCGGATCGGCTCACCGACTCCTGTTCCGTCGATAGGCGGGCCGACCACTCACCATTCGGGAACTCGAGGCTGAGCCGCACAGGTTGCTTGCGGTCGGTGTTGGTGCAGACCCGGAAGGCGACGCGCACCTCCTCGCCGGGCCGGCCGTAGACTGTCCGGCTGTATGGCGTCAGCAGCCACCGGTTCTCAAGGAACGGGAACCACGACTTCGGGTCGGGAGACCAGCAGCAGAGGTCGGGGTACGGGTCATCCTTCTCCCACCGGGTCAACCCGTCGAGGTTGAGGGTGGCCTGGGCCGAGGCAAAGTGCAGCCGCCACGGGACTGCGTCGCGGTGTTGGTCTGCCTCGATAGTACCTGCGGCCTTCCCGCCCTGCACCGGCAGCGTGGCGACGGGCTGGCCCTTGGCGTCATACACGGGCAGCTCCCGGATGTCACCGGGCATGCCACTCACCGCGATGTCGAACTTGCCCTGGCGCGGCAGGAAGCACACGTCGGCAGGCTTGCCGAGACTGGCGAACACCAAGGGCTCCTGATGCCGTTCGTCCTTGTGTCCGCGGGCCGTCTCGATGAGGTACTTCGGGCAGTTCGTGCGGAATCCCCACACCATCTCCTGACCGTAGCGGTCGTTCGACACGGTGATGTTCAGCGCGTAGACGCCCTTGCGCTCGACGCGCGCCGACAAGCTTGCCCACTGCGGCGGGCCCAAGCCGCTGCCCTTTGGCTGCCCGTCATCCGGTATTGCCGCCTCCTGCAGCACCTGCCGATCGGGGCCGACCAGGATCGCCCGGAGCTCCGTGTCCGAGTCGCGCAAGTTGCGGTCGCGTTTCACGACTTCGACCTCGAGTTCGCCCGGTTCCGCCAGGAAGTAGACGCCGCCGCAGCCGCCAAACAGAAGACCGGTGTCCTTTCCCTCGTTCACAGTTCCACGCTCCTTCGCAGGCCGCTCCGCGGCACCCGCGTTCTCCGCGCCGGCGGAAACGGTTGCCAGCGCAAGGACAGCATACGCGAACACGCGCATAAAATGATGCCTCGTCGGGTTCCCCTCCAGGTGCGCTCCGTTCCTCGTGCTCTTCCTTCCTCTGCGGACCGCCAATTCCTCCCTCGAGGCCAAGGAGCATGGGCCGACAAGCCGCAACCGATGCGTCCTCCGTAGGATAAAGCTCCAGCTTTGTCCCGGTGTCAGAGAACACAGAAGACGGAAATAAGTGCCGCCACCGGGACAAAGCTGGAGCTTTATCCTACGGAGGACTGCGCGGACGCAAAGGTCTCCATAGCGGTGGGACGAACCCGGAAGACTCCATCGACTCGGCCGACCACAAGGGAGCG
>PEVN01000370.1:9314-25255 GCA_002779825.1 Armatimonadetes bacterium CG06_land_8_20_14_3_00_66_21 | reverse complement strand
CAAGCGCAAGGGAACGGCCTGGGTGCGGCGCAGCGAGGAGCAGCTCGAAGAGCTGCTTGCCCAGGAACGGCAAGTCGAGGCGCGAGAACGAGAGCGTGGGATCGCCCAGGAGTGGCTCCGCAATGCGCTCCGCGGGGCGCCGCCCCACGAGGCGCCTGCGGACGTGCAGGCCACGCTGGACCGCGTGGAGAACTGGCTCTACCGGCGCAGCGACGATGCCGGTGCTGAGGCACTGCTGCAACAAGTGGCGCCCTTCCTCGACGCGAACGAAGCAGCCTATCGGGTCTTGGTGAGCGGTCAGCGGCTGCCTGCCGACACCGACCGCTACCTGGCGCTTTCAGGGATCGCGCTGACACTTCCACCGACGGTGGTCGAAGCCGCGGACGCGCTGCCGCCGTACCAGCCGGCGGAAGAGCCGGTTTGTGCCGACTTCAGTCTGGACGACCCGGAGACGCGGGAAGTGGATGACGCCCTGTCCATTGCGTGTGACGGAGATGACTGGCGCCTTGCCATCGACATCGCAGACGTGGCCCACTTCGTGCAGCCCGGGGACCTGCTGGACATCGAAGCCGGTCGCCGCGCGACCACCGCGTACCTGCCCCGGCGGTCCGTCTGCATGTTGCCCGAGCGCCTTTCGTGCGATCTGGCCAGTCTGCATGCAGGGCAGGTCAGGCCCGCGGTCCGGTTTGAGGTGCTCCTGAGCGACGAAGGCGAGATCCATCAAGTCGCCGTTCGACGTGTCGCCCTGACCGTGACGCAGCGACTCCACTACGACCAGGCAGACATTGCCCTGGGCCACGCTGGCAGCGCCGGCCCGGGTCACGGAGCGCCCGATCCGGTGGACGTGTCCGACGTGTCTGACCAGACCGCTGCCAAGCTCGACCAGCTCTCGCGCCTTGCGGGCGCCCTCCGCCGACAGCGCAAGTCGTGGGGAGCGCTGACCTTCGAGCGACCTGAGTGGAAGGTCCGCGTCGTTGACGGCGAGGTCGACGTCAAGGAGATCGACCGCAAGTCGCCCAGCCGCAACCTCGTTGCAGAGTGCATGATCCTGGCGAACTCAGTGGCTGCCAGGATTGCCCGCGACCAACAAATCCCACTGATCTTCCGGACGCAGGACGCCCCCACCGAGGACCTCCCTGCCATGGAGGAGTACGATCCGGTGCAGTTCGACCAAGCCCGCAAGCTCCTGCGCCCTGCGCGGCTGTCGCTTCACCCCGGGAACCACTTCGGTCTGGGCGCCTCGCCCTACACGCAGGTGACCTCGCCGCTGCGGCGATACGCGGACCTGGTCATGCAGCGCCAGCTCTGCGCGCACCTCGCCGGCGACGAGCTGCCGTACACCCAGGAGGAGCTGCTCAAAGTGCTTGCTCGCGCCGAGGAAGTGGCACGCCAAGTGTCGCGCGCCGAGTCGGCCGCGGTCCTGCACTATCTTCTCGTGCACCTGGAATGCACCCACAAAGACACCCCCCTGGAGGCAGTCGTCTTGGCGCCTGTCCGCGGAGGGTACCGCGTCGAGTTAGCCAAGTGGGGCATCGGCGCCTACCTTGGCACCTCGCAACCGCTCAAGCCAGGTGCGCGTGTCCAGGCGAAGATCCGCAGTGCGGACCCTCCGTCGGGTTCGCTCAAGCTGTCGCTGTGAGACGGTCACGTGAGTCAGCGCCGCGGGGACCGATGTCGCGGTTGGGGTGTGGAAGGACGGCCGGGTCGGCACGTATCGCGGTCTCCGGCAGGACAAAGGCAACTACGGGGGGACGGCCTTTGGCGAGAAGGGGAGTGAGCAGAGCGGCGGCTACAGCGGCCACCGCCCGCTGCTGGTCGAGATCGTGAAGCTCTTCCGCACGGGAGTCGGGCCGGTGGGTCCTCAGGAGACGCTGGAGATCTACGCGTTCATGGAAGCGGCAGACGAAAGCAAGCGGCGAGGTGACGTGCCTGTGGACCTGGCTGAGGTGAGCGAGAAAGGGCAGCGCTCACAGGACGCGAAACGCTTCACTGGCGCACTGCCGAAGTAGCGCCGGATCGCGAGCAATCGCCGTCAGTCCGCAGTAGCCGTAGGGGTATTTCAGGTTGTGCCCCAGTGACGGATCCGCGGCGCGGCGCCTCTCCCAGTAGGCACGGGTCCGCGGGCCGAGGCCGTTGGGAGCATGCTCGGGCCGCGGCCGGTCGGTGTCCTGCGGCCCCATGCGCGTGCGCTTCACATACTGCCTGAAGGCGTGGTGCCCGCTGACGGCCAAGTCGCGGTAGCCCAGTTGGTGCAGGTCGACCAACGCGCGACCGAAGGTGAGCATGTGACCGGTCCAGCCTTGACCGCGACCGATGAATGCACGGGCTGTGCGAACGTACTCCCGCAAGGCAAACTCCGCCACGTCCTCGCAAGTGTCGGGGGACGGGAACGCGTCCTGCTCCTCAAGCGCGATGTCGGTCGTCTCCGCGAACGCCTCGATCAACCGGCAGACGCCGGCGACGCGCGACGGTGTGATCGCTTCGGGGAGCTGGCGGAACGCTTTGAGGGCGAGAGAGGCGAAGATCACGTTGTGTCCGACTTGGCGCAGGTCGCCGATGCTTGCTGCCAGGGCCTCCTCGACCTGACTCAGCAGGGCGGGGTCAGCGGCTTCCTCTGGGAACGGTGCGCACAGGGCCGTTCCGCTCCAGTGGTCGTCGACAATACCCGCAATCAGCTCGGACACGCCAGCGTCTGTCTCGTTCTCGGCGCAGAGGTAGTACGCCGAGAGGATGGCGGCGCCTCTATGCCCGTCGCAGAAGTAGTCGGTGACCTGGGCGCGACTCAGAGCATTGAGTCCCTCGACGAGGTACGAGTGGGAGATCATCGCGTTCGCTCCGCTCTCTCTGGAATGTGCTCAGTATGGCTCTCGAGGGGAGAGGAGGGGTGAGTGAGCGGTCAGCCATGGTGCGCCGGATGATCGTCCACCGGCGTGTGCTTGTGGTAGTCGCCTCGCTGGTGCATGCGGTTGTGCAGGCTGCGGTGGGCGCCGGTGAGGACGAGGCGCATGCGTTTGTACGCCTTCGTCTCTGCCCGGGTCCCGACGGTGTCGAGGTAGGCGAGGGCGCCCTCGATCTGGTCGAGGATGGTCACGGCGTCGGCGGCGGCGAGCAACTGAGACCCCTCGATGTTGACCATGGTTGGAGAGGAATGGGCGGCGATGATCTCCGGCTTGTCGGGGTAGTGGCCGCGAACAAGCAGCGCCAGCCAAGAGCTGCGGTCGAGTCTGACGGACCACTGGCCGGCATCCCCCCACTTTCGCACCGCGCGGCTCTCGCGCACTTCACCGTTGACGATCAGCTCGATTCGAGACATGGGAACGGTGACGGTGGCCGCGTTCCAGGTCACGTCCACGGTGCCGCCAGTCGAGGTCATCTCAATCTGCTTGCCCGGCGAATGACCGTCCACCTGCCACTCCAACAGCGGCCCGTACGTCACAAACGTCCGACCGGCGCGCACCGCGTCCTTCCAGGCGTCGTAGGAGAAGCCCTGTTCCGGCGCGACCTGGGCATACGTGCGGACGGCGCCCACGGCGGTATTCGCAGTCATCTTGTCGGTGCCGCCGACGGCGGCGATCCGGTAACCGCAGTTGAGGTATCGGTACCAGTCGGCCAACGAGTACGGATCGATCCCCGCGTAGAGGTTGCCCCACGAAGTCATCTCCACAGCGTCGATGTCGCCGCTGACGACACTCGCCGCATGCTCGGCCCGCGGGTTGGGGAAATGCGGCAGGACGACGACGCCTTCTCTCTGCTTGCACTGTCGCGCCCACTCGGTGAGGAGGCACTCGACCGGGTCGCCCAGAGCGGACTCGTCAGGGCCGCCGGTGGTCATCGGTGCGATGACTCTCCCTTCGTAGCCGATCAGCGAGATGTGACCGAGCACGTGCTGGCGGTTCTCGGTGCCGACTCGCACCAAGTACTCGCCATCGCCGCCTGCCTCCCTCGCGCCGTGCGTGGTCTTGCCGTCGAAATCGCCAACGTTGGTCATCAGCTCGCCCCACTGGCTGGCCAACAGGTTGACCACGTTGACGCCCTCGCCGGAGCCCTCCAACAACGCCGAGGTGGGAGACAGGAAGTGCACATGTGTGTCAGCACTCACCCAGCCTCTCTCGCGCCACGGCAGCACCTTCTCGATCTCGACGACCACCTTCGTGGTCTGCGGCGTCACTCGGAGCACTTTGCGGATCGGTTTGATCTCAAAGCCCTTTGACACCTCCAGGTACACCTGCCCAAGGGGCAGGTCCACCGTGGTCTCGCCGGGAATGTACGTGCACCAGTGGGTGCCCGCGTGGAGGAAGTCGACGCTGTAGTCCTCGAACCACGAGGCGTTTGGGAGCCGGTGCCGGTCGACGGGCGCCAGGTACTCTCCCGCCTCGCCGTGCAGGTGCAGCTTGACCGGGACAGCTCGCCCCGTCTCCTTCTCGACTGCCCGCAATGTCACGCGCTGAGTCGCCGGAGCCACGGTGCGGAGCGTGCCGGCCTTGCCCTTGTCCTCAAGGCGCCCAACGGGAACGGTCTTGCCGTCGGCCAGATGGAAACGGGCGTCCGGGTGGGCTGTGTACTCGACCAACACCTCGCACTCCGAGACTTCCGGCAAAGCGTTGTTGTAGGTGCGCGCCCAGCAGTCGGCCGGATACACGGGCCGGCGAACCGCCGAGATCACCTGCCCCATGTCGAGCTGGACTTGCGCCAACAGGCCGTTGTCGTCAAGGGCAGGGGAGAGCGGCTCGCCTTTGGGGAGCGTCAGCACTGCCTTTCGCCGTGATCGCCAGCGGAGCGGATGCTCCGACGCAGCGCCTGCCGATACGCCCGAGATGAGCACCCTCCCGCTGACCGGCTCGAAACGAATCGCCGCAATGAGCTTGCGCGGATGCGGGTTCTCCCACGCCCACAGCCAGTTCACCCACGGGCCGCCGTCGCGTGTGGACGCGCGCGTCTGGCTATGTCCCCAGCCGGGCGTTGGCTGCTCGTGGTTGGCGGGCACCGGCCGGTGCTTCAAGTGCGCCACCGCCTCGAAGCAGTTCTCGCCCCACCGCCGCTGGAACATGCCAAGCTGGCGGCGCCGGAGGATGGGCACCGACTGCTCAGAACCGTCGGCGTAGACGACGACGTAGTTGGCAGCGTGCTCGCTGAGGCGCCCTTCGCCCCGACGCCTGGGGTCGTCGACGGCGTCCGCGTCGAAGTGCCGGAGGTCGGACGTGTGCATGAAGACGAGCCAAGGCGCCTTCACGTCGCCCAGCTTGACGGTGACCGGCTTGTCTTGGATCAGCAGGGGACGCTTGACCTCGAACGGGATGCCCCAGGCAACGCAGGCGCCGGTTGGGGCGTGCGCCGCGTTGGCGGACATCTGCTCGGAGCAACCGGCTTCCGCGAGCTGGGCGAGCGATAGGTTGCCGCGGAAGGACAGCGGGGTGAAGGCGGAAGTAGCGGGACCGTCAAGAGTGGTTGGCATGGTGGTACTCCTCGTAGTGTAGCTTGATTCCAGTTCGCCGCCACGTGCCGAGACTCCTTCGCGCGCCTGCGAGGCGCTTGGCTGTTGGGAGACGACGTCGCCGAGTTGACAAAGCGCCTTCGGTCCGGTAAGTTACAGTGTTGACGGGCCTTATGCTAGGACGGACGATCGTGGGAGGTGGTGGGCTGTGACTGCCATTGCCGTCGTGACCAACAGGAAGACCTACTACGCAGATGTCGACTGGAAGGATGCGCATCTGGCCGAACTGACGGAGAAGTACCCCAACCACTGGGTCGCAGTGTCAGAGGGGCGAGTTGTGGCCGCACACCCGGCCTTAGGCAGGGCGAAGCGCGAGGCTGCGAGGAACACCGGGAGGGATGAGAAGGGGATCTCTGCATTCTACATCTTCGGTCTGGACATGGTCCTGTGACGCCCCTGTCCCTCCGGTTCCAAGTCCACGATCACCCCAACGTCCGGTATCTCGGCAGTCCGTTGCCAGTGGTGCGTCTCGTTGTGGACGCGCGGATGCGACTGACTGACGGCACGGAGTCCGAGACTTATGAGGGGGCCGTCGACACCGGCGCCTACATCACGGTGCTCCCTCGCTATGTTTGGCGAACTTCCGAGCGAGAGATCCTCACGCCTAACATCCTGTTTGGCGGTGTGAAGCCAACCAAGCGATGCCAGGTGCGCGCGGATCTGGCGCGAGTGACGTGCGTGCTGTCGGACCGCGAAGGGTACGAGGCCGAGCCGTTGACGATTCCGACGTACCTGGCGCACACCGATCGCGCTCCGCTGCTGGTTGGCTTCGCGGGACTGCCTTCGCGCTACCGAATGCGCATTGACCCGTCAACTGGCGAGGCGTGGCTTCGGGAAGGAACGAAGATCGGGTAGGAACCGCGGGAGGCTGCGCCGTGCCTGACTACAACCTCTTCTGGGGCGAGACCCACGACAATACGTACCAGTTTCCCAATCACCTCGCGGGCGAAGCCCCAGCTCGCATTGCGACCGCGTTGGAGCGCGCTGCCTCGCACCTCGACTTCTACGCGGCGGCGTACTACACGGCGGAGGCGTCAGCCTTCCAGGAAGGCGGCCACTTGGCAGAGAGCGACCGCCCGCACAAGCTCATCCTGGAAGGCTGGAAGTCGCCGCGGCGGCTGGACGCCGAGTGGGCGGAAGTGCAAGCTGCGACGCGGGCGCTCAACCGGCCGGGGGAGTTTGTGACGTTCCCCGGGTACGAGTGGCAGGGGGACGGCTCGTCGGGGGACCACAACGTGTACGCACTGTCGGAAGGGCTGCCGCTCTTCCGGGTGGACACGGTTGGCGAGTTGTATGACTGTCTTCGCGGTCGCGAGGCGTTGGCCATCCCGCACCACGTTGCCTACCGGCCTGGGGTGCGCGGGCGGGATTGGGCGGTGTTCGACCCGGACTTGTCGCCCTTCTGCGAGATCTACTCGATCCACGGTTGCTCGGAGATCGATGACGAGTGGGTGCCGATGCGGCAGAACCCGCACATGGGCCCCAGCAGCTATCCGGGAACGTGGCAGGCGGCGTTGGACCGCGGGTTGCGTCTCGGGTGCATCGCCAGCACCGACAATTGGGGCGAGATGCCGGGTCACTTCGGGCAGGGGCGGGCGGCGGTGTGGGCAACGGAGCTGACCCGGGAGGCGCTGTGGAAAGCACTCCGCGCGCGCCGCGTGTACGGCGTGACGGGCGACCGCATGCAGCTTGATTTTCGGGTCAATGACGCTGTGATGGGAAGCGTTATCCCTGCGGGTGGCAAGCGCGAGATCCGCGTCCGCGTCGTGGGTTCGTACGCACTCGACCGCGTTGAATTGCTGCGGAATGGTCGCGTGCTCGCCACGCACTGCCACCAGGGGACGTGGGACCTGCCGCGCCCCGGAGAACGCTCGCGGTTCAAGCTGCGGGTCGAGGCTGGGTGGGGGCCGCGACCGGGCGAACTGGCCATGCCGGACCGGCGATGGAACGGCGCACTGACGGTTGGCGGTGGGAAGCTACTGGGCTTCGAGCCGTGCTGGACGACGCCCGGTCAGACTCAACCGGCCCTGCACGGCGAGCACGCAACCTTCGCCTTCTTGACAGCGCACGACCGACTGCAAGACCGCTCGCAGAACGCGAACGTCTTTGAGTTTGCGGCAGGCCCTGGCGCGGCGCTTCGTTTGCGCATGAACGAGCTTGAGGAGACAGGCAGCGTTGCCGACTTCGCCGCGGGCAGTCGGGAGCTGTGGTTCCGCGAGGAGTGCATCCGGACACTGCATGAACGCGCGGGCATTGAGCCTGGCTCGCCTGAGCGCAACGACCTCTACCATCACGTCGCGTACAAAGTGAAAGTGCATCCGCTCTTCCCCGAGTCGGCCTACACCGCTGAATGCGCCTGGGAAGACAGCGAACCGCTGCAAGGCGAGACCCACTACCGCGTTCGCGTCGAGCAGCGGAACGGCCAGCGGGCATGGTCGAGCCCGATCTGGGTGGGAACGTAGCGGGCGAGCTGCGTCGCCGTGGCTACTCCTCAAGCACTTGCATCAGCGACTCATCCCCAAGTGCCTCGACGTTCTGTTTGACCTCCGCAGCCGACAACGCGCGGCTGTAGACGGCAACCAACTCCACCTTCCCGTTCCACTGCCGGTCGAGCGTTGCCTCGTTGCCAACGACCAGGCGAAGGCTCGGGTCCCAGTTGGACAGGTCGCCGGCGCGAGCTTCGGAGACATGCAACTGCCCGTTGATGTACAAGGACAGCGCGCCCGCACCGAACGTCACTGCGACATGTTGACGCACGGGGAGCGCTGTCTTCGTGCCCGTTCCGGTCTCGGGCGTGCCCTGGACATCGGTGGCGCTGGTCCGCAGGCGAACCACGTAGTGGTCGTGCTCCTGACCGAGCGTGAAGTTCCGCTCGCTTGGGTCTTTGGACAGCGAGACAATCCGTGCCGGCCCGGTCTGCGCCAAGCTCGCATTGACAACGATGGCTTCCACGGTGAATTGGCTCGTCGCCTGCAAGGCTTTCGTGAGAGGCGTTGCGGGTCCGGCTGTCCAGAGTGCTGAGCCGCTTCCGGCGACTTGCACGCCGCCCTCGGGGAGCCACTTCACCCCGGAAGCGTCGCTGAAGTTCAGGTCCAGCGACTTCACCTTCCCGGCGGTGTCTTTGGCGATGGCGCCGGAGCCCTCCTTGAGCAGGTACAGCGCGACGAGCCCGTTGGTGACGCGGTCGGGCTTCTCGACGCCGACCCACGCCGGCGGCTGCGCGTAGGCCGGGAGCACGGCAAGGAGTGACAACAGGAGCGCGATGGACTTGGGCATTGGCATGACTCAGTGGACCAGGGGGACCGACACGTCGGAGATCCGGTCGAAGGCGTACTGAACGGTGAGACCACCGTCGGCGTCGAAAGTTGCTCTCGACCGTACCCGAGACGCACGGACCTTCGCCGGGTGCCGTGTCGGGTACAATGCGGGGCCCGTGACGAGGGCGCTCGCACGATTGCCGGCTGCAGCCTCTAACCGCAAGCAAGGAGGAAGACCCATGATCTCCCAAGCAACTCAGTCACTTCAGCTTCTCCTTCTACTAACGGGAGGCGGTTGCACAGCGCGGGCGCAGGCCAAGCCGATTCCGCCGCGGATCGACAGCGTCGTGTTGGCGCCTGTCCAGCCGCACGAGGGCGATTCGGCGGTCCTCTGGTACGACAACTTCGACGGCCCGGAGGCTACCTAGTCGAGGTGCCTCGAGCCGGCGGTCGGCTCGGCGAATGGCAAGCGCTCGGAAGCGGTGGCCCTCGGCGGCAGTGGGAGGTCGATGGAGTGCTTCTACGCGAAGGGGCAGCAAGGCCTCGGCAACCGCATTCACGCTACCGAGGAGTCGGGCCGGTGGGTCTGCGTCGAGGCTCGGCTGAAGCTGAACACACCCGGACAGAAGGACGGCTATGCCGCCCTGTGGGTGGACGGCCGCCTCGACACTGAGCGCAACGGCATGGACTTCCGCGGCACCTACGCCGACCACACCCTCAATGCCGTCTTTCTCGAAGCCTACTGGAACCAGGGCTCACCCGCCGACCAGTACCGTTGGTACGACGACTTCGTGGTGAGCACCAAGCCCATTGGGCCGCTAACAGCAACCTCGAACCCCGTCCTCATCATGACCCCCGACCCCGGCTGGTGCGCCTGGCAGGTGGAGGTAGCCGCCGATGCAGACGGCCGAGACGTCGTGTGGCGCTCGCGCCCGAAGCAGGTCGGTGACGGCCGGCTGGCCGTCGCCGCTGGCACCGGCGAGTTCGGGGGCCCAGCGGCTGGGCGGACATCGCTCAGCCCCGGGCCAGTGTACTTTACCCGCGCCCGCCAGCAGGATGCGGCAGGAGCCTGGTCCCATTGGAGCTACTGGCACCAGCCGTTCGTTGTGGCGAGGTGAGGCGCGTTCGTCGGTCGGCGCTTGCCGGGATCGCCGCCCCTTGCAGCGCACACCGCGCGATTTCCCGCCGCGCTCGTGCTGAAAGCGCCCGACCACGCGTCCCCCGGCGGGCCACGCGGTGTGGCCCGCCGGGTCTTGTCAACTCGGTGTCTGCACGCACTGCGGTTTGGTCGCGGTCGGATCCCGCGTTCCGGCTACGGGGTCTTTGGCTGCCTCTTCTTTGCCGCCGCCTGGTCCTTCAGCGCCTTCTGCTTCTGGGCCTTCGCCTTGTCTTTCTTGCCGCCTTTGTCTCCCATCGTCTGGTTCCTCGGTTCGTGTTGTGGATTCTCGTCGCGCCACCAATCGCAGTATTCGTCGGGCGGCGGGCGGCCCCTTTCGCCGGGAAGTTGAGGAGAAGTTGCTGCCTGCCGCGCGTTGCCCTGTCCGCGCCCGTCTGAGGCGCTGCCATGTCACTGGGGGCAAGCACGAGAGGTGCACGGACTTGCGGGACGGGAAGGGAGGAAGCGCGCGCGTCGAGAATTGCGAATCTCCGACGCCTCCCGTAGGGCGGGTGCACCGGGGGCCGGCGGCCCTGTGCGGCGCGCGTCCGCACCAGTTGGCCGCTGACCGAACGGAGGAGGCCCATGACCCGCTTCACCACGATTTGGCACATGCTTGCCCTCACCGCGCTCCTCGCTGGCGCTGCGCTTGGCGCCGGTCATTGCCCGAACGGTCATCCGGTGGAGGCCGCGTGGACCTTCTGTGCGACCTGTGGCATGCGACTTGTCAAGGCGCCGGTGTCTACGCAGCCGGTGACGCTGGCGACCGGACCCGGTGTCGTCAGCCATGTCAAGTTGGTCTCCGACAAAGTGCCGGATGTCTCGAGCCTCGACGCGTGGAAGAAGTCGTTCATCCGAGACGGCATGACCGACGAAGAGAAGGCGCTGGCAGTCTGGGACTCGGTCGTGAAGTTCCGCCATCAGGACGCTCCGCCGCGGGAGTGGCTGCAGGGCGATCAGTGTGTGCACGACCCGATCAAGACGTTCAACGTCTACGGGTACGGCATGTGCTGCTGCGCGGCGTCAAACATCGAGGGGTTGGCGCGCGCAGTCGGCTTGCAGGCGCGGGGGCGTAGCATCAACAGGCACAACGTGGCCGAGGTGTTCTTTGACGGGGGGTGGCACATGCTCGACGCCTCCCTGATCAACTACTTCCGCAAAGACGACGGGAAGATCGCTAGCGTCGAGGAGCTCATTGCGGCTGTCAAGGGTTGGCTTGCGGAGCACCCAGACTACCGGGGCAACGAGGCGAAGCTGTACGACTTCATGCGGGCCGATGGTTGGACGGGATGGAAGAAGGGCCCGGTGCTGCTGGCAGACAACCCGTTCTACGGCGCGGATGGCTGGCTCCCGGCGAAGACGCACGGCTGGGCCAGCACGATGCAAGAGTACGACGGCTCCACGCTCTTCGAGTACGAGTGTCCGCACTCCATGGGCTATCAGGTGAACATTCAGTTGCGGCCCGGTGAACGCCTGGTGCGCAACTGGTTCAACAAGGGACTGAACGTCAACATGAACGGCGGCGAAGAACCGGGCTGCCTTAATACTACAACCGCACTTACGGCGAATGTGCTCGGCGAGGGTCTCCTGACCCCGCCGCTCCCCGGACCGACAGGTCTCCAGAGCCCTTTGAGACCTTCCGGTCAAGCGTTTCGGGGCGGTCGGAGACCTGCCCCGAGCTAAGTACGGTTGTAGTATTAAGCTCGAGGAGAACGTGTTTGCGTACCAACGCAAGCTCGGCGATATCGCCCCCGGCCGTGTGGGCAGCGGCACCCGCGAGTACGACGCGCCCCTCGCCGACGGGGCGTTTCGCGGCGGCGCCCTGACTGCCGACAACCTGGCGTGCACCGCCGAAGATCAGCAGCGCCCGGCCGTCCACGTGAAGGAGGCGGCGAAGCCCGGCGTGCTGGAGTTCGGAATGCCGAGCAGCTACGTGTATCTCGATGGCGCGCTGACCTTCAGCGCGGCTGTGGGACAGGGCGGCCAGCTCACTGCCCTCTTCTCCGAGAACAACGGGAACGACTGGAAGGAACTGGCGAAGGTCACCGTGTCGGGCGAGCAGACCGTCGACCTGAAGGCGCTTGTCCTTCGCCGCTACGACTACCGGCTGCGTTTCGTGCTGAAGGGCGCCGGCACCGGGTTAGACGCGCTGAAAGTGGTGCACGCCATCCAGTGCTCGCAACGCGCGCTCCCCGCGCTCGCGCAAGGGAAGAACACCCTCACGTTCAGTGCCGGTCCGCAGGAGGGCGCCGTCACCCTCGAAGGGACCTCGAACCCCGACTTCAAGTCGAAGCAGGTGACCCTCGCCGCCTTCCACCCCGAGCTGAAGGGCATCGAAGAGCAGTACCTCCGCGTCGGCGACACGGGCGCGGGTGAGGTCACCATCCCCAGCGCCACTCCCGGCGACATGGTGCGGCTCCGGTTCGGCGGCCACTACCGGGCGCGCGACGAGAAGGACGGCTGGGACGTGCTCGTGTCCTTCGACGACGGGCAGACGCTCAAGCAGATCGACCGCCTCGCCGGCCCTACGCCGAACAGGTGCCTGTTCCTCACCATGACCGATATCCCCGCAGGGACCCGCAAAGCGTTGCTGCGCTTCTCGGGTCAGCAACAGAACACCACGTGCCTCTTCAGCTTGCGCATTGACGCCGACTACAAGCAGCCCGCCGGCGGCTTCCGTCCAGTGAAGGCGACTTACCTCTGGGAGGAGGGCGGGCTCGAGAAGCAGGACGTGCACATTGCCAAGAAGCCGGAGGAGACCTACGAGGTGACCTGCGAGAGCGCACCGGTGATGAAGAGCGTGATCCTGGAGTTGGCTCAGTAGCGCGGGCGGCGACCCGGGCGCTACCGGGCGTCCTTCCTGACGGCGTAGAGGTACTTCTGCGACGCGACAAAGAGCACGCCGTTGGCGGCGACGGGCGTGGCGCGGAGGGCGGAGTCCAGGTGCACCTTGCCCAGCACTTCCGCCTGCTTGCCCGTCGCCAGCACGGTCAGCACCCCGCGGTCGTTGCCGGCGTACACTTTGCCGTCGGCAACCAACGTGGAACTCATCATCTGCCCCTTGGTTTCGTAGGTCCAATAGCAGTGTCCGGTCTCGGCATCCAGGCAGTGGATGGTCCCGCGGACGTCGCCGACGTACACCAGACCACCCACAACAGCCGGCGTCGCGAAGCTGCGGTTGAGCCCGGTGTAGCGCCACACCACGCCGGTCTTGCTGAGGTCGCCGGTCTTGGTGGCGTCGATGCAGGTCAGCGCGCCTTTGCCCGGACCGTGGCGGGTGTCCTGCCCGATTGTCACGTAGACGCGGCCACCCCACAATACCGGAGTCCCGATCACTTCGCAGGGACCCTCTCCGTGACGGCCGTACGGAAGGAGCTTGCCGCTGCGGCTGCGGTACCCCGGCGGGTTGCAGTCGCACTTCCAGAGGGTGCGCAGAGCCTGCCCGCCCGCCGCGGGGACGGGCGTGGACTGGAACGCGTAGCAGTAACCGTCGCCCCCGCCGAAGAGTACGAGCGTCTTCCCGGGGAGCTTGGCCAGGCTGGGAGAGGACCATTGACCGTGAAAGACGTCGCGCCCAATGTGCGCGTCGTCCGCCGCGACAAGTCTTCCGGTGTGCCGATCCAGCGCAACAAGGCTCGGGGCCTCCGGCGAAGGGCGCTGCTTGTGAGAGGTATCGACCCCGTTCGCGGTGCAGAAGTACGCCAACTCCAAATACGCAAGCGGGGAACAAGCCGCGGCATCATGTGGCCAGGTATTGAGCCCCTCGATCAGGTCGCGGCGCCAGAGGATATCGGCATCGGTCGCGACTAGTCGCATCGGGCGTGACGGGAGTCGTGGCCGACTGGGGTTGTATCCGCCGTCCGGCTGCTTCCCGGGCTTTTGGCGGTATCGCGCGGTGACGAACTCCCGTTCCGCCGTGAACGGCCCCTGGTTCCCGTTTGCCAACCCGTTGACGTCGAGGCACAGCGCCTCGCACCCACTTGTAGTGACGTAGAGCCGGTCTCCCGAAACTGTGGGTGTGGAGCAAACGCCGATATTGGGGTAATCGGGATGGAAGTTGCCGGTGCCCCGAAGCTTCGGCGCGACCAGTTGCCTCCGACACCATGTTCCGCGTGTGGCGCCCACCCCATTGCGGCCAGTCGCTGGCCTGCGCCGATGTCCGCCCGACAAAGCATAGCGACAGGAACAGCGGCACGCACCACCGAGGCATTCTATCCTGCATTTTCGGGGGTGTACTCCCTCAAAGTGCCGCAGCCAACCGCCGTCAATCTGGGGCAACTGGCGCGGTCTGCAGCCGCTCCAGCACGTCGTTCAGTTTCAGTGCCGTCTTGAACTGGATCGCTCCGGGGCCGAGGTCCGCGTCGCGCTTTCCGGCGCCGGAGCCGACGGCCAGGAGGATCGGGTGGTCGCTGAAGTGCGCCAGTGTCTCCTGCTTCTTCTTGAGGTACTCCGGGGTCCAGTAGCCCACGATCTCCAGGAGGACAGTGCGGCCGTCGTCGTGACGGAAGGCGAAGTCGGGCACGAAGACCCGCTGGTCCCTGTGGAGGATCTCGCTCTCGCGGAGCAGTGTCCAGCTTTCGCGCTTCTCGTCGCCCCATTTCCGGGCGAAGGCTTCTTCCAAGCTGGAGTCGAACTCGTCGGGCGAGGGAAGGTGGCTTTGGTAGCCGTTCGCTGGGGTGAGTTCCAGCCGGTTGACGTAGCCTCGCCGGGGCGACTGCAGCAGGGCGTGCAGGCGCCAGCCGCGGCAGGCAATCAGGGCCGGCAGGAACCGGGCCATGGCGACGCCGTAGCGGCGGGTCTCGCGCAGCACCGATGCGGGCCCGTCGAATGTCAACTCGTACTCGCCCTCCCGCGCGCGGCGGATGGTGTGCATCAAGCGGGCGAGTTTGGCGTAGCGGAGAATGGTCTTGAGGTCTTCGGTGGCCCAGATCGTCAGCTTCACAGCGCTGAACAGGGCGACTTGCACTTGCGCAACGTTGTAGCGATCAACGAGCGCGGCGCCGTCCGGGTAGCCGTTGAACTCCTTCAGTCGGTGGAACTCCATCACGTCGGCGAAGAGGTCGCGGTCGATCTCCTCCCACGTCGTGCCCAGCTTGGCGGCGACGGCGCCCTTCACGTCGGTCTCGCGGTTCTCGAACAGGCGGTCCGGTTCCCGCACCAGTGGGTGATGTTGGGCCGCGAGCCGGAAGACCATTCGACGGAGCGCCGCCGCGCGGCCTCGCTTGTCGCTGTCGTACTCGCTGGCGTCATCCAGCAGCTTGCAGAACGCGCCGATCCGCCGGACGGGGCACTCGGGCTCGTCGGCGAACAGGTTGTGGATCGACCGGTGCAGCTCCTGCCGCGTGTGACCGGCGCCCAGTCGGTACACGTTGAGCATCGCCGTGGCGGTCCGGGCGTAGCGCTCTGCCTCGGGACCCGCAAGCCGGTCGGGGAGCGCCTTGCCGCGGTCAAAGCTGACGATGCCGAGTTCCCTCGTAAGCATCCGTTCTCCTTCGCTTCCGCGACCGGTTCTCTTCGCCGGTTTCCGCGCACACAACCTCGTACAGGGTTGCGAGCTGGTTGCCCGACTTCCGCAGGATGCGCCCCAGCCGCTGCTTGGCCTGCTTGGTGGAAGCCTGCCCGCCGATGACCACGGCCACCTTCGCCTCCGGCAGATCGACGCCCTCGTCGAGCACCTGGTTGGCGACCAGTGCCGGGTAGGTCCGGTCGCGCAGACCGTCCAGGATATCCTGCCGCTCCTTCTTCCCGCAGTGGTTGAGCAGGCACGGGAGGAGAAACCGCCGCGACACATCCCGCGCCATGGCATTCGACCCGGCGAAGATAATGACCGTGCTGCCCACGTGCAGCCGAAAGAGATCTTCCAGCACCCGGAGCTTCTCCTCAGCGCGGTCTTCGACGGCCTTCTTCGCCAGGTATGCCTTCAGCGCGTGCCGCGCCGCCGGGTCTTTGCCGGTGTCTTTGCAGAGGTCTTCCCACGCGTACGTGCGGTTCGTCTTCCGCTGCTCGACGATGAAAGCCCGGACCACCTTGGACAGGT
>PEVN01000370.1:0-9298 GCA_002779825.1 Armatimonadetes bacterium CG06_land_8_20_14_3_00_66_21 | reverse complement strand
CCGAGAGCGGCATCTTGTAGACCACCTGACCGATCAGCCAGCCCAGGTCGAGATGGCGGCCGTCGCTGCGTTCCGGCGTGGCGGTCAGCCCGAGTCGCAGCGGCGCTGCCGACATGCGCGCGGCGTCTCGGCGCACGTCGCCAGGCAGGTGGTGGCACTCGTCGAAGATGAGCAGCCCGAAGCGATTGCCCAGTCGCTCCATGTGGATGCAGGCGCTATCGTACGTGGTCACGGACACGGGGCGCACGTCGAACACGTTGTCGCCGATGATCCCGGCGTCGTAGCCGAGTCCGGCGAGAATCCGCCGGTGCCACTGGTACATGAGATCGCGCACCGGCGACACGATCAGCGTCGCGACGCCGGCGTCCCGCATGATTGCCAGCGCGACTTCCGTCTTCCCTGTGCCGGTGGGCATCACGACGACGCCCCGAGGCGCCGCCTGCCACGCGGCAACGGCGGCAGTCTGTTCAGGACGGAGCGTGGGCAGCGCCACGTCCGGCCAGGAGACGGGCGCCCACGTCGCGACCTCGTCGTCGAACGGCAGCTTGCGCACGCGGAAGTCATGGCAGACTTCCGCATACTCCAGGGCGTCGAGGCGCCAGGCGCTCACGCGAGAGTCCCACCGCCAGGGAGGCGATTGCAGCAGTCGCCGGCCGGCCTCAGCCGAAGCGCCTTGCAGCAGCAGCGTCCCTGCGGAGAACGTAAGTTGCGGGATGACCGTCGGCATGGCGACAGGGCATTATCGCCAAGGCGCGAGAGTGCGACAACCGGCAGGGGGCTGGTTGGCGTGGGCCGAACTTGTGACCTTTGGCTAACCATCCCTGAGTGCGGCTCTCAGATGTGTGATTCCGGACCGGAGCGCCGTCGCCAGGTGGAAACGCCAAGAGAGTTCTATGCGGCCCTCGTTCTGACACCACAACAGAGGAAGACGCACCCACGCAGGGCGGCATTTCCATGCCGCCCGTCCTCCCGTTCTCATGTCGTGCGCAGGCTGACGGGCGGCATGGGGATGCCGCCCTGCGTGAGGAGATCCGTCTTTCGGGGAGCGGTTACCCATGACCACCGTCATAGCCACGGCAGCGACGCTTCTCTGCTGCCACTTCGCCCTTGCCCAAGGAGGCGCCAACGTGACAGTGACCCCGAAGCAGATCGACGGTCTGCTGCCCAACCCCGGCGTGGGTTGGCAGACGTTCCATCGGTTTGCCGACGAAGACGCGAACCTGGCCGAATTGCCGAGCACCTCCGCCTACTTCCGCCTCTACTGGAGAGAGCTTGAGCCGGCCGAAGGGGAGATCGACTTCGGCAGGATCGACAGTCTTCTGGCCCGTGCCCGGAAGGCAGGGCAGAAGCTTGCGCTCCGGGTGATGTGTGCCGGTACGGACAAGGAGTACCTGTACGTGCCGCAGTGGCTGAAGGACAAGGGTTGCCCCGGGACCGAGTACCGGAACAGCAAGTCGGGGCCCAAGCATTGGGTGCCGGACATGGACAGCGCGCTGTTCCAGGAAGCGCACTTCCGCCTGATCAACGAACTGGGCAAGCGCTACGACGGCAATCCCGATTTCGACCTGCTGGACATGGGCTCCGTCGGCTTGTGGGGCGAGTGGCACATGAGCGGCACCGGTGTCGACCTGCCCAGCGTGGAGACGCGCCTGGCGCTCATCGACTGCTACCGCAACGCCTTCCCCAAGTCGCCCAAAGTGATGCTCATCGGCGACGACCCCGGGATGCACCACGCCGTCACCAACGGTTGTGGGTGGCGGGCGGATTGCCTGGGCGACATGGGCGGGTTCTCGAAGACGTGGAACCACATGGAGCACTTCTACCGACAAGCACTCGACCGAACCGGCGCCAAGGCCGCCTGGAAGACTGCGCCCGTTGCCTTCGAGAGCTGCTGGGACATGCGGAAATGGAGGGAAGAGGGCTGGGACATCCGGGCCATCTTCGACTATGCGCTGGACCTTCACTGCAGCTACCTCAACAACAAGTCCGCACCGATCCCGGAGGGCACGCGGCCGGAGATCGAGCGCTTCCTGAGGCGGATCGGCTACCGCCTTGTCGTGCGCTCGGCCGAGTTCCCCGCTGTGCTGACGCCAGGGCAGCCGTACCTCGGGAGGATGGTCTGGGAGAACCTCGGGGTCGCCCCGCCCTACCGCGACTACTCTGTGGCGCTTCGGTTCGTGGGGCAGGAGGGGCAGCCGACTGTCGTCTGCGCGACGGACCTCTCCGCCAAAGGCTGGTTGCCGGGTGAGGAGCAGAAGGTGGACGTCCCGCTGCGCCTTGAGTCCGGCCCGAGACCGACGCCCGGCAAGTACACACTCAGCTACGCCCTCGTGGATCCGGAGACAGCGGCGCCAGCCGTCCGTTTGGCGATTGAGGGGCGCGACGGTGAGGGCTGGTATGCAGTGGGCCCCGTGGAAGTGGCGCCCGGATGACGCCGCCTGACCCCGCCACCCGGACCACCACCAAGGGGCGCGCGGGTTGGCGGGGCGCGACCCGCGCTGTGGCGCTGCGCCTCGGTGGCTTCTCGCTGCTGAACCTTCTCGGCGATCTACGCTACCCGCACTTCGACGCGAACCTGTGGTGGATCGACCTCCGCCGACTTCCCCCCTGACTGTCGGCCGCCGTGCTTGTCGCCTCTTCGCTGCTGATGATCGCCTACGCTGTGCGCCCGGTGGGGCGGTCGCGGCGGCGGTGTTTGGGGCGCGGGTCTACGCAAGCGGGCTGCTGTCGCACGCGCTCCGCGACCGTCTGCGCACCGCGTGCGACCTCTACCAGCAGGGGCTGGTGGGGAAGCTCCTCCTCTTTGGTGGTCCCGGCGACGGCAAGGTGAGCAAACCGGAGGTGATGAAGCGCGCCGCCATGCAGTGGGGCGTTCACGAGAGAGACCTCCTGCTCGACCCCGCCGGACTGGACACCCAGGCGACCGTGGACAACACGGTGCTCCTGTTCCGACAGCTCGGCATGAAGCGCATCCTCGCCGTGAGTCACGCCTACCATCTGCCGCGCATCGAGATGACCTATGAGCGAGCCGGCTGGACTGTCCACACGGTGCCTGCCCGGGAGACGATCCTCCTTCTCAAGATGCCGCTGAGGAGAGCCCGCGAAGTCGTCGCGCTCTGGGTGTACTATCTGCGTCCGCTGTGGCCGTGAGGGGCGCGCCGGGCGTGGTTTGCTGCCGGGCCGATGTGGGGCATAATCGGGTGCATCGACCAGTCTCTCCGAGGTGAAGAAGCACATGGACGCGCAGACAGACCATAGAGCCCGGCCGGCCTACGTTCCCACCCGCAGGCGCGGGAGTGTTGACCGAGTGGTGTTGTGTGGCATTGCCGCGGCCCTGATGATCGGGTTGGCGGGAAGCGCCGGCGCACAAGCCGACTGGCCCGGCTTCGGCGGGCCGAACCACGACGGCAAGTCTTCCGACACCGGGCTGCTCAAGCAGTGGCCGGAGGGCGGGCCGAAGCTGCTCTGGAAAGCCCCTGGTATTGGAAAGGGCTACTCCAGCGTCGCTGTCGTCGACGGGATTGCTTACACTACCGGCGACATTGCGGGCCGGCTGTTCGTATCGGCGATCGACTCCACCGGCAAGGGGCTGTGGCAAGCTGTTGCGGACTCGGCGTGGGAGGGCGACCATCCCGGAGCACGGTCTACCCCCACCCTCGACGGCGGCAACCTCTACATCGAATCCGGCAACGGCGTGGTCGGCTGCCACGACGCCAAGACGGGAAAGCGCAAGTGGGTGCAGAACTTGCGCGACCTCGGTGGGAGTCCCCACGGCTGGGGCTACGCCGAGTCGGTGCTGATTCTCGGCAAACTCGCCATTGTCACCCCAGGCGGCGAGCACTGCATCGTCGCCCTCGACAAGGCCACCGGGAAGCCGGTCTGGAGCACCAGCGGTTGGCAAGCGGTGCCGCAGTACGGTGGGAACTACCCCTTTGTGCGCGACGGTGTGCCGATGATTGCCAACGGCACCAGCGAGGGCCTCGCCTGCGTCAACGCCAGAGACGGCTCTCTGCTCTGGTACAACACCTTCAGCGCCCACAACACCGCCAACTGCCCGACGCCGATCTACTCCGAGGGCTACGTCTTCTGGGCCAATGGCTACGGCAAGGGCGGCCTCTGCCTGAAGCTCTCCGCTGCGGGCGGCAAAGTGTCCGCGCAGGAAGCCTGGAGAACCAGGGACATGGACTGCCACCACGGCGGGTACGTCGTCCACGAGGGGTACGTCTACGGGAACAACGGCGGCGGTTGGGCGTGCCTCGACCTGAAGACCGGGCGCACCATGTGGAAGAACGGCGGCGTGGGCAAGGGCTCTCTCTGCTACGCCGACGGCATGCTGTACCTCTTCGGGGAGGATGGCGGCCGGGTTGGGTTGGCAACGTGCTCCCCGCAAGGCATGGAGCTGCGCGGCACCTTCAGCGTTCAGGGAAACGGGCCAAGCTGGGCGCATCCGGTGGTCATCGGCGGGCGGCTCTATCTGCGCTATGACGACAACCTGTACTGCTACGACGTGAAGACTGATTAGCCCGTCCTACACCAGGAGAGCAGCCATGAACCAGACAACTCGGCGGACATTCCTGAAGGGGTCGCTCGCTGCCGGCGCCGCGTTGGCGCTCTCGCCACACGCCCGCGTCCGCGGCGCCAATGACGATGTTCGCGTGGCGGTGGTCGGGATCAATAGCCAAGGGCGCGGCCACATCAACTGGATGCGCGGGATTCCCGGCGTGCGGGTAGTAGCGCTCTGCGACCCCGACCGGAACGTCCTGGCGCGCGAGGTGGCCGCCTTCGCCAAACGCGACGAAAAGGTGGAGGCATACGCCGACGTGCGCAAGCTCCTGGAGAACAAGGACATCGACGCGGTGTCCACGGCGACGCCCGATCACTGGCATTGCCCGGTGACCATTTGGGCGTGCCAGGCGGGGAAGGACGTCTACGTTGAGAAGCCGCTGTCGTACTGCCTGTGGGAGGGCCGCAAGGCTGTTGAGGCGGCGCGCAAGTACAACCGGATCGTCCAGTGGGGGGATCAGAGCCACGGCCGGATCGCCAAAGACCTACAGCTTGAGAAGGAAGGGCTCGGCAAGATCGTCGTCGCCTATGCCGACCTGAACCGTATGCGCGAGTCCCTCGGCAAGGTGGACGGGCCGCAGCCGATTCCGGAGTCCATCGACTACGACCTGTGGTGCGGCCCGGCGCCCAAGGGCCCGCTCATGCGCAAGCGGCTGCACTACGACTGGCACTGGGTCTGGCCGACGGGCACTGGCGAGATCGGCAACAACGGAATCTACCCGCTGGATGCGGTTCGCATCGCACTGGGGCAGAACGTGCTGCCGAGGCGCGTCATGAGCCTGGGCGGGCGGTTCCTCTTCAACGACGACGGCGCCACGCCGAACACCCAGATTGCTTTGCTCCAGTACGAGCCCGGCCCGCTGGTCATTCTCGAAGTGCGCAACTTCCCGTCTGACAAAGGACCGAAGACGCGCGGGGGCCGGATCAAGTGCGAGAAAGGTGAGTCCGGCTGGCCGAGCCAACCCGCGCATCCGGGCGATATCGGCGAGTACAAGGACAGCCACCAAGGCCACATGCACAACTTCATCGGCGCCGTCCGCAGCCGCAAGGTCAGCGATCTCCGCGCCGACGTGCTCGAGGGGCACCTGTCCACAGCGATGGTGCACATGGCCAACATCTCGTACCGCCTGGGCGCCGAGCACACGGTTGACGAGGCGCGAGACGCCCTCAAGGACCGCGGCCCCGAGGCGGTCGAGCGGTTCGAGGGAATGAAGGAGCACCTGACTGCCAACGGCGTGGACTTCTCTCAAGCGAAGATCACCGTCGGTCCGTGGCTGGAGCTTGATCCGGAGACGGAGCGATTCGTCGGCACCGGGGACGTGGTGGCGCGGGCCAACCAACTTGTGAAACGCGAGTACCGCGAGCCGTTCGTGATCTCCGAGAAGGTGTAGCGGAACGGAGTACGGAGATGAACTCGACCCGTGTAGTCGCCTTTCTGGCGGCAAGCTTCGCACTGCACTGCTGCTTGAGCCGGGCGTCCGCAGCGGAGAAGCTGCTATTCGAGGAGCTGTTCGAGGACACCAATTGGGCCGCGCGCGGCTGGTACGACGGGCCGACGATGGAGATCACTGCCGACGAGCGCCTCCCCGGCAGCAAGCATGCCTGCGTCTGGCACTGGAGGCAGAAGGGCGATGTTACGCCCGATAGCAAGGGCGCCCGAGTGCGCCTCCCGCCGGTGTCGAACGTCACGCTGGACTTCCACATGAAGCACAGCGCCAACTGGACATGGACCGGAGTGAACTGGCATCCGCACGAACTGCACTTCGTGACCAGCGAGGACCCGCCCTTCATCGGCCCGGCGCACACGCACCTGACGTTCTACGTCGAGGCTGTCAACGGGGTACCCCGCCTCGCCATCCAGGACGGGATGAACCTCGACGAGAGCCGCGTCGGCCAGGACCTCGTTGGCGTCACCGAGAACCGTGCCGTAGCCGGGGGCAATGGCGACTCCGACGGCTACGGGCCAGGCGACTGCTACCAAGCCGGAGACCACCACGCCAACGGGAAGGTGTGGAAGGCCGATCAGGTCTACTTCGCCGACGCCGCCGGCCCGCGCTACAAGGGCGACTGGCACCACGTCCGAGCCAAGGTCCAGCTCAACACGGTCACAGACGGCAAGGGGCAGAAGGACGGCGTCCTGCAGTACTGGTTCGACGACAAGCTCCTCATCGATCACCACGACGTTGTCTTCCGCACGGGCCAGCACCCCGACATGAAGATCAACCAGTTCCTCATGCTGCCCTACTACGGACCCGGCGTGCCCCACGAGCAGTCGATCTGGGTGGATGACCTGAGGATCTACACGGAGGAGTGACTGCGCAGGGCGCCCCGGCTTCGGGAAGGTAGGCGTCGAACCCACAGGGTTCGCAGCCGGTCGCCCTCTGCTGGCGAGGCGGGTGAACCGGCTGACGCCTATCTTCCGGCGTGTGGCGCCGCATCCTCGGCGGGACGCACTTCCCGGTGTTCGAGGCATCCGGCGTGGGCACTCTGGGCATGTGCCTCTACAGGACCCCGCTTACCGATACCGACGCCTTGACAGCGAGCGATGACGGGACTATCATTGTCCGCGTTGCCCCGCGAGACAGGAAGCCCGCCGCGCCCGCAAGACACGAACTGGTGACAACAGCATGCCCGAGATCAGCCGGTTCTACGGCATTATCATCGCCCTGTTCTACGATGAGCACAACCCGCCGCACTTCCACGCGTGCTACGGCGGCGACAAGGTCGCCATTGAGATCCGGTCCCTGCGCGTGCTGGAGGGCAGAATCCCGCCGCGCGCTCTGGGGCTGGTGATGGAATGGGCGTCCCAACACCAAGGGGAGCTGCTGGAGGATTGGGAACTGGCCCGGAGCGACCAGCCCCCGAGCAAGATCGCCCCGTTGGCTTGACGGAGACCGCCGATGACTCCTGACGTCGTTTCGGCAACACACAAGGGCGACTACCGGATCGAGATCACCTTCGCTGACGGCAGCCACGGAGTGGCGGACCTCTCGGGGTACTTGGCGAGAGGCGGAGTCTTCGAGCGTTTCCGTGACCCGGCGTTCTTCCGTCGGTTTCAGGTGAACGAGGAGCTGGGCGTCCTCACCTGGGAAGACGAGATCGACCTCGCCCCGGAGACGCTCTATGCCCAGGCAACCGGAACTCCGCTTCCGGCATGGATGACGGAGGCAGAGGCGGAGGAGGGAGAGCACTCCGAGGGGACGGTGAGATCAAGTGCGCAGACCTGACCCAGCCTCCGCCGCTTCTCCCACCGCCGGTCAAGCCCACCTGGAATACGACGCCCGCCTCGCCATCCAGGACGGCCTGAACCTCGACGAAAGCCGCGTCGGCCAGAATCTGGTCGGCGTCACCGAGAAGCGCGCCATGGCCGGGGGCAATGGCGACTCCGACGGCCACGGACCGGGCGACTGCTACCGAGCCGGCGACCACCACGCCAACAGCAAGGTCTGGAAGGCCGATCAAGTCTACCTCGGCGACAACCCCGGCCCGCGCTACAAGGGCGACTGGCACCACGTCCGAGCCAAGTTCCAGCTCAACAGCGTCCAAGACGGCAAGGGCGCGAAGGACGGCGTGCTGCAGTACTGGTTCGACGACAAACTCCTCCTCGACCACCACGACGTGGTCTTCCGCACCGGCCAGCATCCGAACATGAAGATCAACCAGTTCCTGATGCTGCCCTACTACGGACCGGGCGTTCCCCACGAGCAGTCGATCTGGGTGGATGATCTGAGGATCTACACGGAGGAGTGACTGCGAAGGATGCCCTCGGTACCGGTCTCCGAGGACGCCTGGACTTGTCCGGGGTCCCGTGGGCGACAAATGCCCCCAACAAGTTGGGGCGTCCTGAACGCATTCCTACGGGTGCCCACATGCCGCTACCACAAGGTCAACCTCCCGATCCACGAGCAGGCCCGGACGCGCGGGACCCACTTCCCGGTGTCCCGGCGCACGCCGGGCGCCGGGACGCTCGTCGGTTCGGTAAACGATTCACGGTGCACGGTTCACGGCTTGGGCCCGCTGCAGGTGAACACGAACTACTACCTGAAGATCAAGCTCTACGGCACCGGCGCGAACGCGAGCGTGAGCAACGAAGTGCACGTCACGACGCTGTCCGCCGCCGCCCTGTTCGACGACCCGGCTGCGGGGACCATGTTCCTGCTGGGCTTCACCGTGTACGACGCCGCCGGCCAGGTGACCGCGCGGTACGACGCCAACGGCAACGGGACGTTCTACACCTACGACGCCGCCGGCCGGCAGACGAAGGTGACCGACGCCCTCGGCAACGAGACCACCTTCGCCTACGACGCCGCCGGACGCAAAACGTCCGAGACCAACGCCCTCGCCGCGACGACGACCTATGCCTATGACAACGCCAGTCGCCTGACCACCTGACCAACGCCTTGAACAACGTCACCGCCTACGCGTACAACGCCAGGGGTGAGCAAACGTCCGTCACCGACGCCCTGAACCACACGGCAACGCGGACGTACAACAGCCGGGGTCGGCTGACGAGCATCGCCGACCCGCTCAACAACCAGACGCAGTTCGCCTACGACGCCAACGGCAACAAGACCGGCGAGACCAACGCGCTCAACCAGACCACGGCATACACCTTCGACGCTCTGAATCGCCTGACGAAGGTGACCGACCCGCTCAACCACGAGACGACGTATGTCTACGATTCGGTCGGCAACAGAACCTCGGTGACCGACGCCAACGGGAACACCACTTCCTT
>PEVN01000107.1:185-12065 GCA_002779825.1 Armatimonadetes bacterium CG06_land_8_20_14_3_00_66_21 | reverse complement strand
GCGCGCAGGCGACGACCAAGACCCAGACCTACGGTCTCGCCAAGAGCTGGGGCGCTAACACCACCCTCGCACTCACTCGCAACATGACCGACACGCGAACCGCGGGCACAGCCGTCGCCTTCGACCAGACGCACGTCCAATTCAGCACGGCCCGCGCCGACCGCTTCAGCCTGTCTGCCGACCTCGATCGGCAAACGCACTCCCAAACCGGTGACTCACTTGCCACGAAGGCAGCGATTGCGTTCACTCCATCGCAGCGGCTTTCCCTCACCGCCAACACCGACCGGGTGAAGTCCGATGCCCTGGGCGCCACCGAGAAGACCAACTACGGCCTGGCCTACGACTTGGGCAACAACCGCAAACTGACCGCCGGTCTGGCGACCACCGCCGTGTCGGCCGCCGGTGCCACCAACGAAACGCAAACGCTCAGCTTCGCCCTGCAGCCCGCCAAGAACACCACCGTCACGTTGATCGATGCCCAGCGGACCCAAGGAGACACCTCCGTCGGCTTCCAGCGGCTGGACCTTCGCACCAGTCTGGGCAACTCGTCCTCGCTCTCCTTCCGCACCGACCGCGAGTCCATTGCCGACGGAACCGCCGCCCGAACCGACACGTTCCTGCTCACCACCAAGCAGGGCCCGTACACGATGCAACTGGGGCACAAGAGCCGCGCCGGCGCGGCCGGAGTCAATGACGGCGCGGCCTTCTTGCGCCTGGAGGCGGAGCCGATCCAGGGCACCAAACTCGCCCTGAGATGCGCCGGCGCCAGTGGACAGGGCACCGTCCCCCTGCGCGATTGGAGCTTCTCCACCAAGCTCGGGTCTGTCGAGCTAACTGGCAGCCACGTCTACAACAAAGGGAAGGACACCGCCGGCGACGAGATCCTCCCGGTAGCCAAGGCCTTCGACCCCCTCAGCACCGAAAGCTACTCGCTGAAAACCAAGCTCTCCGCCCGTTGGTCCATGGCCGCCGGCTTGTCCGCCAACGAGAACCTCCTCACGGCTGTCGGCACGCGGGAGAAGTCCCTCTCCTTCTTCACCAGCAACCAGAGCAAGACGCAACTGCAGCTCAAGTTCCGCCGCGGCACCAGCGTGGCAGCGGGCAACAGCCAGCACTATTCCGTCTTCGAGATGTCCCACTCCTGGAACCTGGCCGCCGATCGTCAGGTCACCTTCGCCGCCCGCAAGATCCACGGCGCTGGCGTCGAGCTGTTCCCCGGCGGCGAGTTCGAGGCCCAGCTCTCCGGTCAGTGGGCATTCTAAGCGGGTACTTGGGCCTGTGGTAACCGATCGAGCTGGAAGGAGCGGGCTGTGCAACTGGTCATCAACACATTTGGCGCAAGCAGCTCGAAGTGGCCGAGACGACCGAAGGCTTCGCCCTCGTCAACGCCTGGGTCGCCGCCAAAGTCCGCAACCAAGCTGAGTTTCTCGACGAACTGTGGCGCCGACGCGACGGCAAGGACGATCTGTTCGAGTCGCCCACGAAGACCCTCGCCGACTGTCGCGGAAAGCTCGTCGCCCTCGACGGCACCCTCGACCAGCACGCCGACACGCTCCGCGGGCTGGAAGGAACGGCCGGGCGCGCCTACTTCGGCTGCTTGAGCAGCCTGATGCCTGCCGAGTTTCAGTTCAGCGGCCGCAGCCGCCACCCCGCCAAGGACGAGTTCAACGCCTTCCTCAACTACGCCTACGGCGTCCTCTACTCCCACGTCGAGCGCGCCTGCATCCTCGCCGGACTCGACCCCTTTGTCGGCTTCTTGCACACCGACAACTACAACAAGAAGTCGCTGGTCTTCGACCTGATCGAGCCCTTCCGCATCCTCGCCGAGCGCGCCACCGTCCTGCTGTTCACCGGCCGGAAGGTGCGCAAAGACATGTGCAGTGAAGTCCAGGGCGGCATGACCCTCAACGACGCCGGCAAGGCCCTGCTGATCACCAGCCTCAACGAGCGCCTGGAGAAGACCGTCCGCTACCCCGTCAAGAGCGACTCCAAGCGCAAGCGGAACATCAAGCAACGCGACGTGATCCAGATGGAAGCCCACTCCCTCGCCAACCGGCTCCTCGGCCGCGAAGACCTGCCGAGGATTGTGGAGACGGAGGCGCTGTGGAGCGAGGACGAGGGCTGAAGGTCAAGGACCATTTGCAGAAACATGGAAGGCAGAAAGATGAAGTCCAAAGGGCCCTTGCCCGATCTTTCTGCCTGCCCTCTTTCTGTCCAATGCCCTTGCCCTTCATCTGTGATCATCTGCGCAATCTGTGGATTCCCGCCCTTGCCCTTGACGGAGGTGACCAGTGCTGACCTGGGTCGTCTACGACATTGCCAATGACCGCACCCGAACCCGCATCGCCAGACGCTGCCTGGACTTCGGTCTCTACCGCGTCCAGAAGTCCGTCTTCCTGGGTGACGTGGAACTCAACCGCCTCGACGAGATCGAGTTGTTCAGCAAGGAGGAGCTCGACGAAGACAACGACTCGGTGTACATTTTTCCGATGTGCAGGGAAGACTACGACAAGGTGCGAATAGTTGGGCAAGGCTTCTCGAAGGAGCTGGTGGCGGATGAGGTGTTGACGGAGGTGATATGATGACCATGCTCACGCGCACACAATGTGGTCTGTTGGAGGGGGAGCGCTCATGATCGATGCAATGCGGCAACTTGCCTTGGACTACGTGCGCCTTGAGTGCGGTGCCCCGGTCGACGATGATCCCGAGATCTGGTACCGCGAGTTGCGCGAGACCGACCCGGGGCGGCTGTTCCCGTGGCTGGTCGAACAGTCCGGCAAGGTTGAGTCGTACTACACGCTGTCGCCGCACCCGCAGGACCTGACGGCTGCCGTTCTCGAAGTCCACGACCTCCGGGAGGGCGATAGCCGGCGTTTGCCGTTCAACCAGCCCAGCGGTTCACAGTCGCCCGCGTTGGGACCGGTCGTCAAACGGACATGGAAAGCGGCGGACAAGACTGGTGGCCCTTCCTCGAAGATCCAAGGGACGACGCTGAAGGCGTTTGCCGCGATTGCCAAAGAGGAGGCCGAGTGGAGCTCGTACTTCGGAGAGGTCGCCGAGTGCTGGGCTCGGCCCCGGTGCCACTTCGGCGGGAAGCTACTGGACGAGGATCACGGCGAGAACGCCCTGGCGATTGCGGTTGGCGTGATCCCCGATACGAAGACTGTGTTCCTCGCCTACCGCGACGAGCAAGGACGGTTGCCGGGCGACGTGCCGGACTACGTTCAGTACCTGCAGGCCGTTCTGGCCGACACGAAGTACGCCACGCAGAGCATCCCGCAGGAGCAGGGCCGGACGTGCGCGCTTTGTGGTGCCGCGGAAGTGGCGGTCTACCCCAACGCGCTCAAGGGGGCGGGCATCAACCTGGCCAACGTGGACCGCGAAGGGGCGTTCCCTGGCGTGGACGCGGCGCAGGCATGGAAGGGCTACGCCACGTGCGGCGCGTGCGCCGACCTGCTCTACATCTGCAAGAACTACGTTGCCCCGGACTTTCTCGCCTCAATCGCGGGTGAACGGGCGCTCGTGCTGCCATATACCCAGCTCGACCCGACGCTTCGCCTGCGCTTCCTGGGCCGCGTCCGCAAGCTGGTGGCCGGGATCGACAGGGAGGAAGTTCAGACGCGAGAGCGCCGACTGCTGCAGCTTGTAGCTGAAGATCGCGCGGTTACGTCGCTCACGTTCCTCTGGGCTGACTTCGGTCAGTCACTCGAGAACGTCCGCGGCATCGTGTCCGACGTGCTGCCCACGCGGCTCAACCGACTGCAGGCGGTCAACCAGCAGATCAACGAGGCGAAGCACCCGGCCTTCCCGCAGCTTCCATTGGAGAACTTCAAGTACGACCTGCGTCTGTCGCTCCTCCGTCCGCTGCTGCGGCGCCCCGGCGATAACAAGGCGAAGGCCGTCAACGCCAGCAAGCGCTTGTTCGACCTCCGCCGCGACCTCGCCGCCGCGATCTACCACGGCACTCGGCAGGAACTCCGAGACTCCCGCTCGTCCCGCCGTTTCTGGGAGGAAATGCTCACCACCGCTCGGTGGCACCTGAACGACGCCGCGGAACGCAGCGACGCGTGGGGGTTGCTACACGAAGGCTGGTCCGACAAGAACAGCTCTGCGTACCTAACCCCGGCCGGCTGGGTGCACCAGCTTGCCAAGTTCCTCCACTATCTCAGACTGACAGAGGTGATGCCTATGCCCGGCGAGATCTACCAACCGAAGTGCGAAGCCCTGAAACCGTACTTCACTCAGGAGACAGCCCTCGACTCGAAGGAGAAAGCCTTTGCCTTCATCCTGGGGGCGCTGTACGGGAAGGTGATGCAGGTGCAGGCGGCGCGCGGCGTCAACGTGGGGGCGAATGCGCTGACTTGGCTCAAGCGGCTGACGCTCACAGGCGACGACTTGCCCGAGCTGTACATCAAGGTACGAGAGAAGCTCCTCGCCTACGAGACCGAGGGGAGCGCGACCGTCCGGCAGGTGGTGGCGGAGCTGGGCGAGTTGGGGACGCAGTTGCGGGACCTGACCCAACTCGACGAGACCCAAGCCTGCTACCACTTGCTCTTGGGGCAGTCTCTCGCCACGACCATCATGCCGAAGAAGCAGACCGACTCTCCGGACGAAGAAGGAGTGCAGGAATGAGCGACCAGATCCAGACATTGACCTCCCGACGTGAGTTCTTGTTCTTGTACGACATCAAGATGGGCAACCCCAACGGCGACCCCGACGAGAACCGCCCGCGGGTACTGCCCGACGGGACGCACTACGTGACCGACGTGCGCCTGAAGCGGTTCGTTCGCGACTACCTGAAGATGCAGGGCCAGGAGATCCTGGTGGACACCATCGAGGACAAGACGACCAACCTCACCGGGCGCGTCGCTGCGCACTTGGAGGCGCACAAGCTCAAGCAGTGCGAAGGTCGAGAGCTTGTTGACATCCTGTTGGGCGCGTTCATCGATGCGCGTCTATTCGGGAGTTCGTTCGCCTTCAAGAAGCAAGACAAATGGGAACCGAAGCCCGAACCCAAGACGCTGACAGGTGCCGTTCAGATCAACCACGGCGAAGTCCTCCACGAGGCCGAGGAGGTGGACATCCACGGCACGTCCGTCTTCGGCAGCGCCGAAGAGAAGTCCCAAGGCACCTTCACCACCTACTTCGGCCTTCGCTACGCCCTCATGGGCTTCAACGGCGTCGCGAACGAGCACAGCGCGAAGCTCTCGCGCCTGACTGATGACGACTACGCAACGCTGCTCAAGGCGATGTGGAACGGCGTCCGCTCGGCAGGCAACACCCGCACTAAGTACGGTCAGAACCCGCGACTGCTGGTCAGCGTGGCCTACAAGCCCGGCGAGGAGTTCCAGTTTGGCAACCTGGCCGACTACGTGTCACTGGCACCGACGACCGGCAAGCCGGAGAAGCAGTGGGCTTCGCCGGACGACTATCAGGTCGACCTGAGCAAGCTCGCCGAGCGCATTGGACAACAGGCGGCCAAGATTGCCGCAGTTGAGTATTGCGTGTCGCCGGATCTCCAGCTTGCGCCGTCGCTCAGCGACATGGACTTGGCTGACGTGGAGAAGAAGAACCTGGACTTCGACGGCTACTCGGCGTAGCGTCTGACCGTCAGCGTCGTCGGGCTCTTCGTCCCAACGGGACCGACCGGGAATAGCCCAGTGGCTTCAGCCCTGGGACGCTGGCGACGCAGGAACCTCCCCCAAGTCCTGCAAGGACGACTGATCGCCGTTCAGCCGTCCCTTCGGGACTATGACCATACTGGTGCGCCCGGAGACCCAGGGCTGAAGCCACTGGGCTACTTTCAGGCAGTCCCTTCGGGACGCACGACCACCCGCCACGGCGAACCGGACGCACCTGGAGTTACGGGTACCGACGGAGGGTACACCTATGGACGTGATCACCTTCGACTACTGCGCCCGCTTCGGGCACTTCCTGCGTGCCGAGGCGAACGCCAACGCCCCGACCTATCCCGTGCCGCCGCGAACGGTGCTGCTCGGGATGATCGGCGCTGTGCTCGGAATGCAGAAGGATGAGCCACAGGAGCTGCTCTCCGAGGCTCGTCTCGCAGTAGCCGGCGAGATCCCGCGGACGTTCTGGCACAAGACGAACTTGCGGAAGGTCCCGCCGGCCCCGTTGCCGTGGGTGGTAGAGCGCGACCAGAACGTCCGCGAGCCAGCAGCGAGCAAGAACACCATCCACCCCCAGGAATGGCTTTGGAAGCCGAAATATCGCGTGTGGGCCGGCTTGCGAGAGCCGTATCATTCCGAGCTGGCGCAACGGCTGACGGATCGGCGGTGGCACTTCTGCCCCTGCATGGGGCTTTCGGAGATGTTGGCTGACCTCACCAATGCGGAAGTCCGGCAAGCGGAGGAGCTGGGTAAAGGAACTCACCGTATCGGCACGGTCGTTCCCGGCGACCGCGCCCGGGTGGACACGATGGTTGCCTGCGCCGACGAACTCGCAGTCCAGACGCTCCGCATGCCGCGGGCGGCAACGCCGGACCGCGTGTTCTCCCACGCTACGTATCTGGTCGAGCGTGGCGGCAAGCCGATTCCTGTGGACACAGAGGCCGCCTGGCAAGTCGGCACGGACGTGGTGATGTTCCTGTGAGCGAGCTGCTGTCCCATCCCGACCGCACCCTCAGTGACCATGTGGCGGAGGTGCACGAAGCGGCCGACGCCCTCTGGGGTGCGCACAGCGGTCCGTTCGGCGAGGTCAACGCCGACGTTCGGGAGTGGCTCCAACAAGCGGTGTCGCTGCACGACGCAGGCAAGGGGAGCGAGGCCTTCCAGCAGTACATCGTGGCACCGGAGCGATGGCGCGGCCGGTCGGCAGAGAAGCGGCACGCGCCGCTGTCGATGCTGTGCGCGCTCTCATGCGCCGAGGAAGGCGGGTGGTCGTGGCAGACCGCGCTGGGTGTTGCTGCAGCCGTTGCCGGGCACCACTCCGGTTGGCATACAGGCGACGGACTTGAGAACCTACTCGCCAGCGATGACGCCGTTCTGCGAAAGCAGGTGGAGACGCTGCCGTGGGACAGCCTGTCGTCGGCACTGGGCACGGCACTGGTGCCGCTGGCGAGCTCTGAGGATCTTGTCGATCCGAGTCTGGATGTGCTGGAGGATTGCCTGGCCGAACTGCGCCGTCTCCCGCCGGACAGCGGAGTGCGCTACCGCCTTCGCGCGCAGCTCTGCCTGTCTGTGCTGCTGGAAGCCGACAAAGCGTTTCTCGCCCTGGAGCCGGAGGTCCGGGAACGCTACCTGATACGTCGACCGCCGAAGCTTGGCCCGGAGCTTGTGGACGGCTTCCTCAAGACGAAGCCCTCGACACCTCTGGACGGCGTTCGCCGACGCGCCCGGCACATGGTGTTGAGCGCACTTGACCACGCAGACGACGAACGCGTGCACACTGTCGCCTTGCCCACGGGCTCGGGGAAGACGCTCCTGGCGGCGAGTTGGGCGCTGCGGCTGCGGGAGCAGTTGACCGCCGAGAACCACGCGCCGAAGATCGTAGTCGTGCTGCCATACCTCTCCATCATCGACCAGACACAGAAGGAGTACACCGACCTCTTCCGTGAGAGCGCTCCCACCGGTCTGATCCTGCAGAGCCACTCGCTCTCGGAGCGCGTGGTGGATCCTGAATTGGACGGCAACACCAATGACTTCTTCGTGGATACCTGGCAGTCGGACATCGTCATCACCACCTTCGACCAGTTCCTGTACGCGCTGTTGGCTCCCGAAGCCCGGCACTTGATGCGGTTCCACAACCTGTGCGATGCGCTGATCGTGATGGACGAGATTCAGACGCTGCCGTGCAAGCTGTGGGACCCGCTTTCGCGGGCCCTGGAGCAACTCACCACTTTGGGCAACACACGCCTCCTCGCCATGTCGGCAACCCAGCCCGGGTTCCTGCGCGCGCCGTGTGACCTCACTCCCGAGCGCGGCGGGCTGTTCAGTGAACTTGGGCGCTACGAGCTGAAGCTCCGACACCGTGAGCCTCTGCTGCTGGAGGACTTCGTCGCCGACGTGGTTGGCCGGCTGGACGAGTGGGAGGGTAAGCGTGTGTTGCTCACCCTGAACACGCGCCGCAGTGCCCGGGTCGTCCGCGACGCGTTGGCCAAAGGGGGCGCCGAACCTCTGTACTTCCTCACCGCCGATGTGACACCGGCCGACCGGCTGGCAGCCATCGGCGAGATCAAGCAAGGTGAGCCCTGTATCGTCGTCTCGACCCAATGCATAGAGGCGGGCGTCGATCTCGACATGGACTCGGTGATCCGCGACTTCGCCCCGTTGGACAGCCTCATCCAGGTGGCGGGGCGCTGCAACCGGAACGGATGCGGCGAGCGAGGGACGATTGAGGTCGTCTGCCTGGTGGGCGACAACGGCCGGCAGTTCTCCTTGATGATCTACGACCAGGTGCTGCTGCAGACCACCCGGACTGTGCTGGGTGACAGTGCCACCCTCCCAGAAGAAGACATTCTCCCACTCACCGAAGCGTACTTCGAGATTCTCAAACGTGAGCTCAACCACGGCGAGGCATTCACCAAGGCATGGGCGCGGTGGGAAGACACCGAGTCCGTCCGCAGCCTGTTGCGCGGCGACAGCGAACAGGTGACCTTTGTGGTCGTCGAGCGCGACCCTGACCTCGAAGAGGCGTTAGAGCAGGTCACGCAGATTGGCGACCGGTGGGAGAAGCGGCGGGCCATCCGGCAGTTGGCGGGGCGCCTCGCCAAGGTGAGCGTGTCGGTCTATGCCAAGAAGGACCTGGATCCGCAGGACTTCGCAAAGCGAGACGCCACGGGCAACTTCTGGCTGCTGAACCGCGGCTACTACCGACCCGAGACAGGACTGCAACTGGCACCGCCCGAGGAAGAAGAAGCGTGGGGGTGGATGCTATGAGCCGGGTGCGTATCGGCTCAGTGCGACTGAACTGGACCGGACCCTACGATGGTCCTCCTGCGCCGCACCTGCTCCGCGGCGCCATTGGCGCCCGCTTCAGCGACAACCCGCTGTTCCATCAGCACGCAGAAGGTGGTTCTGTCTACCGCTATCCGCGCGTGCAGTACCGGTGGGATGCCGGGTCCGGTGTGATCGCCGGGTTCGGCGAAGGCGTCGAAGCCCTGCTCGACCTCCCCTGGCCCGGTCTGACGCTCCGTCTCGGTTCTCGGGAGATGACCGTGCTCGACGTTACCACCGAGTTGCACGAGCACAACATACAGCCCACGGACCGACTCCGCCGCTATCACTTCCGCTCGCCCTGGCTGCCCTTCAACCAGGAGAATTACGCCCGCTACCGGGCGATGTCGCCCCCCGAGGAGGCCGCCGAGCGCGACCGACTGTGCGTTGCCGGCATCCTGATGGCCCTTCGGGGATTGCAGGTCCAGTTCGAGCATAGGCTGTACGCTGCGTTTCACCCGAAGGCAGCAAAGCCGTGCCGCTACAAGGACCAAACCATGCTCGGCCTGCTGGGCGACATGGTCGCCAACGTGGATTTGCCCGACGGTCTGGCAATCGGTCGAGCCGTCAGCCATGGCTACGGTTGGCTTGTGCGGGAGAGCGAAGGAGTTCCTCAACCGACGGTCTAAGTTGGAGACGCGTGGAGAATCCTCAGCCATGACAGCCACTGTTTCGCCGCTCTTGCCCCGTTGCCCGGCTGCGCCGGTACCTGCGCGGGCCACAGGGCGCGGTTGGCGGGAGTTGTCGGCGGCGTGCCCTTTGGCGAAGGCCGCTGGTTGCTCCCCGCCAGTGACTGCCACGACCCCGCAAGCGACCTCCGGGCACCCGAAAGTCGCTTCGCGCACCCGGGAGGCTGCGTGTTGGTGCCGGGAGGTGGCTCGTTGGGCCCGGGAGGTTGCATGGCGGCGGTGGGAGGTGACTGGTCGGATCCGGGAGGTTGCGTGGGCGAGCCGGCAAGTGACTTGGCAGACCCGGGAGGGTGCGTGGGTGACTTGGGAGGTGGTTTTCGGGGTGCGGAAGGTTGTTGCTGACGGACGGGAGGTGAGAGTCAAACTTCGGGAGGTGCATTGGCGTGTGCTGGGGGCGGCGCTGCGGGGAAGGATGGTTCCTGGCCGTGGCGAAGTAGGGGCGCGGTTGGTGCCGGGCCTGTGCGGCCTGGGCGTGGACTATAGCGAGAGACGAGAGGAGAACGAGAATGCCGGATCGATTCAGTCTACATTTGGAGCGGGCCGCGGTGACGCAGGCGGCTATTGCCGAGGTGGGGCCGGTGGCGGATTTGCCGGCGGAGCGGGTGACTGCTCATGACGCGATGATCGACGACGTGCGGGCGAAGCAGGCTGCGGCTGATGCGGCGCACACGCTGTACATCGTGAAGGAGGCGCAGAACGAGGCGCTGTGGCGGGAGCTGTGGCTGAAGCTGCGCGCCTGGTACGCGGTGGCCAAGGTGACGGGTCCGGCGGAGGCGCGGGCCGGCCTGTCGGGGATCGATACCAGCCTGGGGTTCAAGCCTGCCAACGTGCGCAAACGGGCTGAGCAAACCCGAGCTGCTTTGGTGGGGTTCCCGGCCGAGTACACCGCTGCCGGACTGACGGCGGCCGATCTCGGCAGCACGATCACCGAGATGCTCGCCGCCGAGGAAGCAGAAGACGCGCTCCGCGCCACCTGGCGCAATGAAGATGCGACGCTCAAGGCGGCGGACACGGTGTTGGACAAGGAGAACAAGGCGCTCTACCAGGTCCTTCGCGTTTCCTTCCTCGAAGGCACCCCGGAGTGGAACGTCATCCAGGGAATCCCGACGACCCCAGCCTATCATGGGCACGACAATGACATTGTGGGACCGGAGGGGTGACACGGGGACGAGGAGACACGGGGACAAGGAGACTGGGAGACAGGGGGACAAGGCGAGACGGTGACTGGGTGAGCGAGTCTGGAGGCCGTCCTCGTCCAGTCTCCAAGTCCCCTTGTCCCCAAGTCCCGAGACTCCCGCTGCACCATGTCACCGCCTCAGGAAGCAACCTACCTCACCGTCACCCACCTCCTCGAACACCTCTACTGCCCCCGCTTCACGTACTTTGAGCACGTGCTGCAGATCCCGGAGCATCAGGAGAAGCGGTTCAAGGTGCAAAAGGGGCGGGAGGTGCATGAGGAGCGGCAGCACGTAAACCCCGGCTACCTGCGCAAGAAGTTAGGCGTGGTGCGGCGGGAGTTTGAGGTGGAGCTGGCGTCCATGGCGCACGGGGTGAAGGGCATTGTTGATGAGGTGCTGTGGCTTGAGGATGAGACGATGGCGCCGTTCGACTACAAGTTCGCCGAAGACCCGGGGCAGGTGTATGAGAACTTGCGGGTGCAGTCGCTGCTCTACGGGCTGCTGATCCGGGAGAACTACGGCAAGCCGGTCACCCGCGGGTTCCTGTGCTATACTCGGTCCAACTACCGCGTCGTGGAGATCCCGATGGCGGAGGAGGATTTCGAGCGGGCGTTGCGAATTATGCAGGAGTGCTTCGACATCATCCGCCTCGGGCTCTTCCCCGAAGCCACCAAGTGGACAGCGCGGTGCCCGGATTGCTGCTATCGGAATATCTGTGTGAGGTGATGGGTGTCACGTGTCATGTTTCACGTGTCAGGTGGCGCTCGGCACCCCGCCAACTCGACTCAGCCTCGTGCTGAATTATCGACCCGAGAGAGGAGTTCAAGACAAAGTCCGCCTCTGTGCGCCAGGTAGGCGGCTCTACGCGGACATCCAAGTCTGCTCAACTTACGAGATCGGCGCCAAATCGGGCGGAAACCGCCCTGACAAAGGAGGGAAGATGCGCAAGATCGGCTTACGAGAATCTCGACGGAATCGGCGCTACGCGCCGTTCAGCCGCCCCTGCGTCGAAATCCAGCCCCGCGGTCTGTCACCGACCACGATCCACCAGAACAAGGA
>PEVN01000107.1:0-137 GCA_002779825.1 Armatimonadetes bacterium CG06_land_8_20_14_3_00_66_21 | reverse complement strand
ACCGACCACGATCCACCAGAACAAGGATTGAAACTGTGCTCACCAGTCATCCTTGCGATCTCTTCAGTCAGTCACCGACCACGATCCACCAGAACAAGGATTGAAACCGACCACGATCCACCAGAACAAGGATTGAA
>PEVN01000521.1 GCA_002779825.1 Armatimonadetes bacterium CG06_land_8_20_14_3_00_66_21 | reverse complement strand
TCGCCAGCGAGCGGGGTCTGTCGGGAGACCGGGCGGAGGACTTTGCGGCGATCGTGTTGATAGCCGCACGAACGCTCGAGGCTGTGCCCGGCGAGGTGGATCGCTACGGCCACCGGTACCTGGCAGACCTTGAGATGCCGGGACGCAACGGGCCAGTTGCCGTGCGCAGCGCGCGGATCATCCGGACTGGAGAGGACTACCCTCGGCTGACGAGCTGCTACGTTTTCTGAGAGGAGAGCACTCGATGGACAAGTCGTTCAGGATACTGGACGTCGTTGCTCTGGTTGAGAACCTGCCTGAGCGAAAGCTCTGGCGAGGCCAGGTGGGCACGATCATTGAGGACTTGGCCCCCGGCGTGCACGAGGTTGAGTTCTGCGATAACGCCGGGCGCACCTACGCCAGTTTGGCCCTGCCGGCCACTCGGTTGATGCTCCTGCACCATGGACCAGTGGAGCAGCGCTACGCAGCCGTGGCGTAGGCGGCCGGACAGGCTGCGCGAGTACGGCCGACCTGCACGACACAGCGTGGCAGGCAGTTCGTGCAGAGCTGCCGCCCAGGGCAGCAGCCATACGAGAGCGTTCAGGGACCCCCTCGGAAAGCGCGCCGACGGCCAGGTTCGCTACCGTCTGGAACTCAAGAGCATGGTGGCGGGCAAGGCGACGCGCTTGACGGGCCGTTGCCCGAGCTGAGGTCGCAGTAGACGCACCCTCGGAGCAGGAGGCATTCGTGACCGAGACCGCGGCGGGAGCAGGACCGCCAAGTTCTCACTCGACGCCCCAAGAGGCAGATCGGCCGTGCTCCCGAAGCTCCGGGGAGAGAGAGGAAGAGGCGCATGGGACTTGACCTCGTAGAGCTTGTCCTCCGTGTAGAGGAGACATTCGACCTCGCGATCAGAGACGAGGAGGCGGGCGAGCTCGACACGGTAGGCAAGCTCCACGACTATGTCTGGGGCGTGCTGAACCAGCCTGACGCGGTGTGCCCGTCCAGCCGGGGGTTCTACCGGCTGCGGAGCGCGATGATGCACGCGCTGCAGATACCTCGCCAGACCGTGCGCCCGGACTCGCCGCTGGAAGAACTGGTTCCGCGTCGAGGCAGACGCAGGCGTTGGGCGCAGTTGGGGAAGACCTCCGGGCTGGCGCTACCAGACCTCCACCGTCCCAGGTGGTTGCTCGTGTCGATGCTCAGTGCCAAGGGCCTCGGGCTGGCAATGACCCTCGGCGCTGCGCACACCCTCACCTCCGTCGGACTCTCAACTGCGGATGCCGTGGCACTCACCGGGAGGGGCTTCGTGATCGCGAGCGTGACCCTCGGCATCGTCACTCGTCCACTGGCGGTCTGCTTTGCGCCCACGTCCGCGACGGTTACCGACTTGGTCCGGTTCGTGGTGCAACGGCAACCGGCGGACCTCGGCGGCCACGGCCGTGACTGGACGGAAGATGAAGTGTGGGAGACGATCCGGGAACTCACCGCCGACGAAGGCGGCGTTCCGCTGGAGGAGATCACTCGTGAGTCGCGGTTCGTGCGCGACCTCGGCATGGGCTGATTCTGCCGACCCGGCTACCGGCGGAACAGCTTCCGGAACACGCCCGTGACCCCGCCCGGTAAAGGGAGCGACGCCAGTGCGGCGGCGACCGCTTCGCCGAAGGCCGGCGGGACGGTCGCGTTCTCGGCGGCGATCCCCTCCAGCCGCTTCAGTTCTCTATCGGTGAGGTCCGTTAGGTGCTTCCGAAGCTGCGGCAAGCAGTTGGCGTTCCGAGTTCGCAGCAGTGCTTCGACAAGCGCGGGCACGTCACGCTCGTCGCGGAGCGTGGCGGCGAGGTAGGCGCTCACGAACTGCTGACCTCGGCCCTCCACGAGGAGCGCCCCCGGGTCCGTGAGGTTGTTGCTCAACGCGAGCTGGACAAACGCTCGGTACTCGCTCTCTTCAAGCCCGTCCAGTTGCTGGCGGAGCTGTTCCTTGCGTCTGGACCAACAGGCCGATAGCAAGGCCAGCGGCACATTGTCGTTTGCCTCCAGGAGTTGTGCCAGCTCGGCACGCTCGGCGCCGTCCGGGCGGCTGAACTGCTGCGACTCGTAGCTGGCGCGCAGCGTCTCGAGCACCTCCGGGACTTGGAACCCGTGGCGAAGTCGATCCCACACCTGCGGCGCTCCGAGCCGCGGGCGCACGTGCTCGAAGGCGCGGCTGGCGAGCTTGGCCGGCAGCAGCTCGCCGATCCTCGCTTGGAGTCGGTCACGGACCAGTTCGGGGCTGGTCGCGAAGACCGACTGCACAGTGTCGGCCGACGTCGCGTCGAGCAGGCCGGTCTCGTAGGTTTGGCGTTCGAGGAAGCAGCACACTGCAAAGGCGTGGTCCCGTTGGATGGTTGCCTCGGGTAGGTGCCCCGCCTCGATGGAGGCCGCAATCCAGCGTTCGTAGGCATTGCTCGGGTTGGGTATCGGCGTCTTGCGTACTGCTTGGCTTGCGGCCTCCACCACCGGCAGGTTTGGGTTCGCCGGTTCGTCCAGCAAGCCGACCCCCCAGTAGCAAGTCGCGACCAGGTTGCAGCGATAGAAGTAGGTGTCGAACGAGCAGTGCGGCCGCAGCGGGGTGGGAAGCGCCGGCCATGCCGCGGCGATGGCGTCCTCAACCTCCTGCGGCCGCCCGAGAAACGCCAGTGGTGTGCGCTGCGCCGCGAGCGACTCGGCGCGCAACGCCAGCAACGCCAGGCGGGTCAGCTCCGGTTGCCCCCAGCCTGGCGTAGAACCGGAGTCCGAGGGAGATTCCTCTGGCAAGTCGAGCGTCGCCGCTTCGGCCTTCCCCGTCCCAAAGTCGCCGCGCGCGAGTGCCTCCCGGACCGTCGTGGCAAATGGGAAGTGCCGCAGCACACGGAACGGTTCGGCCTCGAGGCGGGCAAACTCCTCCGGCGCGAACAGCAAGCTGTGCGCAAGGTATACTCGCGAAGGTTAGGAATACACCGAAGCTATTGCACAAGTTCGACGCCTCTGCGTGCACAGCAGTGTGTTGGGTGCTCACCACACGCCCCCGGGTGAAGTTCTGCGAACTTCCACTTCGGTGTATTCCTAACCTTCGCGAGTATAGCTGCGCCTGTGTGTAGAGCAGCGTCTGGAAGCCGCCGCGTCCCCGCGGTGACTGGTCGGCCTCAACATTTGCGTAGAGGTGTTGGGAAGCCTGTACCTGGGGCATGGTGGCACCTCGTCGAGGGATCCTGTCTTCACCCACTCGGCCCGCAATCCCTTCTTGGCCCGCGCAGGAGGTAGACCGCCGCGGCCGGCCAAGACTGGCAGGGCGCTGCGTCACCACCTGCCCCTCCACCACCGCGTGTCCGGGAGAGTTGCCGTCCCATGAGCTTGCGTCCCCGTGCCGAAGCGAGTCCGTGCTACCTGCCAAGCGTCATCCGCCGGGTGACTGATCGAGACGTCGAGCTGTTCCGGCGCGAGCTGGCCGGCTTTGTGCCGCCCGGTTCGTTTGACGTCCATGCCCATCTGTACACTGTGCCGGGGCTCAACGTCGCAGTCGAGGAGTCGGCAGAAGACGCCGGCGCGGAGCTGGGCGTCGAAGCATACCGAGAGAGCATGCGTTCGTGGATGGGCGACGCTGCCCCGCGGGACGGGCTGTTCTTCGGCTTGCCGCTCAGCGCCAACATCGACGTGGCCGGCGAGAACCGGTTCGTCGGGGCGCAGGTCGCTCGACAGGAAGGCAGTCGGGCGCTGCTGCTGGTCCGTCCCACGGACCATCCGGCAGCGGTCGAGGCGACGCTGCAGACCGACCGTCTCTGCGGCTTCAAGGTCTACCACTTGTTCGCCCAGACGCCAGACACGTACCAGGCGCCGACCGAGGCGTTCCTACCGGAATGGGTGTGGGAGCGTGCCGACCAGCGGGGGCTCTCGATCATGCTTCATCTCGTGCGCCGCCAAGCCCTGTCAGACCCAGGCAACCTGGAGTACGTTCGCGGGCACTGTTTGCGGTACCCCAACGCAAGACTCATCCTGGCGCACGCGGCCCGGGGCTTCTGCGCACAGCACACCGTCGATTCCATCGACCGGCTGCGTGGCCTGGGCAACCTGTTCTTCGACACGGCGGCAGTCTGCGAGGCGGCCGCCTTTGAGGCGGTCCTGCGCGCGTTCGGTCCGTCGCGGCTGCTGTTCGGCACTGATTGGCCGATCTGCAATCTGCGGGGCCGGTGCGTCAGCGTGGGGGACGGGTTCTTCTGGTTGTACGAGCACAACGTGGATTGGGACACCTCGCAGTTTGCCCAGCCGACGCTGGTCGGCATCGAGTCGCTGCGCGCGCTGAAACAGGCCGCCCGGACCTGCGCGCTGACAGACGGCGACCTCGAGCAGATCTTCTGCGCCAACGCCCGCCAACTCCTCGGCGTCGGCCTCGCCGGTCAGGAGAATCGCGGAGTTCGTGAGCTCTGCGATTCTCGTGCGAGTGTGGCTGGAGGAGAGCGGACGCAGGCGCTGTATGAGGCGGCGAAGAAGCGGATCCCCGGGGGCACTCAGTTGTTGAGCAAGCGTCCGGAGCAGTTGGCGCCGGGGAAGTGGCCGGCTTACTTTGCGGAGGCCCGTGGGTGCGAGGTGATCGACCTCGACGGTCGGCGATTCGTCGACATGGCCTACATGGGCATCGGCGCGTGCCTGCTGGGCTACTGCGATCCGGACGTCACGGCGGCTGTCGTGCGGCGAGTGCAACTTGGGTCGATGAGCACGCTCAACAGCCCGGAAGAGGCGGAGCTTGCCGAGGTGCTCGTGGCGCTTCACCCGTGGGCGGACCAAGTCCGGTACTTCCGTTGCGGGGGCGAAGCCATGGCGGCGGCTGTGCGGATCGCCCGGGCGAGCACCGGGCGCGACAAGGTGGCGTTGTGCGGCTACCACGGCTGGCACGACTGGTACCTGGCCACGAACCTGCCGACGGCCACGGAACACGCCGGGGAGGACCGCCTCCGCGAGCACCTGCTGCCCGGCTTGGAGCCGGCTGGCGTGCCCTCGGGGTTGGCGGGCACGGTCTTCCCGTTTCGATTCAACCAGCTTGCGGAGTTGGAGGCGATTGTGGCGACACACGGACCCGAGCTCGCCGCCGTCGTCATGGAGCCGACCCGAGGCGCCCACCCCGAGCCGGGGTTCCTGGAGGGCGTCCGCGCGCTCTGCGACCGGTGCGGCGCGAGGCTGGTCATCGACGAGATCACCATCGGCTTCCGGCTCTGCCTTGGAGGCGCGCACTTGAGGTACGGTGTTGCGCCCGACCTCGCCGTCTACGCCAAGGCGCTGGGCAACGGCCACCCGATGGCTGCGATCG
>PEVN01000106.1 GCA_002779825.1 Armatimonadetes bacterium CG06_land_8_20_14_3_00_66_21 | reverse complement strand
GACGCATTGGGGGAACACACCGACTCGTGCCGGGACGCACCGGTACCCACCCGTGGGCAGATGGAAGGCGGCAAGGCAAGCGACCGGGCGCGGGGGAGGGGAGTTCGGGGAAGGACGGACGCAAGTTGTCGCTGACGCACACTCATCCGGGGACCTACCGCCACGGGGTGACCGACTCATCGACGGCAACACGACTCCTCACTGCCACGTGTACGCTCCAGGGAATGGCGTCTTCTCGTACAGCTTGAGCAGCGCCTCCAGGTACTGCTTCCGTCCGCCCACCGCGTCCTTCAGCGCCTTGCGAATCCGAAGGGCACCGATCTCCTGGTCGCCTTCGACCATCTGGGTGACAAGCACGTGCAGGGCGAGAGTTCCTTTTCGCGGCGTCTCGCTGTAGTCTCGCAGCAATTCCTGCACGGCTGGCTCGCCGATCTTCACCAACGCTTCGGCGCACGGGTACTCACCGAGAGGAGACGGGTCGAATCTTACACGCTGTGGCCGGAAGGCGATGTGCTTGATGAGCACCGGGGTAGCTTCGGTCGCGCGGATGTCGCCCAGCAACATCACTGCGAGTTCCCGTGTGCTCGAGAATCCCTCGGGGCACCCCGTACTGTCTGCCAGCCCTATCAGAGCAGTGACCACGCCTGCTCTCTGACGTACCAGTTGCATGTAGGCGTTGTCCCGATCAGGCATGCGGGTGGACCGGAGGCCGGCAAGTGACGGCCTCCGCGTGGCCATCTCACCGTCTCGACCGCTCCTTCCACGAAACACAAGGGCGACGATCCAGCCTGACAGCAGTGCGACCCCAATGACAGCACCCATGCAGATTCTAGTTCGCATCACGGTCACTCCTTCCGGAAGCCCCTTCGCCCGGTGTCAAGGTCCCCCGATCGGCATACTGCCGTCGCCGACGCAGTTTATGTGATGCGTCTCAACGGGGTCGGAGCGGGCCCACGTTCCGCCTTCATCGAAGAGGTGGTGGCCCACGTGCCAGAGCGCCTTCGCTGAGCAGCGAGAACCGCCAACGTCATTGCCGCTGGGGCGAATACCGTTGAAGCGCACACGCACGAATTCGCGGCCGTTGTAGCGCATGGAATAGGAGTGGGCACCCGCGGATTGCGGGCCGGTCAAACCGGGGTCATCGATGGAGTAGATCCGGTCTGCTTCAGTGGGACGCGGGCTCTCATCCGTATTGTCCGGGTCGTCGTTGGGTTCCTCATCGTTGGGGTCAAACACTCGGTGTAGCTGCGGACGAGCCACGCCGTCCACCCAGACGTCCCCCTCCATCTGTCTGGTAATGTCGAACGCCACCCGCGCCTTTCCGCCGATGCCACTGGGCAGCAGTCTGAACTTGAACCCGATGAAATTGGCTACACCGTTCTGCGCGGTTATGGGCCGCAGGCCAAACCCGTCGAATTGCTGCACAAAGTTCGCCGGCGGCGTCGTCATATCGGGCCAGTTCGTGTCCCCCGCATCGTGCTTCACCCCTTCCAACTCCGCCCACACCGCCGTCGCTCGCACCTTGTCACTGTCTCCCTTGTACTCCATCTCCAGCTCGATGTCCCGAAGGGCGTCACTGCGCTGGTGCGCTTCGAGCCAGAATGCCTTATAGCGCCATTGGCCCACCTGCGGATCGGTGCTGGCGGGGATCTGGAACTGGTAGGGGAGTCCGATCTGCGTGGTCTTGACCGCTGTGTCCCAGAGCCGCACCCGAGTCCCGCCGTTGAGGACCCTCAAGGTAGCGGCGCCGCCATTGCCCGATCTCCCGACTCGGATCACCACCTTCATCAGATCCTGCTCGCCCGACACCGGATGCTGGTCCGCGTCGGGGGTGCCGTCCGAGTCCGTGTCGTTGAGGTTGGCGACGGTGAAGGCGCCCTGTGTCCACTCCACCGCGGTCGTGAGTGCGGTGCTCGACTGCCCGTCGCAGATGTCCAGGTCGAATTGGATCTGCGGCACGGCGGAGTTCAGTTCCAGGGCCGGCTTGTCGCCGTGGTCCTTGCACCTTGCCCCGTGGTCGTCCGTCATCAGCAGGACGAAGCGGTACGTGCCGGACTTATCCATCTGCGATGCGGGCACGCCCACGGCCAGCGCGTGCTGCATGCCCGCTGCCGAGGCGTCCAGGCCGTCATGGGGGGAGGCGCCGGCATCGTCGGCATGCAGGAGGCACTCCAGGTCCGCCACGTTCCAGCTCTGCACCGACAGCATGTCCGGGTCGTACAGCCGCAGCTCGCCCGCGCTGGCGTCCTGATCGTAGGCATCCTTGAGCACGTACCAGCGGATGTTGTAGAGGAGGTCATCGTCGCTGGGGTCATCGGTACTGTGGTCGTCCATTCCGTCGAAGTCAACCTCAAACAGCTCGGTGCCGGTCTCTTCGTCGACCGCCCGCTCGATGCTGAGCCACGGGCTGCGCAGGTGGTCGCTGTCTCCGTCTTCCTGCTCGGCGGTCGCCTCATAAGTGTAGATGCCACTCGGAACGCTCTCCTCGTTCTTGTCCTTGCAGTCCCAGGAAAGCGCCACCGTCCCGGGCGCGGCGACGGAGGTCGTCAGCGTTCGGACTGGATCCGCCGGCGGATGCGTCGAGCGGTTGGCAGCGTAGATCCTGACGGTGACCTCAGTCTGACTCGGCACACCGTCCTCCAAGCCAAACTGGACAGTCAGGGGACTGGTCTGTTCCTCGTGGACCAGCAGGAGCTCAGGGTAGTCGCCGCCGCCCTGTGTCTCGATGGTCAGATTCCCCACCACCGGCTGCGTCTCCGCCGTTTTCGTCACCCCGCCTGCCCCGCCGCCGGGCATCTCGCCGCCCGGCGAGAAGGTCGCGGTGGCGACGAGTCGGTGCCGGAAGTTGTGCGTCTCCGGGTTGAGTGTGTTCCAGGTGCACTCGTAGAGCAGCACGCGGCGACCGGCCACCACGGTGTCGCTCACCGGCGGCAACCCGCCGCCGTCCGGGTTCCCCGGATCGCCGCCGCCCTGGGACGGATGGATTGTGATCCGCTCCACGGCGTGCAGGTCGGTGATCTCCTGCGCCTCCACGCTGTCGATGTTCACCGACAAGCCTTGGGCCATGGT
>PEVN01000362.1 GCA_002779825.1 Armatimonadetes bacterium CG06_land_8_20_14_3_00_66_21 | reverse complement strand
AGTGCGCCAGCCAACCGCCCAAGGAAGGACACCAGCATGAAACCACGCCCCGACCTCCTCGACGAACGCTCCCCGCAGGGGCTGGAAGTCTTCCAGCTCACCACCGAGCCCGACGTTCCCAGCTCCCACCTCTACATGGAAGCGCAGATCTTCACCATGGACTCGAAGCGCTTCGTGCTGCACCGCTCGGCGACGGCGCACGGCGGGAGCAAGAGCGACCCCAAGCACCAGTACCTCCGCTGCGATCTCGACGACGGCGGCTCGCTGCATCCGCTCACCGAGGAGTTGGGCGCCACGGCGGCGTCCGTCTCGCCGGACGGCCGGTACCTCTACTACTTCGTGGACGAGACCCAAGTGGGCGGCGGCCGGTTGACCCTCAAGCGCGTCGGTCTGGACGGCAGCGACCGGCAGACCGTTGCCGTCGTCGACTCGGCGTTGCCGGGGAGCAGCTATCGCCCCAGCCACCTCTACCCTCTGTCCACGATCTCGTCTGACGGCAAGCGGATCGCCCTCTCCTGCTTCCTCGGCGACGGCAACACGGAAGGCGCGCCGTGGGGGCTGATGGTCTTCGACCTCGCCACTGCCGCGGTGCAGCTCCTCACTCACGGCCAGAGCTGGTGCAACATGCACCCGCAGTACTGCCGGTCGCAGGACCCGGAGGAGTGCCGCGACATCCTGATCCAGGAGAACCACGACAACACCGCCGACGCCCGCGGCTCCGTGACCAGGCTCGTCGGCGGCGACGGCGCTGACATCCACGTCATCCGCGACGACGGCACCGACTTCCGCAACCTGCCCTGGGGGCGAGACGGCAACGAGCACTGCCAGGGCCACCAATGCTGGCGCGGCCGGAGCACCTGGGCAGTCGCCAGCACCGGCACCAGCCAGCCGCCCGAAGCCCAACTCATCGAAGGCCGCCCCTGCCCGCACACCGGTCATGTCGGCGCCAAGACCCCCGGCGGCACCCGCAACGACCTCAGCCGCGACTTCGCAAACCCGCACTTCTACCACTTCGGCACCGACATAGCCGGCACCCGCTTCCTCACCGACGCCGGCCCCCTCGACCGCACCGCCACCCTCCACGTCGCCGACTTCGGCGAACCCGGCCGCGACCCGCTCCACAACTGGAAGTACCTCCTCTGCCCCCGCTCCTCCTGCGACAAGACCGCCCACATCCACCCCTTCCTCTCCCCCGATGGCACAACGGGCTTCTTCAACTCCGACGAATCGGGCGTGCTGCAGGCGTATATGGTGCGGGGGCTCTGAAGCCCAGCCCACGGCGCGCCGCTCCCCAGCCGACCGACTCCCAGCCGTCCCCCGCGGCCGCGCCCGTCCGCAGTCCGGCCGCGTCGAAGAACGGGTGCAATGACGGTTCATCTTGAGATTGCGTACCTGACGCGGTGCCCGCTTGTGCAACCCCTTCGGGGTAGGGCAGGTTGGTTGGTCATCCGGTCCCACGGCGGCGGCCGAACTCCCGGAGTTCGCCCTTGCCCTGGGCTGCGGTGTTGGACCCCTTCGGGGTGAACTCGTCGGCGATTCGGGGATCTTGGCTCCGGCGTTGACAATCTCGACTCCGGCGTTGGCAATGCTACCCCGAAGGGGTTCAACACCACAGCGAAGGGAAACCGAAGGGCCTCCCTGGTGGCTGCGCGGCGTGCGAAGCCATGCCCTTACCCCGAAGGGGTTGCACGCAGTGCACATGCCGGATTCGTTGCCCGCAGTCTGCCAAGCAGGCAACGCCCGGATGAACCAGGTAGGGACCGAAGAGGACGGTCTATGTGCGGCCGAGGGCCATCGTCTCGCTCCCCAGCTTGGGCTCTGCACGGATCCCGAACCCGTGCCCACGGAGTCCGCACCCGGCCCGCATGCGCGGTCGCCTCGAATGCACGTGACCTCCCCAACCGTGCAGACGAGGTCATCTGCAACGCAGACGAGGTCATCTGCAATGCAGACGGGGTCATCTGCAACGCAGACGGGGTCATCTGCAACGCAGACGGGGTCATCTGCAACGCAGACGACCTCGCCGGCCTTGCAGACGGGGTCATCTGCACTGCAGACGGCATCAATGGCGACCTATCGGGGCCTGTCGCCCCGAACTGTGGCAGGGATGGCTGCTACTTTTGAGAAGGAAGCAGCCTGTGACGACAGGCCGACGGGGAGAGGCGGCATCTGGAGGCGCGCTCGTGACTCGCAGACGCAGCCGGGAACAAGCCCGTTCGTCCGACGCCCCGATCCCCCAACCTGTCCTGGACGGGGACCAGACTGACGCTCCTGAAGTCTGTTTGCGCCATCTACTCGGCTATCGTGGGATTGCCCACTCCGGGGAGCACGTCGCCGAATGCCACTCTGACCTCGTCAGAATCCCGACCACCTACCGTTTTGCCCATAGCGTCCTGAATCAGGTCAAGGAGTGATGCTGCCCGGGCGCGCAGGAAACCGTCGAAGTGGTCTGATTCCAATAGCCGAATGTCGATCCCGTGCGTGTCGAGCACTTCGCGGATCCTGTCTCGGCTGATCTCGTGCTTTGTCTGGAGGGACAGGAGGTACTCGCTGGGCGCACTTCCGCCGATGAACCGGTTGGTCTTCGAGGAGATCGGGGTCTTGTTCACCGCGCTGTTCCACTTGTCCTCAGGCAGACCGCGCTTCTTGCAGTGCTCCCTCGGGAACACGTGGTGGATGTCGATGTTGAGATCGAAGTAGGTGGCCACTTCGATGGTGTCGCCGCTCAGGAAGTCGCGACTGCCGGACTGCATCAGTAGCGCCATGAGCCCTTTGTATGCGGCGCTCTGGCGGGTGCGCATGCTCAGCAGGCGGGTCGGGCTGAACGCAGCGTCGGTCACCGTCTTCGGCTGGGACCCACCGTTCACCCACTCTACAGTCTCGGGCAGGTCAAGGGCGAATCGGGTCTCGGTAGCGCCCCCGTACAGCTCGCCGAACACGCCGCACCAGTACCACTGTGCGATCTTCTGCTTGATCGGGTCTTTGTGGAAGTCGTCTCCGAGGGCTGCGCAGATCGCGGCGAGCGGGACGAGCTGCGTCTGGTAGGGCAGGATCCGGGAGTCGAATACCTTTCGGTGGGCGAGGAACACGGCGCTATCCCTGAGTCCTTGCTCGATCCGGTCCGCATACCCCCGGTAGTCGTCCAAGGTGAGACGAAGCACATCGCGCTTCTTGCAGCTCACTGGCGTTCCATGCGTCCTATTGCTCTCATACCGGGCGAGCAGCGTCACAGAAGTGAGGAATCCAGTGGCCTCGAGGTCTGCCAACACCGCGAACTGCGACAGTCGCTCTCCCCGCTCGTCCCAGTCTTGCCGCAGACGGTAATTCTCGGCTGCGTATGTAGCGGTCACCAGTTCAAACACCGAAAGCGTTACGCCGCCGGTGTTGACCTTCTCGAACACCTGGCAGACGGCCTCTTTGGGGGTCTGCTTCAGTAGCTCGATGACTGGCACCCGGTACTGCAGGAAGCGCTGCAGTGTCTCCGACTCGAATCGCATCAGGAACTGGGACTTCTCCGGGGCGTACTGGAAGTGAGTCAAGAACCCCATCTTCCACTCCATGAGCTGTGCCTGGTCCAGGGCGATGGCCAGCGGGAACAGACCTTGCTCGTACTCCTTCTCGCGAGTGCTAACGTCCAACTCAACCGTACGCCCAAAGTCGCTGGTGACGGTCTTGTCGGCCGGGACGCTGATCACAGCGTCCTCGCGGTCGGCTTCGGGATCCAGGCAGTCGGCCATTCTCACGTAGTACAGCCGCTCGACGGCCTGGCCCTTCTCGTTTCGAGTTGGCACCGGCTTCCCGCTGTAGAGCGCGAAGAACAGCGAGGTGAGGCGTTGCTGCCCGTCCAGGATGAGCTTCTCGGGCGTCGGTTGGGGAGTCACCTCGACTCCCGCCACCAAACGAGGCAGGAAACGGGCACTGTCGCCGCCCGTTTCCAGGAGCATGATCGCGCCGATGGGGTATGAAAGCGATACGCTGGCGATGAGCGACCGGATATGCTCGTCGTTCCAGATCCAGTCGCGCTGGAAGTCCGGCAATTGGACCAACCCCTTGCCGATATCACTCATCAGTTCACTCAGGTCCGGTTCTGGCGTCTCGAAAGTGGTGCCTGTGGGGTTCAATCGCGTCAGCTCCTCTGATTGTGTTAGCCTGTCCGAGCCTCTGCGGACCTCCGGTGAAGAACGCCCAATAGCCGAAGGCCGCCATACACTCAAGAACGCACGCCCGGCTGAGACCCACGGCTCACTTCCCGTCGTCTGGGCGATCCGTCACGTACTTCCCGCGCTCGTCTCGGACCATGGGCGCCAACTCGGGTGCGACGAGCGCCACCTTCCCCTGACGCCAGACTACGAGCGGCAAGCCGCAGCGACCGTGTTCCTCACGTGCGTCGGCTGCTGCCTTCTTCAGTGCATCACCGACCTTCGCAGCGAAGCTGCTCGTAGGCCGGGACGCAAAGGATGCCTGTGTCATGACTCCGCCAACCTCCGTATGGTCTCGAAAACAGAAGGACTGTGGACCTCGACACGTCCTGTCGTGGAAGACGCGATGGCCTCGGCGTCGGTGAGGGAGTTGTCGTACATCACCCACTCGTCTGCAAGCGGGAGATAGAGGGCGAAGAGGTTGCGCAAGCCGCCCGCATACCTCCGGCGAATTGTCTCATGCGGAACGCTGTGCCCGCCGTGCCGAATGCGGTACGCAACGCGCTCAACCGCCATCTCGGGACTGGGCAGCCAGAGGTAGGCGAGGTGGACGCGGTACCCGGTTGCCTTCAGTCGCCCAAGCCGCCGCGCCAGAGACCTGGCTGCGAGAGTGCTCTCGACCGCAAAGTCCTCGCGGTGCTGAGCAAGCGCCTCAATGCGCTGAACCAGCAGGCGGCCCGCCTCCAAGACCACTGACTCCGGGTCAAACGGTGACAGACCGCGAGCGATCAAGTCGGCATTGACGAACTGCTTCACGGAGACGAACTCAGGCAGAAGCCTGTTCGCCAACGTCGTCTTCCCGGCGCCGTTAGGCCCGCCAATGACATACACAGTGGGAGGCGTTTCCATCGTCGCGCCCTTCTTCGCCATCCGACCGCGGATGCCTGCTCGCTCACG
>PEVN01000268.1:29122-29466 GCA_002779825.1 Armatimonadetes bacterium CG06_land_8_20_14_3_00_66_21 | reverse complement strand
ACAGACCTGTCGGTCCGGGGAGCGGCGGGGTCAGGAGACCCTCGCCGAGCACAGCGAAATCGGCTCCTACGCCCCGCTGCGGGCAGATTCGGCGTCCGCAAACCTCCAGCAGCCCCAGAATGGGGGGAGGTTTGCGGATTGCCTGCAGAGCGCCCAAAATGGCGCGCTGGTGCCATGACTGCTCTTCGGCGAGGAGTGCCTGGTCTGTGGATAGCATGTGGATAAAGTGCGGTTTGCGGAGAACGCGAAAAGTGGGTATCCTATGCCTCGCTGCGAGCCGCTCCGCGCCAAGTTGTGAAGTAGCGTCCCAACCCTTGCCCCGCCTTTGAGGGGATTGAAACGTT
>PEVN01000268.1:0-29087 GCA_002779825.1 Armatimonadetes bacterium CG06_land_8_20_14_3_00_66_21 | reverse complement strand
CCCAACCCTTGCCCCGCCTTTGAGGGGATTGAAACCCCTTCGAATCGCGCCAGACGCGATCTTGGGGCCCAAGAGTCCCAACCCTTGCCCCGCCTTTGAGGGGATTGAAACGAGACCATATTTCAGGTCTCTGACGATAGATACGATGTCCCAACCCTTGCCCCGCCTTTGAGGGGATTGAAACCTGGGCTCCACGATGGCGGGCAGTACCTCTCCGGTCTGTCCCAACCCTTGCCCCGCCTCTGAGGGGATTGAAACCAAACGAGCCGCGACCAGCTCCTGCTTGCCCGAGCGTCCCAGCCCTTGCCCCCCCAACGTCGAAGCGAAGGTCCACACCCGTGGCGAACTGGGTCATCGAGTCTTCGAGCAGGGGGAGAGGGCACTATGGCGCTACGGAGTCGAGACGCGAACGAGGGTGGAGAGTTGCGGCAAACCGGTCTGTCGATCAGCGGGATGGGGCGGGTGGCTGGCTTGGAGCGGGAGAGGATTCGGGGGTACTTGAGGGAGCCGCTGCACTGAGCCGGCGCAGCATACCACTGTCACGACGGACGCCCGCCGTCCCGGACCCGAGAGCGACTCTCGCCTGTGCCGGGCGAGCGGCCGCGTATTCCAGCCGGAATTCTGCTCTCCGTCTGCATGTGCTACACTGCATTTCTCCCCGCAAACGGCGGGATGAGGGTCAAGGAGTTGAGGACTGATGACCAACGTATTCGACGCGCTCAAAGAACGAGGCTTCCTCCAGCAGACTACGGACGAAGAGGGTCTCCGCAGCTTGCTGGATTCGGAGTCGGTGACGTGCTACGTTGGCTATGACCCCACTGCCGAGAGCCTGCATGTCGGGAACCTGCTGTCGATCATGGCGTTGGCGCACATGGAGCAGGCGGGGCATCGCCCGCTCGCGATCGTGGGCGGCGGGACGGCGATGGTCGGCGATCCCAGCGGCCGGAGCGAGCTGCGGCAGATGATGACCGTCGAGCAGATCGACGCCCAGGCGGAGCGGATCCGCGGGCAGGTCGGGCGCTACCTGGACCTCGACGGCGGCAAGTCGCTGCTGCTCAACAACGCCGACTGGCTACGGCCGCTCAACTACATTGAGTTCCTGCGGGACATCGGGAAGTACTTCAGCGTCAACCGCATGCTGACCTACGAAGCGTACAAGCGGCGGCTGGAGACGGGGCTGTCGTTCATCGAGCTGAACTACCAGCTCCTCCAGTCGTACGACTTCATGGTCCTCAACCGCGACTACAACTGCAAGCTGCAGATGGGGGGTGACGATCAATGGGGCAACATCGTCGCCGGCGTCGATCTGACTCGGCGGGTGAACCGACAGGAAGTCTACGGAATGACGGTCCCGCTGCTCACGACGGCAACGGGCGAGAAGATGGGCAAGACCGCGGCGGGCGCGGTCTGGCTGAGCGGGGAGATGGTGGCGCCGTACGACTACTACCAGTTCTGGATCAACTGCGACGACCGCGATGTGGCGCGCTTCCTGGCACTGTACACGTTCCTGCCGATGGACGAGGTGCGCCGCCTGAGCGCGCTGGAAGGCGCCGGGATCCGTCAGGCGAAGGAAGTGTTGGCGTACGAGGCAACCCGGCTCACCCACGGTGAAGCCGACGCAAAGCGGGCGCAGGAAGCGGCCCGGGCTGCGTTCGGCGGCGGCGGACGGGATACGGACGCCATGCCGACGACGCAGGTTGCGGCGCAAAGGCTCGAGGCGGGAACCCCGGTGCTGGAGCTCTTTGTCGAGACGGGGCTCGCCTCGTCGAAGAAGGAAGCCCGCCGGCTGGTCGAGCAAGGCGGCGCGTATGTGAACGACGAACGGATCGACGACCACGAGGCCGTTGTGTTGGCAGCGGCATGCCGCGACGGCGTGCTCCTGCTTCGCGCCGGGAAGAAGAAATACCACCGCGTCGTGGTGGCGTGAGGACGCGGGGTGGTGGAGTGAGCGGGCCGCTCTGTGACCTGCACGGCTCGGAACCGTTGGGCGGCGGCGCTTGACGACTGAACAAAACGGGCCTGGCCGGCGACCAAAGTGGGTATTCCAGTCACGGGAAGGTGTCCACCGATGAGAACCCAGAGAGCCCTGTTACCCCTGCTGATCGCCCTTGGCGCGACGGCCCTTGCGTTCGCCCAGCCCGGAGAACAGCCTGGCGCCCCTGGAGGCGGGCCAGATCAGCCGGAATGGCAGGAGCGCCTTGCTGCCATCGCCCAACGCCTGGGTGACCCGGAGTTGCTGGAGAAGCTGCGGAGCCAGGATCCCAAAGTCAGGCAAGAGGCCGTGGCGCAGATCCAGGAGCGCATGAGAGACCGAATGCAGAACGGACCCCAGGGCGGCGGCATGTTTGGTGGTCTCGGGATGTTCGCTCCCGGCATGGGCGGGATGCCCGGCGTGCCCGGCCAGGTTGCTGTGGCGACCACTGAGAAGTACCTGTTCATCGTGCGCGGGAACACCGTCTACCAGTTGGATGTGGACACGCTCGCGGTCCTGAAGCAGACCGAGCTGCCCATGCCGGAGGGGATGGTACTGGGGACGGGCACGGGCGGCCCCATGCGGCCACCGGGAGGTCGCGGCGGACAGGGCGCCAACCCGCGCAATCCCGGCGCCAAACAGCAGTAGCGAGGTCTTCCCCTGCGCAACAGTGCGGAGCTATGCAATACAACTTCGAGTACGCGCGGAAGGTCCGCGTCGGGTTCATCGGGTGCGGCGGACATGCGTTCCGCAATGTCTTCCCGACCTTCCAGTACGCCCCCGTCGAGCTGGTCGCCGTGTGCGACCTGGAGGCGGAACGCGCTGCCCACTATGCGCGGCAGTTCGGGGCGCAGCGGCACTACGCTGACCACCGGGAGATGCTCGCACGGGAAGAGCTGGACGCGGTCTTCATCGTGACGAACTGCGGCGCGGATGGCCGGCCCCTCTACCCACTGCTGGCTGCGGACTGCCTGCGCGCCGGGTGCCATGCCTGGATCGAGAAGCCGCCTGCTGCCTCAAGCGAAGAGATCCGACAGCTCGTGGCGGTATCGGAGAAGACGGGCAAGTTCGTGATGGTGGGGTTGAAGAAGGTGTTCTTCCCGGCCATCGCCAAGGCGAAGGAGATCGTCGACGACGCGGCGTTCGGCCGCCCGACCTCACTCTACTGCCGCTACCCGCAGGACCTGCCGCCGTTCGATCGGCGAACCGACGTGTTCGCCATGCGCGGGTTTCTGGATCACTTGGTCCACCCGATGTCGATCATCCACCACCTGTTGGGTCCGGTGGAGACGTTGTGGTACCGCCGGACGGACCTGAACGGGGCGTCTGTGACGCTGCTGTCCTTCGCGAACGGCGCCGTCGGCACGCTGCACTTGGCGGCAGGACAGTCAGGCACGTCGCCGCTGGAGCGCCTGGAAGTGGTCGGCGAGGGCGCCAACGTCGTCGTCGACAACGGCGTCACGCTGACCTACTACCGCCGCGGGAGTCGCGGGTCGGAGGGGTACGGCCGGCAGACGGCGTTCTTAGGCGACGATGGATGCGCTCCGTTGCACTGGGAGCCGGAGTTCTCGCTGGGGCAGCTCTACAACAAGGGGATCTTCCTGCTCGGGTACGTGCAGGAAGTCGCGTACTTCTGTCGGTGCGTGCTGGAGGGGTCGCCCCCGCAGAAAGCCGGTCTGGACGACGCGTTGGCGCTGCTGAAGCTGTACGAGGCGTACCAGCAGCCGGAGGGTACAATAGTCCGCGTGCACTGACACCGCCGGCCGGACGAGCGTCTTTGCAGAGGACTCTGCGGGTGCAGGCCGGCGAGCTGCAAGGCGGAGACTGCAGTGGAGGCTACCCACATGTTGAATCGGTCCGTAGTGTCGGTGGGTGACGTCGAGGCGGTGGACTTCCCCTGGGGTCGGCTCAAGTGGTTGATGAATGACAAGCTGGACACTGACGCGGCGCAGACCTTCGGGCTGGTCTTCATCAACCCCGGCGACACCAACGATCTGCATGTCCACCCGAACTGCGAAGAGCTGCTCTTCGTCGTCTCCGGCCAGTGTGACCACTGCTTTTGCGAGGAAGTGTTCCCCATGCGCGAGGGCGACCTGATCCGCATTCCGGCAGGCGGTTCGCACAATGCCACCGACGCGGGCTGGGAGCCGGTCCGGATGGTGATCGCCTACTCGTCGGGGGATCGGCGGACCGAGTTGCTGGCGGCGGCGTAGCGTAGTTCCTTGGCGGTACTCCCAGCTCTGCCCTGACCATGATGCACAGACGCCGAACACAGAGCGGACAGGTTCGGTGGGTGGTGCCGATTGGCGCCACGCTGCTGATCTGCCTTGGCGGGCTGACTTGGGTCCTGCGGGTGGGTAGGGGGGTGACGACTTCTCCGGTCGCGGACCCCATGCCGGCCAATCGTACGCCCCCGCCCGACCCGGAACTGGAAGCGCTGAAGTCGCAGTTGGACCGCGAACTCGCCCTGCCGACGGTCACGGAACCGGTGCCGCTCGCCGTCCTCAAGGCGCACGACACTGAGTTTGCCGGCCGCCGAGGGATGCAGGTCAGCAAGCAGTTGGCGGAGACGGAAGCACTGATTGAGCGGCTGCGTGTGGACTCGGAGCTGCTTCCGGGGCTACGCCAGGAGGTTGCGGCACTGGAACGTGAGCAGCGAAGCCTCGCCCGCCTGACGGCATACCGCAGCGAGGGCGGCAGGGAACGAGCGCACGCCGAGTACAAGGAGACCCGGATCGAGGTCTTTGAGGCACAAAGGGCAAGGGAGACACCGGCGACCACCGAGACCACGCCAAGCGCCGCCGCCGACTCCCGTCGCCAAGCGCAACAGCTTCGGGAACTCAAGCGCTTCGATCGCGAGTACGCTTCCGCCTACGCGGAGGCCCTAGAGACAGAGCTTGCTGTGGCGCAGGGGCTGCGTCGGCAGGTGGACTTCCGGGACCCGCTCTTCCAGCTCCTAAATGCCGAGATCAAAACAGTGCGAGACGCCCACACCGTGGTCGAGCGAACCACCCACTACCGCGACCTGCACGACCGGCGCGGCGTCGTCCAATCCTGGCAGACCGCGCTGACGGGCATGTTCACGGCGCAGTTGGACCGCCTGGAAGAGGCCCACCGCCGCCTCGGAACCGACTCCCCCTGGTACTGGGACAGCGACAGGCTCGTGGCAACACTCGCGGCGTCGGTTGGGAAGCCAGCCGGTGTAGCAGACGAAACCACCCCGGAAGCTGCGTTCAACTCCCTGAAAGACCGCCTCGTGGGGGAGCGGGCGACCGTCGAGGGCAAACGCCGGTACTGCCTGGCAGTGGGAAGAGCCGAGAGGGACCGCGACAACGCAGGGGAACACAACCGGTGCGCGGTTGCCCTCCAACACCTGCTGGAGGTGCTTGACGCCGGAACCGGGCAGTCCCCCGGCTGAGCTTGCCAAGCTGGGAATCCTCGGTCTCTTGGGGACTACTTCGCCGAGCGCAGCTTGCCCAGGACTCTGCCGAGTTCCTCCGTCTGCTTGCCGTACGTCTCGAAGTCGCCTTTCTGCCGGGCGGCCTCTGCTTGGTCGAACAGCTTGGCGGCTTGCTCGATCAACTGCTGGCGGGTGTCGGCGGAACTCGGTTTGGGGGCTCCTGCAGCGGTCGGGACCGGCGCGATTGTAGTGGCCGACGGCGCCCCTTCGGTGCCGCCGCCTGGCAGGGGAGTGGCCCGCTGCTCGGCCAGCCCGGGGAATAGGCGCTCCAACGCACCTTCCAGCGTCGGCTCCATCACCACTTCGTTCCCGCTGGCGACGATGACACGCTTCAGTTCCGGCAGCTCGCTGCGCTCGGCCTGGAGGTAGATCGGCTCCACGTAGAGCAGGGAATCCTCGATGGGGATGACCAGCACATTGCCGCGGATCACCCGGGAGCCCTTCTGGCTCCACAGCGTGAAGTCCTGCGAGATGTCCTCATCCTGGTCGATTCGCGCCTCGATCTGCATCGGGCCGTAGACGACCTTGTCCTTCGGGAAGTTGTACACGGTGATCTTCCCGTAGTTGGGGTCGTCGCAGTTGGCGCACATCCAGGCGATAACGTTGTCTTTTCCGGCGGGCGTCATCGGCAGGAACAGGTAGAACGCCTCCCGGTCAATTCCCGGCGGCTTGGTCACCATGTAGTACGCCTCGACCCGCTGCTCGATGCCTTCGCCGAAGATCTCCCGGGGGAGCTCCCACTGGTCTTCTTTGTTGTAGAAGACGTCGGTCTGCGTCATGTGGTAGGTCGAGTACAGCAGCGACTGAATCATGAACAGCCCGGTCGGGTAGCGGAGGTGCGCACGGAGCGACTTGGGCATCTTGTCGGCTGAGGTGAACAGGCCCGGGAACATGCGTGAGAAACACTGCACGAGCGGCTCAGTCGGATCGATGACGTAGAACTTGACGTCGCCGTCGTGCGCGCTGAGGACCACCTTGACCGGGTTGCGCACGTAGTTGCCGATCCCGCGGGTGCGCTCGGAGTACGGGTACATATCGGTGGTGGCGTAGGCATCCACAATCCAGTAGAGCTTGCCCTCCGCGAGCACGACGTACGGATCGCGGTCATACCGCAAAAAGGGCGCGATAGTACGGCAACGATCCATGATGCGGCGGTGGTAGAGGATGCGCGTATCGCGGCGGACGTAGCCGCTCAGCGGGATCTTCAGGTTGGAGAACCGCCAACCGAATGCCAGCTTGCGGAAGACGCTATTAACCAGGACGCCGCCCTTGCCCCGGTAACGGCAAGTGACGTTCTTGTCGCCTTTCGGGTAGTCGAACTCCTCGGTCGACGAGTCGACGATGATGTAGTCCAGCCAGGTTGCCAGGGCTTGCTCAGGCTCAACGCCGCCGCGGGGCCGCGGCGGCCGCAGCAGCTTGCTCAGCGGCGGGAGCGGGCTTTCGTCCTGCGGCCCCTGCCCTTCGTCCGGGGAATCGCTGCGGTGCTCTTCGCCTGCCAGCTCCGGTGTCGGCCGCTGAGGCGTCGGCGAGGGAGCCCCCTTGCCTTCCTCGGCTTGGCGTGCCTGCGCCTCCTCCGCCAGTTCGCGCCGCCGGCCTGCTTCGTCGGGATCCTCGTCGTAGTAGATCTCCGGCCGGGTGAGTTTCAGGTCAACAGAACTGACCGGCGGGATGTCCTTCAGGAAGAAATCGGGTTGCCCCTCTTTGCCGGCGTAGTTGACGGGGTTCATGCAGATGCCGTACCCGTGGGTGTACTTCAGGTGGTCGTTCACCCACGTCCGCCGGGGGATGCGCTCGTGGGACAGGGAGCGTGCCCCCAACATCACCTGGCGGTACTGCCCATTGATGGTGTACCGGTCGATATCGACGTCGGCAAACGAGTAGTACGGGCGGATCCCCTGGAGCTGCTGGTAGGTCTGGCGGAGCGGGCGGTCATCCCAGATGCGGATGTTGCTGAGAGTCAGCTCGTTCTTGGTGAGGTCCTGCGGGGTCAGGGTCGTCCGGCCCGGGTGGTGCACCGTGCTGATGTTCGCGAGCCCGTAGGCTTCGCGGGTCAGCTTGATGTTGTGCTGGATGTAGGGGGCTTCCTTCTGCAACTCGTTGGGCGTGACGATGAGCTTCTGGACGGCGCCGGGGATGACACCCAGCAGCAGCACCGAAAGCGCCAAGTGCGCACCCACTGCGCCCACGCCCAGCTTGAAGCTCTGGCGGCGGTAGTTCCACGCCAAGACGGCGGCGACCACAAGCGCCGCCACCAACAGGACTCGGTAGGCCGGCAGGAAGACGTGCGCGTCCACATACCCAACGCCGTGCGTAACGCCGCGGGTGGAGTACAGGAGCTTCCACGCGTTGAACTGGTACCCGACGCCCTTCAGCACGAACACCAACGCGGCGGTCAGGGACAGGTGGCCGAGGGCTTTGGGGGCGATGTAGGCCCGCTCGCTGGCCAACTGAATGATGTCGTCGTAGATGTAGATCAGGGCGGCCCCAATCAGCCCGAGAATAGCGCCGGCGTAGACCGCCTGCCACAGCAGTTGCCAGAACGGCAGGCGGAAGACGTAGAACGCGATCTCTTTGTGGAAGATCGGGTCGGTCGAACCAAAGGGGACCGCGTTGGCGAACCGCAACAGGTAGTCCCACCGGCCGCTTGCCATCAGCCCACCAGCGGCGGAGAAGAGCAGAAGGACCAGGAACAGGTACCGATCGACGTACCGATCCAGCATCAGCTTGTCGTCGAGGGGGATCAGGCGGGTGAGGATGGGCACGGGGAGATCGCGGCTGAACTTCCGCGCGATGTGACACTGAGGCCACACGCACAGGAAGACGATCACGCTCACGAGCAGGAACACCCACACTCGGGCGGTGAGGACCTTCACAAAGACCTGCCCGAAGGTCAGTTGGCTGAACCAGAGCCATTCTGTGTAGAGCAGGACGCCTTTCCCGATGACCAGATACGCGAGGAATGCAAGGACTGCTGCCAAACCGAGCTTACGGGATGTCGTCAAACGAATACCCCCACGGAGGGAAATTGGGTGTCTCAGCGCGTCGGCGGGTGACGCAGTTGAGGGGTCGGCGTGCCGGCACACATCACAGGATCAGACCCTCGGGCCGCTCGCAAGGGTGAGGCGGGTGTCCGGGTGGTTCCCGGAACAGATCATTCTAACCCCTGGGCAGGCGGATGTCGAGCGAGGCCGGCAGTGAGGGGGCGACGCCCGCCGCTACAAAAGGTGCTGCTGTTGCCACTGGAGTCTGAGCATACGAGGCGACCGCCCGTGGCTGGCGCGGAGTCGTCGGTCCACCTCGTGGAACACGGCGTAGACGAGGTCCCGTCCCGCCGCCTCGTGGAGTCGTTGACCCAGCTCCTGCGCTTCGTCCTCCCAGCGAAGGGAGTCGCCCTCAGGGGTGGTGGTCCGCCGGCCTTCGAGGTGTGCAGCGAGGGCGGCGTGAAGGCGCTTGGTCGCCTGCTCACGGGCCTGGTCCAAGCCCTCGGCGGTCGCCGGGGCCGGCTGAGACAACACCTCGCTGGCGCACTGCCGGACGGTGGGGAAAAAGTCCACCAGGCGCCCGTGAAGGGCCGCGCGCGCGCCCTCGCCGGGGAGGCATCGGAGCGCCCGAACGGCCAGACAACGCGTCTCCGGAGGGGAGGAGTAGTCGGCGGCCAGTTCTCCAAGGGGCTCCGCTGCCTCGGGCAGACCGAGTTGCCCCAGGGCGGCAATGGCGGCGCCGCGTAGGTCGGCATCTCCCCGGCGCATGATCCTGGTCAACTGAGCCGTCTGGTGCTGGTCGCCAAGGGACTGCACGCGGGCGTAGAGGTGGGCGTAGGCTACTTCGCGGAGGGTCGCAGACCGGTCGTGCAGCCCGTCCAGCAGCACTTCCGTGGTCTCCGCGTCGTCGCGAACTGCGAGCCACTCCAGCATCTGGACGCGGAGGTCGTCGGGCAGGCGTTCCGTGTAGTCGCGGACCGCGTTGGCCAGGGCGCCCGTTGCGGCCGGCACAGTGACCGACGCCAGTGCTTCGGCGGCTCGCTGGCGGATTCCCGAGTCGTCTGCGCGCAGGGCCGCGACGAGGTCGTCCACCTTCTGCTCGCGGGTGAGTTCCGGGAGCAGCGTAAGCAGCGCCTCTCTCGCGCGCTGGCCGTGCGCGGCGGAGTCGGTGTGAAGCAGTGCAAGCAGGGACTCGACATCCCCGGCCGCGCACAGGGCCTCAACGCTCGGCCCGCGCTCCCGCAGATGGAGAGACACCGCAGCACCCAGCAACAGGAACCCCAGTACGTACAACGCCGGTTTCGCTGACTTCTCCGCCACTTCCTCAATCCGTTGGGCGGACGGAAGGGGTGCCCGTCGCGTTCGTTTCCGCGGTGCCGGTCGGTAGGGCGCGATCACCTGCGGCCGGGATAGGGCCGGTTCCGAGCTTGGGCTCGCCGGGGCAGCCGCTGGTGTTCGTGCCGCGCCCTGGGAGCGGGCAAACTCGTCGTAGAGCCAGTCAGGCGCCGCTGCGGGCGGGCCGGCGGCCGCGCCGTTGCTGTTGGTGGGGGGAGGGGGAGGCGACGCGGCAGGCTTCTGGGCGTTGCCCGACGGGCCCGACTGCCCAGTTAGGGAAGAAATGGAGCCCGCCCCCGGAACCACGGTTCCCGGCTGCATGGGCCAACCGGGAGTCGGCTGTTGGTCGCCCACGCCCGGCAGCGCAGCAGCGCCGCTAGGCTGTGTCAAGTCAGCCCCCAAGGCAGACGGAGGCGTCGTTTCGGCTCCCCCTGGCAGCATGACGCCTTCAATCGGCGCGACAACCGTCACCGGGATCTCGACTGCGTCTCCGGTCCCAACTTGGACGACTGGCGGGGGGCCGGCCGCCTGCGGCTCCTCCCCGGAGGGCTGAGCCTCTTCTGCTGCTCCGCCAGCGGGGGGCTGTTGCGCGTGGGTGAGCGAATAGGCAGACACCCAGGCAACACACAGAATGGCGAAGCCTCGCACGGCGGAACATCGTGAGGCAGTCCTGCCTCCTGCCGGCCTGCGACTGAGGTCGCGATTCATGAGAGGGGCTCCCAACACACCTGCTGTGGCGCATTATACTGGTCACTCTGTCCGGGCGTCAAGGCGCGGCGCTGCCTGTCTCCGCCCGGGAGGCGAGCCGCGGAGTTCAGCCAACACCGAGGGGTCCCTGAAACGGGCTTCATGGACCCGTTCCGGGGCCCGTTCAGCCGCCCTTCGCGCCTGCCGGTCCATTGCTTGACTTGCCTATTCCCGTCGGATAAGATAGCCTGAAGACAGCACTTGGGGGGCGTGCCGGCTCTCTCGCCGCAGACTGGCACCGCGCATTTGGCTGGGTGACTGAGCCCTTCCTCCGAACAGAGTCGCCCGAGGTGACGGCGCGCACAGGCTGTCCGCCCCGCCCGATTTGCTGAATGGGAAGTGTTCTGCTTTGACCATGTCCCCTTTCACGTACTGGCTTCGCCCGACGCTCATGGCTCCCTTGCTGGCAATGGTCTGGGTCGGTTCGCCGCTCCTGGCTCAAGAGGCCGATGCGATGGCGACGGTCAACGGCAACCCTATTCCCCGAGAGCAGCTCGTGCAGCGGCTCCTGGCGGATGCGGGCGCGAGTCTTCTCGACAAGCTGATCCAGGAGAAAGTCGTGGAGCAAGCCGCTGCCAAGGCGGCCGTCACAGTGACGGAGGACGAGATCGAGCAGCAGCTAACGGACGTGCGAACCTCGCTGCCGAGAGACAAATCGCTTGAGGAGATGCTCACCGAGCAGGGCATGTCCATGGTCACCCTCCGCGCGCAAGTGCGTATGCGCCTCCGGCTCAGGAAACTGGTAGGGGACTTCAAGCTCGACGAGACCCAGTTGCGCAATTACTACACCGGTCACCGGTGGATGTTCGAGGAGAAAGAGCAGGTACACGTCTGCCATATCTTCCACCACAACGAACAGGCGCTGAAGCTGATGAAGCTCAAGCTTTCCCGCGGCGTCTCCTTTGAAGAGCTGGCGAAAGAGGTGCGGGAAAGGGCTGCGGCAATGCTCGCCAAAGGCGACCCGCCGGACCAGGGCGAAGCCGATCTCGGCTGGATTACCCGCGAGCTGACGAACTTGGAGGCGCCGTTTCTGGAGTTGGCGTTTCGCCTGAAACCAGGCGAGGTCGGCGGACCCGTGAAGACTGACACGGAGTACCACCTAATCAAGGTGATCGAGCACAAGCCTGCGCTCAAGCCTACCTTCGAGCAGATTCAGGCGAAGGTACGGGAGACAGTGTATGCCCAGGAATTGCAGAGCCGAATGGGCGAACGCATGGCGGCGCTGATGAAGGAAGCGAAGATCGAGAAGATGCTGGAACTGCCCGAAGTCGAAAAGTGACCGGGGGCGTTCGGCCGAGATCCCCTGCGCGGCAGTCCGTGAATGGTGAGGTGAGGGCTTGAGAATCTACATAGATGGCCAGTACTACTCGAAAGAGGACGCCAAAGTCTCCGTCTTCGACCACGGGTTTCTGTACGGTGACGGCGTATTCGAGGGCATCCGAGCATACAACGGTCGCGTGTTCCGGTTGAAGCAGCACGTTGATCGACTGTACGAATCGGCAGCGGCCATCCATCTCAGCATCCCCACCAGCCGACCCGACCTGTGCCGCTCGGTCGTCGAGACCGTCCGCGCCAACGAGATTCGGGATGGCTACATCCGCCTCATCGTGTCGCGAGGTCCGGGCGATCTGGGGCTAGACCCGCGCCAGTGCCCCACGCCCTCCATCATCATCATCGCCGGGAAGATCCAGCTCTACCCCAAGGAGTGCTACGACTCGGGGATCGAGATCCTCACCTGCGCCACCCGCCGGAACCGCCCCGATGCGCTCAACCCCGCCATCAAGTCGCTCAACTACCTGAACAACATCCTGGCCAAGATCGAAGTGAGCACCGCGCACAGCGAGAAGAAGCCTCGGCTCCTCGAGGGCCTGATGCTGAACGCGGACGGCAAGGTCGCCGAGTGCACGGGAGACAACATCTTTTACGTCACGGGTGGCGGCTTGCACACGCCCCCCCCGTCGGACGGGATTCTGCGGGGAGTGACGCGACAAGCGGTGCTGGAACTCGCCAGAGAGGCGGGGATACCGGTCGTGGAGCAGTCGTGCACCCAACTCGACCTATACGCGGCGGAAGAGTGTTTCCTGACGGGCACCGGCGCGGAGATGATCCCAGTGGTCCAGATCGATGATCGGCCCATCGGAGACGGACAACCCGGTCCGGTCACCCAGCAGCTTCGGGCTCGCTTCGCAGCGCTCGTGGCGGCCGAGGGAGTGCGGGTCTATGCGGAGTGACCAACGCTCTGCGCTCGGCCGCGGGCGGCTCACTGAAGCCGGCGTCCAGCCCTTGACAGCGAGGAGGTGCACGAAGCGTGGAACTGCCCACCTGCGATGAATGCGGCGAGCGGCCGGCGAATGTCTTCCTGACGAAGGTCGAAGGCAGTCACCTCACCAAGAGCAAGTTCTGCGAGACCTGCGCCAAGCTCAAGCAACTGGGCGGCCCGTTTGGCGGGGAGCTCTCCCTCGACAAGGTGGTCGCCAACCTGCTCGAGGCGGTTCCTCTGGAGGGACCGGAGCAGCCGGCAGTGCCCGCCGGAGTGGCGGCAGCGTGTCCTGGCTGCGGGCTTGAGTACCAAGGGTTCGTGAAGCACGGTCGATTCGGGTGCGCGGGCTGCTACGAGGCCTTCGCGACCGCCTTGCCGTCAGTGTTCAAGGAGGTCCAGCGCGGCTACACCGAACATAGGGGCCGAGTGCCACTGGCGGCGCGGGAGCGACTGGATCGGCAACGGAAGGCGGTGAACCTCCGCGTGCAGTTGGCGGAGGCCGTCAAAGCGGAGCAGTACGAACTGGCAGCGAAGCTCCGGGACGAGATCGGCGAGTTGACGAGCGAGACGGAGTTGACGGCACATGCCCAGTGCTGACGGCACCCTCCCGCTGCTCTCCCGGATCGACCGGACGGCTGAGTGGATGCGGGGCACGGGCCCCCTGGCGGACATCGTGCTGACCTGCCGTGTGCGGCTCGCTCGCAACCTCGCGGGTTGCTGCTTCCCGCCCCGCTGCGACGACGAAACGCTGATCGCCATCGCCGAGCGCGCGGCAGCGGTCCACTCCTGCTCACGGGCGCTCGCGCCCTTCGAGTTTGTGCGCATGCAGGAGCTGACAGAGCTGGAGCGGTACGCACTCGTAGATCGGTACCTGTGCAGCCGGGAGCATGTTGCGCAGCCCGTCGGCAGAGCGCTGGTCCTCGACCGCTCCGGCAGCCTCAGCGTCATGATAAACGAGGAGGACCACTTCCGAATCCAGGCTCTCTACTCGGGTCTGCAACTGGAGACAGCGTACCGAGTGTGCGCCGGGCTCGAGGAAGTGTTGGAGTCAGCGCTGGGCTTCGCGTTCTCGGAGAAGTGGGGGTACCTCACGGCGTGCCCAACCAACGTAGGCACGGGGCTCCGTGCCTCTGCGATGATCCACCTGCCTGGCTTGACGGAAACCGGCCGGCTTGACGAGGTGTTGACCGCGGCGGCCAACGCCGGGCTGGCCGTGCGCGGGCTTTACGGCGAAGGCACGGAGGCGCATGGCAGTTTGCACCAGTTCTCCAACCAAGTGACCCTCGGCAGATCCGAGGAGGAGTTGGTTGCAGAATTGAGCAGTTCGTGCAAACAGATCGCCGCCGCGGAACGGGACGCGCGCGCGGCCCTTCACCGGAAGTCCCCGCTGCTGCTGGACGACCACGTAGCGCGGGCGTACGCAACGCTTCGCTACGCCCGCAGCGTCACCTCCCGGGAAGCCTTGGACTGCCTGTCGTGGCTCCGCTGGGGGGCGGAAATCGACCTCGCGCGGGGGCTGGACCGGCAGACGCTGAACGAACTGATCATCTGGATTCGACCGGGCGTGCAGCAGGTGCTGCACACTCGCCGGCTGCCGGCCGAAGAGCGCGACGTCCTGCGCGCCAGCTTGCTGCGGAAGCGCTTCGAGCAGGTGGAGTTGAGCGAAAAACTGTCTTCGTGAAGCCAGCGGCCTCGGGGTGGACACCGTCGCCGGCCTTGCGGAGTGGACCATTGGAGGAGAGCGTCCATGTGGCAACGATTCACCGAACGAGCCAGAAAAGTGATCCTGCTGGCCCAGGAAGAGGCGGGCCGTGTCGGCTCGCAACAGGTGGCGACCGAGCACCTCTTGCTGGGTTTGCTCCGTGAGGCCGAGGGGGTTGCCGCGCAAGTCCTGGAGTCACTCGGGGTTGGTTTGGCTGCGGTTCGGAGCGAAGTGGAGTCGCACGTGACTCCAAAGGACGCCACGGTCTCGGGCGAGCCCCAACTCGACCCGCGCGCGAAGAAGGTTGTCGAGCTGGCCGCTGATGAAGCCAAGCGGATGAAGCACAACTACATTGGCACCGAGCACCTCCTGCTGGGGCTCGTGCGAGAGAAGGAAGGGCTCGCGGCGAAGGTCCTGACGGCGCAGGGCGTGACCCTCGACCAGATGCGTCAGCAGGTGGCGGAGTACCTGGGAACCGAAGCAGCCGGGCAGCAGCCTGGTAAGACCAAGTCGAAGACCCCGGCACTTGATGCCTTCGGCCGCGACATCACCCAGCTCGCCGCGGCCGGAGAGCTGGATCCGGTGATCGGGCGCCAAGCGCAGATCGAGCGGGTCATCCAGATTCTGTGCCGGCGGACCAAGAACAACCCCTGCCTGATCGGTGAGGCTGGTGTCGGCAAGACCGCCATCGTGGAGGGCTTGGCCACGCGCATCGTGTCGCGCGAGGTCCCCGAGCCGCTCCTTGACAAGCGGCTGGTTGCCATCGACCTGGGTGCCGTGGTGGCTGGCACCAAGTACCGCGGCGAGTTTGAGGAGCGCATGAAGCGCCTGGTGCAGGAGATCCGCGACTCCAAGGGCGCGATCATTGTCTTCATCGACGAGCTCCACACCATGGTGGGCGCGGGCGGCGCCGAGGGAGCATTGGATGCCTCGAACCTCCTGAAGCCGGCGCTGGCCCGGGGCGAGATGCGCTGCATCGGCGCCACGACGCTGGACGAGTTCCGCAAGTACATCGAGAAGCATGGAGCGCTCGAACGGCGGTTCCAGTCCGTGCTAGTGCCCGAGCCGTCGACGGAGGACGCCGTCGATATCCTCAAAGGGCTGCGGGAGCGGTACGAGCAGTTCCACAACGTCAAGTTCACCGACGTGGCGTTGGCGACTGCGGCCGAGTTGTCGCAACGATACATCACTGACCGTTGCCTGCCTGACAAGGCCATCGACGTTATCGACGAAGCCGGTTCCCGGGCGAAGCTCCAGATCGCCCTGCCACCCAAAGACATCCGTGAGTTGGCCCGCGAGTTGGACCAGGTCAACGCAGAGAAGAAGGCGGCCGCGGAGAGTTCGGAGTTTGAGAAGGCGGCGGAGCTGCGCGACCGCGGGGCAGAGCTGGAGCGGCGCCACAGCGCCTTGCAGGCGGCGTGGGAGGCGGAGAAGGGCGAAGCCATGCCTACCGTTGACGAGCAGGAGATCGCCCACATCGTGTCTGAGTGGACGGGCGTCCCGGTGGCGAAGTTGACAGAGGAAGAGACCGCCAAACTCCTGCGAATGGAAGAGGAACTCCACAAGCGACTGATCGGGCAGCACGCCGCCGTCGTCGCCGTCTCCAAAGCTATCCGCAGGGCGCGAGCGGGGCTGAAGGACCCCAAGCGGCCCATGGGCAGCTTCGTCTTCGTCGGGCCCACCGGGGTGGGCAAGACGGAGTTGGCGCGGGCGCTGGCGGAGTTCCTATTCGACGACGAGCGCGCGCTGGTGCGCGTAGACATGTCCGAGTATATGGAGCGGTTCGCCGTGTCGCGCCTGGTCGGCTCACCTCCCGGGTATGTCGGCTATGACGAAGGAGGGCAGTTGACCGAGGCCGTTCGGCGGCGCCCTTTCTCGGTGGTGTTGCTGGACGAGATCGAGAAGGCGCACCCCGAGGTCTTCAACGTCCTGCTCCAGATCATGGAGGATGGCAGGCTGACTGACGCCCAAGGGCGGGTGGTCGATTTCAGGAACGCAATCCTCATCATGACGAGCAACGTCGGCGCGCGGAGCATCGTGGCCGAGCAGTCCGTCGGCTTCCGCGTCCAGCGGGCCGGCGAAGAGCCGGACGACGCCTCGTTCGAGCGGATGAAGCGGAAGGTGATGGAGGAGTACCAGAAGACGTTCCTGCCCGAGTTCCGCAACCGGATCGACGAGGTGGTCGTGTTCCACTCGCTGAGCAAGGAGCACATCCGGCAAATCGTGGAGCTGCTGGTCGAGCGCGTCCGTGGGGAACTCGCCCACCGCAACCTCAAGCTGGAGCTTAGCGCCGCTGCCGTCGAGCGGCTGGTGGCCGATGGCTACAACATGGAGCTTGGCGCCCGACCGCTGCGCCGAGCCATCCAGCAGACCATTGAGGACCCACTGTCCGAGAAAGTGCTTGCCGGAGAGTTCGGCGAGGGCGGCACCATTCTGGTCGACGCTGATTTGGACGGGGAAGGCCTTGCGTTCTCCCTCCAGGAGAGCCCCGTCGCGGGAGTGGTCGCCGTTGGTGCCGAAGCGGACCCGGCGCTCGTGTAGTGGCGGCGGGGTGCTGCCGGCAGCGCCAAGACCGGGGTGTCGCGGATGAGAAAAGCAGAGACCATCCATGCGTGTCAGGAGTGCGGGCGCGAGTCCCTGCGCTGGGTCGGGCGCTGCCCCGAGTGCGGCGCGTGGGGAGCGATGGTGGAGCGCACACTTCCCAGTCGCTCGGGTCCGGAGGCCGAGTGTGTCCAGCCGGGCTCCCCGGTTGCGTTGACGGCCGTCGAGGTCCATGCCGGCCCTCGGCTCCTGACCGGGATCGGTGAGTTCGACCGGGTGCTCGGGGGCGGTCTGGTTCCGGGGGCGACTGTGCTGGTGGGCGGTGAACCGGGAATCGGCAAATCGACTCTACTGCTCCAAGCGCTGCGCAGCCTTGCGGATCGGTACGGTGAGTGCCTCTACGTGTCGGCCGAGGAGAGTGCGGCGCAGGTCAGATTGCGCGCCGACCGACTGGGGTGCGTCTCCTCCGCCGTTTCCCTGCTTCCGGAGACCAATGTTGGCGTCGTCGATGCTTCGCTGCGAGCGCTGCGCCCGCACGCGGCGGTGGTGGACTCGGTGCAGGCGCTCTCGCTGCCGGCCGGCCCCTCTCTCGGTGGTTCACCCGCGCAGGTCCGCGAGGCGGCCGGCGTGCTGGTTCGGACCGCGAAGGAGCTGGACCTCCCGCTGTTCTTGGTGGGGCACGTCACCAAAGAGGGTTCCCTGGCCGGCCCGAAGGTGCTGGAACACCTGGTAGACGCTGTGTTATACTTTGAAGGTGTCGAGCACCAAACGCTTCGACTGCTGCGAGCCGCAAAGAACCGGTTTGGCTCCACCAACGAGGTCGGCCTCTTTGAGATGGGCGACCACGGGCTTTCCGGCATAGAGGAGCCCTCTCGTGTCTTGCTGGCCCAGCGTCCCTCGTGGGCTTCGGGCTCGGTGGTAGTGCCGACGGTCGAAGGCTCGCGAGCCCTCTTGGCGGAAGTGCAAGCCTTGGTGTCGCCGTCCGGATACGCGACTCCGACGCGAGTGACCACGGGGGCGGACCGCAGTCGAGTCAGCGTGGTTCTGGCGGTGCTCGAGAAGCGCGCCGGGCTCAACCTCAGCGCCAGCGATGTCTTCATCAACATAGCAGCCGGTCTGCGCGTCGTAGAGCCCGCTGCCGATCTCGGAATTGCCGCTGCTTTGGTTTCCAGCCAGCGAGACCGACCGCTCCCCGCGGGGTTCGCCGTCTACGGGGAGGTCGGCTTGTCCGGCGAGGTTCGCGGCACGCACCGGGCCGCGCAGCGGATCGCCGAGTTGGCCAGGATGGGGTTCTCCCGGTGCGTGATGCCTGCGCACGACCTGGCTGGCGAGTGCCGCCGCGCCGCCGGGGAGCAATTGGAGTTAGTGGGCGTGGGCGCCTTGGAAGAGGCGCTGGCGAATCTGTTTGGCTGAACACTGCTCATCGGAGCGGGGAGGAACGAACAGCTATGGTTGCGGTCCGAATCGCATGGGTCTTGTTCACGGTTACGTTCGCCTTCATTGGCGGCGTCTTCGGGTATGCGGTGAGCGTCTACTACCGCACCTGGAAGCCGATCATGGAGCTGATCGGGAACGACCAGCGCATCGTGCTGATGAGCACGGTGGCCTTTGTGTTGCTGGGCGCGCTCCTGGGGTTCATCCTGGCGGCATTCTTCTATCGCAAGGTCGTCATTGTGGCGGCCGATCTTCAGCGCATCTCCTTTGCCGACAAGGTGGCTGGCGTCTTAGGCGTCGTGCTTGGTCTGGGAGTCAGCGCGCTGATTGCTTTTCAGTTCAATTCCCTCCTGAGAGCCCGCGTCCCCGCCTTTGCGCTAACCGTGCCCTTCTTGGCGACCATCGTGTGCGTCTACCTTGGGGTGGCGTTGACGATGAGCATGAAGGAAGAACTCGCCAACGCCCTCTCCCCCGGGCCGACGGCGGAGGTCGCTGCTGTGCCGGAGGTGCTCGGCCCCACCCCGAAATTCCTCGACACCAACGTAATCATCGACGGTCGAATGGCGGATCTGTGCAAGACCGGGTTCCTGGAGGGCCCGATCTATATCCCTGCCTTCGTCCTCAACGAGCTGCAACAGATCGCCGATTCTGAAGACTCGCTGCGCCGCGCCCGGGGAAGGCGCGGGTTGGACGTGCTCGGCCGGATGCAGAAGGAGACAGACACACCCGTAGAGGTTTTCGACGATTACGGCCGGGAGCTGGACCGCATTGCGCAGGTGGACTCGAAACTCGTCCGTCTCGCCCGCGAGAACCAGGGCGCCCTCGTCACCAACGACTTCAACCTCAACAGAGTTGCGGAGCTCCAGGGCGTCCCGGTCCTGAACATCAACGAACTGGCCAACGCCCTGAAGCCGGTGGTGCTTCCTGGTGAGGAGTTGCGCGTCACCATCGTCAAAGAAGGCAAGGAGAACCGCCAGGGGGTGGCCTATCTGGACGATGGCACGATGGTGGTGGTAGAGGAGGCGCAGTCGCGAATTGGCGAGACCATCTCGACTCTTGTCACCAGCGTGCTGCAGACGGTGGCCGGGAAGATGATCTTCGCGGAGGTGGCCCCTTCGGCTCCCCGCGGGCGACCCATCCCTCACGCACAACCCGGAGATGATCTGTTTGGCGACAACAACAGCGATAGTTCCGGCGGCGGGCAAAGGCGAACGGGCGGGCGACCGCGCCGGCGGTAAGCTGTTCGCTCCGCTCCTTGATCGACCGCTGCTGGCGTGGACGCTCCAAACGCTGGTAGCGTGCCCCGAGATCGACGAGATCATCCTGGTGTCGCGAGTGGACAGGCTGGCGAAAGTTGAGGCACTTGTCAGCGACTATGGGGGTGCCCAAGTGTCGCGGGTGGTCCCCGGCGGGGAGGAGCGACTGGACTCCGTGCTGTGCGGCGTGCGTGCCCTCTCGCCAGACGCGGACTATGTGGTGATTCATGACGGCGCCAGGCCGCTGTGCCCGGAGGCTGTCTTCGCCCGGACGTTTGCAGCAGCCCGCGCACACGGTGCCGCCATTGCCGCCATACGGGCCACAGACACGGTGAAACAGGCGACGGCTAACGACTGGATTGAGCGCACTCTTGAGCGGCGGCACCTGTGGCTGGCGCAGACGCCCCAGATATTCGAGCGTTCGTTGTTCGAGCGGGCCTGCGAGGCGGCTCATGCCGGCGGCGTCGCAGCGACCGACGACGCGGCTTTGGTTGAGCGACTGGGGCACCCGGTGCGGTTGGTCGAGGGGTCGCGGCTGAACCTGAAGGTGACATTGCCTCAGGACTTCGCCATTGCCGAGGCACTGCTGCGGCTGCGGCAAGCAGGAGGGGCAGCGTGGTCCGAGTAGGCATTGGCTACGACCTCCACACGCTGGTGCGAGGGCGACGGCTCGTCCTGGGTGGCGTCGAGATCCCCCATGAGACCGGCCTGCTGGGGCACTCCGACGCCGATGTGCTGACCCACGCCATTTGCGATGCGCTCTTGGGGGCCGTCGCTGCGGGCGACCTCGGTCAGCACTTCCCCGACACGGACCCGCAGTACGCAGGGATCTGCAGCCTGGAGCTACTCGCGCATGTTGGCGCGCTGCTGTCGGCCCGGGGCGCGCAGATTCAGAACGTCGACAGTGTGGTGCTGGCGCAGCGGCCGAAGTTGGCCCCACACGTTCCGGCCATGCGCGAGAACTTGGCCAAGGCGCTTGGGCTGGACCCTACGCAGGTGGGCGTCAAGGCTACGACCAATGAAGGAGTCGACGCCATCGGCACCGAGACGGCCATTGCCGCCCATGCCGTGGCTTGTGTAATAATAGGCAACGGTGCCACTTCGGGGTGAGTTGGGGCGATCGCAGCCCTGCTTGGCGCCAGCGCACCCACGGGAGGAAAGCAGTCGAGTGAACATCATCCTGAGAGGCAAAAACGTCGAGGTAACCCCGTCGTTCAAGGAGCACGCGGAGAAGCAGGTACAGAAGCTGACGCGGCTCCTGGACAATATCGACGACGTCTTGGTAACTCAGAGCATTCAGCGGAACTGGCACACTGTGGACGTGACTGTTCAAGCGCGGCGAATGATCTTCCGCGCGGAGGAGCGGTCCACTGACATGTACGCCTCGCTGGACATGTGTCTGGACAAACTCGAGCGCCAGACCAAGCGCTTTCGCGATCGGCTTCAGCGGAAGAACCAGCGAAGCGCCACACGCCCGGAAGAGGCGGCTTCTGCAATGGGCGCTGAAACGGAATCGCAGGACGAGGCGGCGCCTACCGACACGCCGCAGATCGTGCGCACGAAGCGGTTCAACCTGAAGCCGGTGACCCCCGAAGAGGCGATGCTGCAGTTGGAGATGGTCGGTCATGACTTCTTTGTGTTCTTGAACGCCGACACGCAGTCCGTGAACGTGCTCTATCGGCGGCATGACGGCAACTACGGACTCATCGAGCCCGATGCCTGATTCGCGAAGGTAGCCGACGCAGGGGCGCAGCGGCGGCCGCCCGCCGGTGCCGAACTGCAGCCGGTAGCGCTGGAGGTGAAGAAGTGAGAATCGTGGTGGCACCGGACTCCTTCAAGGGATGCCTCACTGCGCTCGAGGTATGTGACGCCATGGAAGCCGGCATTCGGGAAGTGTGGCCCGAAGCCGAGGTGGAGAAGGTGCCCATGGCAGATGGCGGCGAGGGCACGGTTCAGTCATTGGTGGACGCCACGGGAGGGCGGGTGCTGAAGCAGCAGGTTACCGGGCCGCTGGGTGAACCGGTGGAGGCCCAATACGGCATTCTGGGCGACGGCGAGACCGCGGTCATTGAAATGGCCTCGGCCTCCGGGTTGCCACTGGTCCCTGAGGACCGGCGAAACCCGCTCCTGACCACCACCCGGGGAACCGGCGAGTTGATTGTCGCCGCCCTGGACCGTGGCTGCCGCAAGTTCATCGTCGGAATCGGCGGTAGCGCCACGAACGACTGCGGCCAAGGGATGGCGAAAGCGCTTGGAGTGCGGTTCCTCGACGCCGACGGGATCGACCTGGGCGCCGGTGGCGGCTCGCTTGCCTCGCTCGACCGGATCGACATCAGCGGTCTGGACGGGCGGGTAGGGGAGTGCTCCGTAGTGGTCGCCTGCGATGTGGACAACCCGTTGTGCGGGGAGCGGGGCGCCTCGGCGGTCTATGGTCCGCAGAAAGGCGCCACGCCGGAGGTGGTGCGCCAATTGGACGCCAACCTGGCTCGCTGCGCGGAGATCCTCAAGCGCGACCTCGGGAAGGACGTGGGAGACACTCCGGGAGCCGGCGCCGCCGGTGGACTTGGCGCTGGTCTCATGGCATTCCTGAATGCGGAGTTGAGGCTTGGCGTCGACATCGTGCTCGACGCCTCGCACCTCGAGGACCGGCTGCGCGGCGCCGACTTGGTTCTCACCGGCGAAGGCAGGATCGACCGGCAGACGGTGTACGGGAAGACGCCCATCGGCGTCGCCAAGACAGCCGCAAAGCTGGGCGTACCAGTCATCGGAGTTGGTGGTAGCATTGCAGACGACGCGACCGTCGTCCACGCACACGGAATCGACGGGCTGATACCGATTGTCGCAGCGCCCATTCCGCTAACGGAGGCCATGGCTCGTGGCGCCGAGCTTGTGCGCGCAGCCAGTGCGCGAGGGCTCAGGCTGTTCCAGCTTGGTCAGCGAGCGGCGGCGCGCGTTGCCACGGCACAACAGGAGGTGCCTGCTGAGTGAAAGATAGCCTCGTCAGCAAACTCATCGAGATCGCGGGCAAAGACAATGTGAAGACCTCCATCGAGGACCGCATTGCGCACTCGTACGACGCTACACTGTACACCCAGTTGCCCGGTGTGGTCGTGTCACCCACGACCACGGACCAGGTAGCTGGCGTCATGAAGCTGGCGTACGAGGAGGAGATCCCGGTCACGCCCCGCGGGTGTGGCACCGGACTCAGCGGCGGCGCCGTTCCTTCCGAAGGCGGAATCAGCCTCGCCATGACCCGGATGAACAAGATCAAAGAGGTCGATGCCGAGAACCTCATGGCTGTGGCGGAGCCCGGCGTCATCAACCAGGACCTCGACAAGCTGGTAGAGAGCATGGGGCTGTTCTATCCGCCGGACCCACTCAGCAAGAAGGGATGCTCCATGGGGGGCAATGTGGCTGAAGGCGCCGGCGGACCCCGCGCGTTCAAATACGGGTGCACCCGGCAGTATGTCAAGGGACTGGAAGTAGTCCTCGCCAACGGCGACGTGCTGAAGACCGGTTCGCGGACGGTCAAGTATGTGACCGGCTTCGATCTCACGGGTCTCTTCACTGCCTCCGAGGGCGCCTTGGGCGTGATGACCGAAATCACCGTCCAGCTCCTGCCGAAGCCCGCATACACGGAGACGATGCTGGCCATCTACGACGACGTCTGGCAGGCTGGGCGCACTGTGTCGGAGATCGTCGCGGCCGGGATCATCCCCTCTGTCCTAGAGTTTATGGACAGTGCTACCACCAAAGCCGTCGAAGCGTACGCGAAGGTTGGCCTCCCCGCCGACGCGGACGCGGTGCTGCTCATCGAGACAGACGGTCATGCGGAGGCAGCCAGAGAAGACATCGCCAAGTGCGTGGAGATCTGCCAGCGCTGCAAGGCGACCCGAGTGCAACGGGCGCACACAGCCGAGGAGCGCGAGGGGCTGTGGAAGGCTCGGCGGTCTGCAATGGCGGCCATCACGCGGATCAATCCGTCGCTGATCCAGGAGGACCCGGTCGTGCCGCGGAGCAAGGTTGCGGATCTGGCGAAAGCTGTCCTCAACATCGGCGAGCGATACAACCTGCACATGTGCAGCTACGGGCATGCCGGCGATGGCAACCTCCATCCGTCGATCCTCACCGACATTCGCGACCCGGCCGCCATGAAACGGGCGCGGGAGGCAGTGAAGGCTCTGTTCGACTGCGTTCTGGCGCTGGGCGGGACGCTGTCGGGCGAGCATGGCATCGGCCGGGAGAAGGCTCCCTATCTGCGCCAAGAGGTGGGCGATGTCGGCATCGCCACCATGAAGGCCCTCAAGGACGCCCTCGACCCGAAGGGCATCCTGAACCCGGGCAAGATCTTCGTGAACTGAGCGGGGAGAGCCCTTTTCGCAAGCGGAGGATGAGATGACTGAGCTGACTGAACTGCTCCCCGTCTTAGACGACGACATGACCAAGTGCGTGAAGTGCGGCATGTGCCACGCCCACGACGCGCTCTACCTCGCGTCCCTTGACGAGTCCTTGGGGACCCGCGGCCAGTTGATGCTTCTGAACGCCGCCGTTCGCGAGGGCGCCCAAGTCGGCGACCTCTTCACCGAGAAGATGTTCTGCTCGCTGAACTCCTACGACCCGCAGACCAACTGCCCCACCGGCACGCCTGTCCTGAAGATCCTGGCACAGGTCCGACAGCACCTGCTGAAGACGCGCGGGCTGCAAGGGCTTGCAGACATGTTCGGCGAGCGAGTACTTGCCGCGGTCTCGGCGTCCGCAGCGGCTCGGCAGCGCGCTGCGGTGCTTGCCAAGGTCGCCGCCGCTGAACTTCCGGCCGGTAACCAGTGGACCGACGCTCTACGCCCACTCAGCGACGCCGGCGCGCTCGCGCCGGCAACTGCGCTTGAGTTACTGCCCGAGGTTTCGCCCGCCAAGGGGACGGGGCGCGTTGCGTACCTCGTCGGGTCGCTGACCAACTACGCAGCGCCGGAGATTGCGCAAGCCACCGTCAAGGTGCTGAACGCCGCCGGCTACGAAGTGGTGACCCCCAAGGCTCAGAAGTGCCCCGGCGACCTGTTCGTAACGCTGGGTGACCTCGACACGGCCGCCGCGCTGGCTGCGCACAACGCCGCGGTGTTTGCCGAGTTCGACACAGTGGTGACAAGTTGCGCTGCTACCGGCGCTGCTGTGAAGAACGGCTTGGCCGGTGACGACTCCGGCCTGTCGGCGAAGGTCAGAGACGTTACCGAACTCCTCGCCGAGGGCTTCGCGCCGCGGGCGCGGCTTGACCGGAAGGTCGCCTACCACGACGATTGCCAGCTTCGCGCCGGCATGAAGGTGACGAAGGAGCCCAAGGCGCTGCTCACTGCCGCCGCCGGGAGCAACTTCGTGGAGCTGGCCGCCGCTGATTCTGCCAGCGGCGCCGGTGAAGGGCCGTTCTCGCTGTTCTTCGCGCCCCTCGCGCAGAAGATCACCGCCAAGAAGGTCGAGCGCATCGTCGAGAGCAAAGCCGACGTCGTCGCGTCGGGCAATGTTGCGGCCGTGCTCCACCTCAACGAAGCGCTGGAGCGGGCGGGCGCGTCGGCGAGAATGAAACACACGGTCGAGTTGCTCGCCGAAGTCTGCTGAGCCATACTCTCTCGTACACACCGAACCGACGGCGTCGGACGCGATTGGCGTCGGACGCCGTCGGTTCTGCTTTTGGGGCACTTCGTTGGAATCGCCTTGCGTTCCCAGCCGCCATTGCAGGAGGTCGACCGCTATGCCCAACCCAAGTGTGTTCGCGACCCGCCACATTCCCGAGGCGGGGCTTCAGATGATTCGTGAGGTCGCCGAGCTGGACGTCTGGGCGGAAGAACTGCCGCCGCCCTATGAGACGATCAAGGAGCGCGCTGCCGAGTGTGAAGGAATCCTGTCTCTGCTCACCGATCGGATGGACGGCGAGCTGATGGACGCCTGCCCACGCCTGAAGGTCATTAGCAACTACGCAGTTGGGTTCGACAACATCGACGTGGACGCCGCGACGTCGCGAGGCATTCTGGCGACCAACACGCCGGAGGTGCTCTCGGAGACCACTGCCGACTTCGCCTTCGCCCTCATGCTTGCCGCGGCGCGGCGGGTGGACGAAGGCACCCACTACGTGGAGGCAGGCCAGTGGAAGACGTGGGGTCCCGAACTGCTCCTTGGCCAAGATGTGCATCACGCCACCCTTGGGCTGGTCGGTCTCGGCCGGATTGGCACCGGAGTGGCGAAGCGCGCCCGCGGATTCTCCATGCGTGTGCTCTACTACGACGCGGTGCGTCGTCCGGACATCGAGAGCGTGCTCGACATCGAGTACGCCGACATGCACTCACTCCTTCAGCAGGCCGACTTCGTGAGTCTTCACGTTCCGCTGCTCCCGGGAACGCACCATCTCATGGGCGCGCGGCAGTTCAAGATGATGAAGAACACGGCCGTCCTCGTGAACACCGCCCGCGGGCCCATCGTGGACACAGACGCGCTCGTGGACGCCCTTCGCGTTGGCGAGATCATGGGCGCCGGGCTCGACGTGACCGACCCGGAGCCACTTCCCGCGGATCATCCGCTCGTTCAGTTGCCGAACTGCCTCGTGGTGCCGCACCTCGCCAGCGCCAGCGTGCAGACGCGGACCAAGATGGCTACAATGGCAGCCGAGAACCTGATTGCCGGGCTTGAAGGCCGGATGCCGCCGTCGCCGGTGAACCCGCAGGCGGTCGGTGCGAAGAACGGGTGAGCGCCCGGCAGCGCAACCGAGGAGAAGACACATGCAGATCGGACTCTTGACCGCGCCGTTGATGGACAAGTCGCTGGAGGAAGTCATCGCGTTCGCCGCGGACGCCGGCATTCAGGCACTGGAGGTTGTCAGCACGCCGGGTGGTGGGCATTTCGACCCCGCTGGCGCCGCCGGCGCGGCAGGGGAGAAGCTCCAGCAGTTGCTTGCCGACTCCGGCGTCGCCATCTCGAGCTTTGCCTGCTACGGTAACGTTGTGGACCCGAACGAAGCGAACCGTGAAGCGCTGTTGGCGCATCTGCGCCAGCTCGTACTAGCCGCCGAGACGCTGGGCGTGGGCATTGTCTGCACGCTCGCGGGCATGCCGGTTCCGGGCAAGTCCAAGCTGCAGACCATCGAGCAAGAGTGCCCGGCGGTGTTCGCTCCGTTGTGCGAGTTCGCGGCGGAACACGGCGTGAAGATCGCCCTGGAGAACTGGTTCGCGACCAATCTCCAGAATGTTGCGTGCTTCGCGCGGCTGTTCGAGGTCGTCCCGGCCGACAACTTCGGGCTCAACTACGATCCGTCGCATCTGATCTGGCAGGGCATGGACTACCTCGGCGCAGTCGAAGAGTTCGCCCCGCGGATCTTCCACACGCACGCCAAAGACTGTGAGATTCGCGACGATAAGCTGCGCCGCCTGGGCTGCCTCGAAGGCGGCTGGTGGCGCTACGTGATCCCCGGGTTCGGCAGGATTGACTGGGGAGAGTACGTCGGCGTATTGCGCAGCGTCAAGTACGACGGCGTCCTGAGCATCGAGCACGAAGACGGCACGTTGGGTGCCGAGGAAGGCTTCCGCAAGGGAGCCGGCTACCTGGCGCAGTTCGTTTGAGAGAGGGGCGCCCTCCCGAAAGGACCTCACCACCGTTTGAAGGCTGAATCGCCCGTCAGTGCCCAAGGGAGTGGCGCACCCGAGAAGCGCCAGAAAGTCCTCCTCGTCGGTGTTGCGTTCTCGCAGGCAGATTCAACCGGCGAGGGGACGTTGGACGAGTTAGCCGCGCTGGCCGACACGGCCGGCATGATGGTGTTGGACCGCTTGATGCAGCGCCGCGAGAGCCCGGACGCGCGGTACTTCATCGGCAAAGGGAAGGCGCAAGAAATCGCGGACCTGTGCGAGCGTCTCGAGATCGACGCCGTCCTCTTCGACCACGAGTTGAGTCCCGCACAGGCCCGCAACCTCGAAAAGCTCACCGAGGCGGCCATTCTCACCCGCACCGAGGTAATTCTCCACATCTTTGCGGGGCGTGCCCGCACGCGCCAGGCTCGCTTGCAGGTGGAGTTGGCCCAACTCAAGTACGAGATGCCCCGCCTGCGCCGGATGTGGACCCATCTTTCCCGCATCGAGGGTGGCGTGCGCCGAGGGGGTGTCGGGGCGGGACGCGGGCCCGGCGAGACGCAGTTGGAGGTCGACCGGCGCGCCTCCCGCAAGCGCGTCCGCGAGCTGGAGCGCTCCTTGGAGCAGATCCAGCGCCGCAAGGAGACCGAAACCGGTCCCCGCAAGGAGCAGCTCACCATCGCGCTGGTGGGCTACACCAACGTGGGCAAGTCCTCGCTGATGAATGCGCTGACGGGGACCGGCGCGTTCGTCGAAGACCGCCTCTTTGCGACCCTCGACGCGACGACGCGGCTGTTGACGACTCCGCAGAAGCAGACCGCGCTCCTCACCGACACCGTGGGCTTCATCCGGAACCTGCCGCACGACCTCGTCGCGTCGTTCCAGGCTACGCTGGAAGAGGTCCGCGAAGCCAACCTGCTGCTGCACGTGGCCGACGTCACTTCGGAACAGCTCGACGCACAGATGGCGGCCGTTCGGGACGTACTCACCGAGTTGGCGTGCCACGAAACGCCCACGCTGACGGTGCTGAACAAGGCCGACCGGCTGCCCAAAGCCACCGCGCTCTCGGAGCTGTGCGCTCGCTACGACAACGCAGTGGTTGTGTCAGCGCACACGGGGTCCGGGTTGGACCAACTGCTCACGGCCATCGACGAGCGCATGGCCGCAGCCCAAGCGCAAGTCCGGATCCGAACGGCGCCCGGCGACGGCCGCCTGCGCGCGTACCTGGCGGAGCATGGGACGGTGCTGGGGGAGGCCTACAGCGGCACGGAGACCACTTTCGACGCCTTGGTCGGCCCGCGGGTGCTCGGCCGCCTGCGGCAGCAGTTCCCCGACGCCAGCATTACTGAAACTCGCAAGGCGCCGGTTGCCAAGTAGGCTGTGCGTGAGGCGGGGGAGGGGTTGCGTGTTGACCGGCCCCAGTCGCTGCCAACCACTCGTGAGACAGAGAAAAGCCGTGTTACCGTAGTCGTGTCGAGCGGGCAAATCTCAACAGACCGTGGGATCGGTAACACGGCTTGCCGAACCAGATTCAACTTAGGGTAGCGTGGCCGGATGAGGGGAAGCCCTAAGCATTCGCTGGTTACGGGTTAGCTCTGGTCTGGCGACCAGAACTATTACATAGTCTGACCACCGGGCAGTTGCCCGTAAACAGTTCCGAGAGATTCTTTTTCGCGCCCTGTCCCGACCGGCGATTTGCCGCCCGCAGCCACCACCGAATTGCCCCCCCCATGGAACACACCTACCTCGCTCTGCTCCTCAACCAGCACCAACCGCTCCTCCGCGACCTCCGCCAGAC